>NZ_CP120742.1:2044166-2347777 GCF_029581275.1 Micromonospora sp. WMMD1155
GCTCTGGCCCACCCTCTGGCTGCCACCCCAGCTCCGGCAGCGCTGGGAAGAAGCCTCCCCCGAACTCGCCGCGACCCGCAGCAACACGGCGTAGCGGCGGACCTCTTCCACGGCCGCCCCCGCTGACGGGCCCGCAGATCGAACACCAGATGACCGCATAACGAACGCACCTGGTGCCGCAAATCGAAAGCCGAGTCCCTCGCAGATCGAAGGTTCGCCCGTTATGCTGCTGCCGTGCCCACACGGCACCTGATCCCCCGCCGCGCCGCCGCGCAGGTCAATGCCGCTCTGGCGGACACTCGCGTCGTCTTGATCAGCGGAGCGCGTCAAGCAGGCAAGAGCACCCTGGTCCGCCTCGTCGCCGGCGATCGTCTAGCCGAACGCCGCGATCTTGATCGTGCTCAGGACCGGGCAGCGGCTATCGCCGATCCCGTCGGGTTCGTGGACTCCTCCGAACTCCTGGTCATCGACGAGATCCAACGCGCTCCGGAACTCCTGTTGGCCATCAAGGCTGCGGTCGACGAGGACCCCCGTCCGGGCCGGTACCTGCTCACCGGATCGTCACGGCTGTTCGGCATGGTGGCTGCACCGGACGCGTTGCCCGGCCGGATGGAGACCGTGGAGCTCTGGCCGTTCTCCCAAGGAGAACTCGACGCAGCGCCGGACGGATTCGTCGACGCCGTCTTCACGCTCGGTCCGGACCTGCGACACGAGTCGGAGGTGACCCGCGCCGACTACGCGGCCAGGATAGTGCGTGGCGGCCTACCCGAGGCCACCACCCGTACCGACCCGCGCCGCCGCCAACGGTTCCTCGACGCCTACGTCCAGGCGCTCATCGACCGCGATGTCCGGCAGCTGTCCGACATCCAGCACAAGGGCGAGCTACGCAAACTGGTACGCCTGCTCGCGGCCAGGTCCGCGACCATCATCGCCGCCAACTCCCTCGAATCCGCCCTCGGGCTCAGTCGACCGACGATCGCCCGCTACCTCCAGGCCCTGGAAGAGATATTCCTGGTCAAACGGATCCCCGGCTGGTCCCGCAACCTGGGCACCCGCACCACCGCCGCGCCCAAACTGATCTTTGTCGACTCGGGCATCGCCGCCAACGAGACCGCGACCGACGCCCGGGCACTGCTCCGGCCGGGCGCACCGTTCGGCCCACTCCTCGGGTCATTCGTCCTGTCCGAACTCTCCCGCCAGCTCACCTGGTCCGAGCAGCCCGTCGACCTCTCTCACTACCGCGATCAGAGCAGGTACGAAGTCGACGCGGTGCTCGAGAACCGAGCTGGTCAGGTGGTCGGGATCGAAGTCAAAGCAGCCACCACCGTCGGACCCGACGACTTCCGCGGGCTACGCCGCCTCGCCGACCGGCTCGGCGAGGACTTCATCGCCGGCATCGTCCTCTACACCGGAACCTCCACGCTGCCGTTCGGCGACAGGCTCCGCGCGATGCCTGTCAGCGCCCTGTGGGAGGTTTCCGCCTCGACAACAGACTGAGCCCGCTCACCAAGTCACTCCTCAGCCCCTAAGGGCTACCGAAGAACGAGAGGCGTGGCCTGCTGATCTCCGGCAAGCGATCGCAGCGAGCCCGCGAAGCGACCGGCACGCAACAGGGGAAGACGGGAAAGCCGCAGGTCATCGGCCTGCGGACCACGTCACCGGGAGCGCCGTCGTCTCCGCCTACCCGGCGCGCGGGGCGGCGGCGGCACGGGAGATGCGGACCCGGACAGTGGTGCAGGCTGCCGCACGACGCCCAGACCCGGGATAGGCCCTTGCCGTTCAACACGAGTAGCCTTACGTTTCATCGATGATCCTCTACGAGGAGCCTCGCCCGAACCCTTCCCGGCTCGTCGGCCCCGGCGGCCCGCGGCCCGAGGATCTCGGCGGCGTCGCCTACCTGCGTGGACTTTCGAGACGAGGCTTCCTCACCAGCGCCGCACTGGCGGCGTCCGGGGTGTCGGCCGCCTTCGGTCTGCTGCCCCGCTCCGCTCAGGCTGCCGGCAGCTATCAGAGGCCATGCGGAAATGTCCGGATCTCCAGTTCTTGGCAGGATCACCGAAACCGGACGCCTCCCTCGGGCGAGCCGGGCACTGACTACGCGGTCGGGACCGGCACTCCCGTCATGGCCGCGGCGAACGGCACGATCCGGTACGTGAAGACCGACACCTCCACCGCGACCGGACGCGTCGTGGGGATGGCCCACGACGACGGCAACTACACCCGGCACCTGCACCTGTCGTCGATCACCGTCTCCACCGGACAACGTGTGTCGCGGGGCCAGACCATCGCGTACTCCGGCGCCTCGGCGAGCGGCAGTGACTCCGGCGTCGGACCGCATGTACACACGAGTCTGTGGTTGAACACCGGCAGTCCGACGAACTTCGGCGCGACGGTGGATTTCGAGAACCACGTCGGGGACGTCACCAACCCGAACCCGCCCGACCAGGAGGTAGATGAAGTGTTCATCGCGAATGTGAAGGGCAACTGGTACCTGGTGGTCCCTCAGGGCACCAGCAAGCCGCGGGCGGTGGTCCTCGGTGGCGACAGCAACGCCGCCGCCTCCGGCATCCCGGTCCTGAACTTCAGTTGGGACCCGTCGATCAACGCACTCAGGGCTGCGGTCGACGGCATCGGTTGATCCAGCCGGGGTCGCCCTCGTGGCGTTCACGAGGGCGACGCACCCGACCGGGATCAACTACGCGGGGTCCATCGCTGGTTGGCACCGCCGTTGCAGGACCAGAGGATGAGCTTGGTGCCGTTCGCGGTCCCGGCACCGTTCGCGTCCAGGCAGAGTCCGGATTGCGCGCCGGTGATGGTGCCGTTGGCGTTGACGTTCCATTGCTGGTTGGTGCCGCCGTGGCAGTCCCAGATGATCACTTGGGTGCCGTTGCTGGTGCCGGCTCCGTTCGCGTCGAGGCACTTGCTGCCGTAGACCTGGAGCTGCTTGGCCGCGGTATGGGTCCAGCGCTGGGCCGTGCTGTTGCTGATGCAGTCCCACAGTTGCACCTGGGTGCCGTTGGTGGAGACGCCGTTCGGCACGTCGACGCAGCGACCGGACTGCCCGCCCAGAAGTTGGACGTTCTGTTGCGGGTTGCTGCCGGTCGCCGGGGCGTACGCGGCGGCGGTGATGTTGGCCTGCACGGCGTTCTCAGTGGCCGCCGACGGGTAGCCGGAGGTCAGTACGCCCTCGAAGAAGGTGCCGCGCCCGGTGATGCTGTTGTCGCCGCCGATCCCGAGAAGGATGGCCCCCTCCTTCTTCATCGGGTGGTAGCCGGCGGGGCGTGGCCCGTCGAAGTAGGTCGTCAGGCTGCCCGACTGGGCGGAGCCGCCCCGGATCGCCCAGTGGTTCGGCTCACCCTTGACCATGGCTGTGACGAAGCGGTGATTGATGGAGGCGATGTTGTTGTAGCCCGCGTTCACCCCGGAGAACAGCCCCCACTCCAGGTCGGCCATGATCCAGGGGCCGCTCCCCGCCCCGTAGCCCCACTGCTTGTTGGCGCCGAAGTAGACGGTCTCCATGATCGCGCGCTCGTCCGCCAGGTTGTTCGTCTGCGCGTTGCCATAGTCGAAGCAGCACCACTGGTTGTAGTGCGTGCCGTCCACGACCGCGTAGATCCCCTCCGGTTGGTCGCCGGTTGCGACGCCGTTGGTGTTGTTGTTGCGGTAGCCGGTGCCGGGCGCGATGTAGACCCCGTACGCCTTCTGGCCACCGACGGTGACCGGCGCGGCCTTCGCGTCGGCGAGGTTGTCCCAACCGCCCGGGGCGGGGCCGACGAAGTGACCGGGTGGCGCCTGGGTGAGGCGGTTGTTTCGGCCGGACTGGTCGTAGATCACCGTGATGACGCAGTTGGTGTTGGCGCAGAACGAGTCCTGGGTGGAGGCGTTGGCGGAACCACCGACGCTCAGCACGCCGACGTCCTGGGTCGCGTTGTCCGAGGAGCGCCGGACCTGGTAGAGAGGCCCGTTGTAGGTGCCGTACAGCGCCCGGGTGGTGCTGTGCGCCGCCACGCACGGCGTTCCGCCCGAGGCGAAGATGTCACAGGGCCCCTGAGTCGCGGCGACCGCCGCCGGCGCGGTGGAGACGATCCCGATCGCAGCACTGAGCAGCGCCAGCGAGATTCCGGCGGCCATGACGCGGCGAGGTGCGCTGTTCACTTTCATCGATTCCTCCGGCGGTGAGTCGCGACCGGTGACAGACGTCATACGTTAGACGTATATATCGGAGAACGTCAATGTGATGACAGAGCCCCGGACGACAGCGGGCCCGACGCGGAGATTGCCGTCCGCGCCGGGCCCGCCGCCATCCCGTGGGATCAGGCGGTCACGCAGGTGGCCGTCGTACCCGGACCGGTGCCGGTGCCCTGGAAGCCGAAGTTGGTCGACTGCCGGCCGAGGACGCGGCCGTTGTAGCCCACGTTGCGGAACTGGACGGTTCCGCTGGTGCCGCTGGCCTGGGCGTTCCAGGTGCCGGTGACCGCCGCACCGCCGGGCAGCACGATGGTCACGGTCCAGCCGTTGATGTCCGACTGCCCGGCGGTGACCGTCACGCTCGCGGTGAAACCGCCGGCCCACTGGTTGATCGCCACGTCCGCGTAGCAGCCGCCACCGGCCGGCGGCGTGGTGTTGGGGGGAGTGGTCGGCGGGGTCGTGGTGGTCGGAGGCGTGGTGGGCGGTGTGGTCGTCGGCGGGTTGGGTGCGCCGTTGGCCAGACTGAAGGCCAGGTCGGGCTGGAACGAACCGGCCGTGTAGCGGCAGCCGTCCGCCTCACCCGGCGGCTTCACCCAGAGGTACGCGTCGATGTTGGCGTCGCCGGTGTTCGTCGTCGGGTACTGCCCGATGCGCCGGTCGGTGTTGTCGTCGCCGCACCAGTCCCCGCTCGCACCGCCGTTACGACTGGTGTCGATGACCTGGCGCTTGCCCGAGATGCCCATGCCGTTGAGCGAGGAGATGACCGCCCGGCCGAAGTTCGCCTCGCTGGAGGTGGAGTTGTAGTTCGACACGTTGCTGAAGAAGCCGTCGGCGTACTGCACGCCGGCCGCCCGGAGCCGGTTGGCCGTCTCACTCGCGCTGTTCCAGGTGGAGTGCCCGGCGTCGAGGTACACCTTGGCGTTGGGGTTGGCCGACTTGATGGTCCGGGTGGCTGTCGAGATGGCCTGGTTACGCGCGTTGATCTCACTGCTGCTCAGGCACGTCAGCAGGGCGAGCGAGTCGGTCTCCAGGATGATCAGGACGGTCTGGTTGCCCAGCCCTCTGGCGAAGTTGGTCACCCACGTCTGGTACTGGTTGAGGTCTGGCGCCCCACCCGCGCTGGCTCCGCCGCAGTCCCGGTTGGTGATCTCGTACACCGCCAGCACCGGGATCTGCTGCCCCGCGTTGGCGGCGCCGATGTGCTCGGAGACCTCGGCCTGCACCGTCGACGGGTTGAAGTTGGCGAACCAGCGGGCCTGCGGCTGACTCGCGATCTTGTCGCGGATGACCGAGGCACGCGAGTCGCCGGGGTTGGCGGCGACCCAGCGGACGACCGCTGAGCTCGGGTCGCGGTAGAGCGAGCCGGAGACAGTGCCGGCGGACGCACCGCTGACGGCGAAGCAGACGCCTGCGGCGACGGTGCCCGCGATGGCCGCCACACTGATGGCCGCCGATCTGCTGCGGAGCGGGGAGAGGATAGCCACGACGTGTTTCCTCCTGATCACATAGACGTATCGAAGTTTGTGGGAGCGTTCCCATGGACGGTAGCGGAGGCGCACGCCGCTGCCAAGGTATTCGGACTTGTCATCGCAACAGCGGCGGCGCTCGTTCGCTGCCGCCTGGGGCAAGGTCATCCCGGCACGCCGCACGAACGGCAGACGGGACCAGTCCCAGGCTGCGCCGCTGCGCCACGCATCGAACGCTTCACGGATGACACACCCGGACAGCCACCCCTGCTCGGCGCCGGCGATCGCGTCGGCGGGGTGCCGCGACCTCAAAAGGCCGCAGGAGGGTGCGGCGGCGTGGACCCGCCGAAATCCGGCCAGCGACGAGGTTCGGCGCGCTCCCGAACTGCCGCTGACCTTCGAAGGCAGCCGGGCATCAGTGCCCGGCGGACCCTGGCAATACCGAACCCACCGGGCACTTCGATAACGCCGAGCACCTATCCGAGGTGAGGTCGCTAGGCGCCCCTGGGACCAATCTCGTCCAAAACGTCGAGGTCACCTTCACTCGTGGCGACCACGAGCCATGATCGATCCTGAGCTACGAAGTAGTGATGTTCTGGTATTTCGAGCAGCGCAGCCAGAACAGCGCCGGCGTTCTCGACACCGAAGCGGACACCATACGGCGAAAGCCCGTCCCCTGCATGTTCGACCACCGCGCCGTGACGCAGACGCATGGAGACTTCCCTGGACACCATCGCGGCCAACCGCGTGTCGTCCGCGACACTCCAGTGCGCGTGCCTGCCCGGCGCGCGGCTCCAATCAATCTTGGCACCTCGTGCCGGAACGTTCTGGCTCAACCAACTGAAGACGACTGACAGGTCGAATGTGTCCAGTTCACTCAATGGCGCTACGCCATATACCGCATCTTCCCAGTAGTCACCCGCCATCATCTGCACCCAAAGCGTGCTTGCAGTTTGGTGACAGTCTCTTCGGTGGCATTGAAGTTGAAGTGGGGCCCCTTCTCCTTGCCACTCCAAACATTGATATGCGCACCGTTCCGCTCGTCGAACTCAATCCTGAAACCTGTCTTGCGGTCGGCCGTCTGCATGCCAATCGGCTTACCCTCGATGTCGTAGAACTTGCCGATGGTCTGCCGTTCGGCTTTGAACCCGCGTTCTTCGAGCCACGCCAGAGCCTTGTTCATCGCCTGGTTGTAATCGTCATCAGCCGTGTTTGCGACGAGAGCCGATGCGTCATCGGTCGTGGCATCGTACATCGGCGAGCCAACGATCCTGAGGCGCAGGGCCGGCGTTGTCGGCGTCACCTCGGGGACCGTCGACTGCTTGATCCCCGACGGGCCTTCTTGGCCGCGGAGTGCTCGGGCACCGGATTCGACGGCCTTGGCCAAGGGGACCGGGCAGGCACCGCCCTTGCGGATCTTGTCGATGAGGCTCTTGATGTTGCGGAACTTGTCGGAGTTCTTCCAGGCTTTGCCTGCGGTGCCGAGCCAGCCGATGAATGGGGCTGCGGAGAAACCGCTCAGGAAGCCGCCGACGTAGTCGCCGCGGCCGAAGGAGATGCCAGCGTCGATGATGTCGCAGGCTTCGCCGACGCCGGGGACGAGTCCGCAGGCCATCAGGGTGAATTGCAGCATGTCCATCAGGACGTCGGCGTTCTCGCCGATGAGCTGCTTGAGGTCGCCGAGCATGGCGCACCCGGTGGAGGGCACGCTCGTCGGGGTCTTGCACTTCTCCTGGTCGATGAGGGCCTTGGCGAAGTCGGTGAAGACGCTCACGCACTGCTTTGACACCGAGGACGGGTCGATCGCCAGGCAGCCCCAGGTCTTGTGGTTGTCCAAGGCGGTGCCGTTGCCGCCTGGGCCGCTGCCCGGTTCGGTGCTGCGGCGCTGCTGTTCGGCCTGCTTGACCCGCTCCAGGTAGATCAGAGTGGCTTCCTGAGCAGCCTGCGCGGCGGCTGCGGCGTCCTTCCCAGCGGCTTCCGCGGAGGCTCGGGCGTCGCGCTTGGCCTGGTACGCGGCTCGGGCGTCGGCTTGGGCACGATCGGCGGCGGCGGTGGCGGTCGCCGCCGATCGGGCGGCAGCGGATGCGCTGGCCTGGGCGCGATTGGCGGCGGTGCGTGCGGTCGCGGCGGACGCGGCCGCCTGGTCCGCCGAGCGCTTCGCCTCGGCCGCGGAGGCCGCAGCCTGGTTGGCGAACGTCACCGCCTGCTGGGCGGCCTTGTCGGCCCGCGCCTTGGCCGCGTTGGCCTCCGCCACGTACCCCTGAGCCCGCTTGGCCGCCTCGACCGCACGGTCAGCGTCCTCCAGTGCGGTCTGCGCGTACTGCTGCGCTTCGGCGATCAGTTTCTTCACCGTGGTCAGGTGCGCGGCCTGCTCCTGATCCCGCTGCAGGGCTTCGAACTGCCCCGTGGTCAGGAAGTAGGACAGGTGCGACGCCGGACCGGCCAACGCGACCTTCGCAGCGGCCTGGACCTCCGGGCCGCCGCCGTCCATCACCCGGTAGACGTCGAGCCGTTCGTCGGCCGACCGTGCGGTGTGCTGCCCGGTGCGCAGGAACTGATGCAGCTCCGCGGTAGTCCCGGCCAGCGCGCGCTCGGTCGCGGCCTTGAGGTTCACACCGGTGGTCGGGGCCTGCAGGATCTGGTAGGCCGTCTGCCGGTCCTTGGTGACCTTGCCCGGGTAGTTACGCGTCCGAAGGAATGCCTCGACGGCAGCGTCGTCGTTGCCGAGCGCCGTCTGCGCGGCGGTCTTCTCCGGGCCGTCGGGCAGCGTGTCCACCAGCCGCCACAACCGGGCCCGGTCGTCCTGACCGGCCGCGTTTCGTCGGCCCTGGGTCAGCCACAGCCGCATTTCCGCCTCGTCACCGGCCAGGGCGTCGCGGGCGGCCTGCTTGGTCCACTCACCTCCGGTGGTCAGGAGTGCCAGCGCGGCCCTGCGCCCCCGGTCGAGGACCACGGCGGTGTCCGCGCCGGCTGCGGTCGCCTCGGCGAGCAGCGTCTTCGTCGCGGCGTCGATCCGGTCCTGTTCGGCGGTGTCCCACAGCAGCGAGCGGTTCCACGCCGCCAGCTCACCGCCGGCGGCCTGCGCCGCCTGCTCGGCCTGCAACGCCGCCTGAGCCTGCTGGACACCCTGCTCGGTCCACTCGGCCAGCCGCGCCTCGTCCTCGGCACGCGCCAACGCCTCGACGCTCACCGCCTGCTCGGCCGCGCTCACGGCGACATTCGCGGCGTCCACGGCCGCCTGCGCGTGCTTGGCCGACTCCTCGGCGGAGAACTGCGCGCGATCCGCCGCGTCAGCCGCGGCCAACGCCTGAGTGACCGCATTGTCCGCGTGCTGCGCCGCCGACTGTGCCAACGCGAACGCCTTGTCCGACGCCTCCTGCGCCTGCCGCGCCAGCGCCGCCGCCCGATCAGCAGCCCGATCAGCCGACGCAGCAGCGCTGCGCGCCTGCGCCGCCGCGTTACGGGCCCGCTGGGCCTGCTGCGCCGACACCCCTGACTGACGGCCCGCTTCGTCCGCCGCCACGCCCGCAGCTGCGGCATTCCCGCTGGCCAACTTCGCCGCCGCACCGGCAGCGGAAGCCTTGGCCAGCGCGCGGTCCCGCTCGGCCTTCACCTGCGCCAGTTCCTTGGCGCGGTCGGCCGCGTCGCGCGCCGCCTCCGCCGCCTCCCGGGCGAGCCGCGCGTCGCCGGCGTTCAACCGCGCGGCGGCAGCCGCCTTCTGCGCCCGCGAGGCCGCCTGCGCGGTGAGCGCCGCCGCAGTCGTCGCCTTACGCGACGCATCAGCCGCGACCTGCGCCGCCCGCATCGCCGCGTTGGACGCCGCCACCGCATCCCGCGCGGCC
Organism: Micromonospora sp. WMMD1155; assembly: GCF_029581275.1. NCBI lineage: Bacteria > Bacillati > Actinomycetota > Actinomycetes > Micromonosporales > Micromonosporaceae > Micromonospora > Micromonospora sp. WMMD1155. The sequence goes on from NZ_CP120742.1 coordinate 2,053,663, forward strand.
TCAGCCGCACCAGCAGCGGCGTCCGCCGCCCGACCAGCCGCCGCCGACGCTTTGCGCGCGTCACCACCGGCCGCCTTCGCCTCGGCCTCCGCCGCGAGCGCCGCCTTCTTCGCCTCGGCCGCCGCGTTACCCGCCCGCGTCGACGTCTCCTCAGCCGCCAGCGCCTCCCGCGCGGTCGTCTCACTGGCCTGCTTCGCCTGCTCGGTCAGGCTGCGGATCGTGGCCAACTCGGCATCGCGCGCCCGAGCCACGAACTGCCCCCACCGCAGGAACTCCTTCAACTCCTCCGCAGTGCCCTGCAACGCCGCCTTCGCCGCCAGGTCGAGCATCGCGCCACTGTTGTTCGGCGCGTTGGCCAACATCCGCGTCGCGGCCAACCGGTCGTCCGCATACTCGGCCGCCGCACGCCCCGACGCGAGGAACTCACCAACCTGCTCAGCGCCACCCTCGAGAGCGCTCTGCGCGGCCGCCCTGACGGTCACCCCACCGGACTCGAAGACCCGGTACGCCCGCACCCGCTCGTCCGCATCCCACGCCGAATCGAACCCACCGTTGGCGAAGGCCCACATCTCTTCACGCGGCTTGTCCAACGCCGCCAACGCCGCCGCCCGCACCGCGGGCCCGTCCATCCCAGCAATCGCCTGGACGGCAGCACGCTCATCCGCCTGCTGGGCGACGTCGTATCCGACCTCGATGTACGTGCGGACTTCATCGTCGGAACCGAGGAGTGCTGATTCTGCCGCACGCCGAACCGACGGACCCCCGGCAATGAGGTCGTATACGGCTTGATCGCGCATCTCCGCGATTGTGATTTCGCTGTCGGTGTCGGCGTGGGCAGGCACGCCTGAGCCAGCCACCTGAACCGCCAGCGTCAGCACCAGGCAGGCGGCGATCGTTCGGAATGTGCGCCGGGCTCCCCGACGACCACGCGCGAGCAGCGTCATAGACGACGCAACCATCACAACCCCCGTGAGAAGGACAGGCAGAGGAAGCCATGCCGGCCCACGTCAGGAGAGCACGTGTCATCGACGAGACGCGGCAGCAGAATTGGGGCGCTCGGTCCGGTTAGGACCGAGCGTGAAGAGACCGCAGAGGCGGAAGCGGGGCGTGCGCCTGCTTACTCGTTGCGGATTTCGACCAGGATGGCCTGCGGCGCCTCGCCGTCGTCACCCGGCTCGATCGCGACCGGTTGGTTCGGCTGCACCTCATAGGTGGGGAGAACCGTGTTGTCCGGCAGCTTGGCCTTCACCAGAATCGTCTCGCTGCCACCGCGCACGCCGAACGTGCCGGGAATCTCCAGGGTGAGGTAACCCTTCGACCCGATCGTGCGGAAGCAATACCACACGCCGTAGGGGTCGACGTCCAGGTGCTTCTCGACCTGGATGAGACCAGCAGGGCACTGCGAGTCGTTGAACGATCGGGCCGAGTCGAACACGATGCGCCCGTCACCCTTGAAGAGCTTCAACCCGTGCTGCGCCAAGATCGCCTCAGCGCCCGGGTAGCTGTAGTCCTCCACGATGGATGGCGGAACATCCGCCTGCTCCGCCGCCGAACCGCTGGTAGCGCTCAGCACCACGACACCAGTCGCCGCAGCCAGGACCGTGACGCCAACAATCGCGCTGGCACCCTTCATGATTTCTCCCCCGTGGAGTTTCCGCCCCGACCCCTGATGGGACCGCAAGGCATCGACCGCGACGCTATCGGTGATCGGCCATATCTACAAGACCCGAGGACATTCTCGGGCGATCAACCGGAACGGGTAGCGGCCGCTCCGCGTCAGCTACCCGGCTCCACGGTCCACCATCGCAGCGCGAGGGCCCGGAGCCGACCGGCTCCGGGCCCTCGTTCGTATCCGCGGTCAGGGGCTGGTGCAGGTGACGTTGCTGGGTGCGGTGGCGCCGTTGCCGGTGGCGGTGAACCCGAAGTTGGTTGACGCGTTCGGACCCACTGCGCCGTTGTAGGGGGCGTTCCTGACGGTGACGCTGCCGGTGGTGCCCGTGTTGACACCGCTCCACAGGCTGCTGATGGCCTGACCACTGGCCAGGGTCAGGCCCACGGTCCAGCCGTTCAGGGCAGCCGTGGAGTTGTTGGCCACTGTCACCTCAGCCTGGAAGCCGCCGGGCCAGGTGTTCAACGTCCGGTAGGTGGCCGTGCAGGTGCCCGGCTCACCGGTGGGCGGCGGAGTGGTCGGCGGCGGGTCGGTGGGCGGCGGCGTCGTCGGCGGGGTGGTCGACTCGAACTGGCTGAAGAACCTCCAGATCTCACCCGAGGTCCACGTCCGCGAGTCGTTGGGGCTGCCGGAGCCGTCGACAGGGCTCGGCGTGTGGTCACCGTCGAACGCCGCCCACTGCACCGGGTATCCCGCGCGGCAGCCGGAGTAGGCGGTGGTGATGTGGGTGAGGCTGCCCCGGCTCGGTTCGCGCGGGCTCTGCGCGGTGCAGCCGTTGTTCCGCACGAAGGTGTCGCGCAGTTGCCGGCCCTGCGAGATGTTCAGCACGCTGTCGAAGGTGCCGTGGATGCCGAAGTAGGCGACCGGCTGCGTTCCGCCGTTACACCCGCTGAGGTTGGCGCCGGAGATGACGGTGACCGCACGGATGACTGTGGGCCGGGCGCAGGCCACCGCGTAGCTCATGGCCCCGCCGTAGCTCCAGCCCAGGGCGAAGCGCTGGGTGGTGTCGACGCAGAGGTCGTTCTCGACCTGCCGGGAGATGTCGTCGAAGAGGGTCAGGTCCCGACCGTTGGTGTTGGCCCAGCCGGCGTTGAGACCCTGCGGAGCGACGAAGATCGCGCTGTTGTTCGACAGCGGTTGCAGCCCGTAGTAGCCGGCCGAGGTGACGTTGTTGGCCGAGCCGTTCAACCAGTGGAAGCCGAAGATCAGCCGGTAGGGGCGGTTCCGGTCGTACCCGTCCGGGATCCGCAGGTTGTAGGTACGACTCTGCCCGCTGCTCTGGATCGTGCGCGTGCCGCTGGTCAGCGTGGGGGCCTTGCCGCAGCCGGCGGTCGCTGCGAGGGTGCCGTACGTCGAGGCCACCGCGGCTTCGCCGAGGCCGCCGCTGAGCGCTCCGCCGGTGGTGGCCGCGAGGAGAAGCGCCGCGGCCGCGATGGATGGGAAGAGGTGCCTGCGTTTCAGCATTGCTTGGCTCCTTGCCAGTGGGCGTCTGGTGCTCGTGACTCGGCAGCGGCACAGGGTGCGTGCGTCCGCCATCCGTCGGCGCCGGGGTCGCCCGTGGTGGGGCTTCGAAGCTGGGCGTGCGACCGGGCGGAGTCGTCCGGCGATCAACGCGGTCGCCTGGCGTCGACGGGGCCCGGACTGGTCACCGACCGGGAAGGCTGCGGGAGACGTGCCCCTCGGCTCGTCTTCGCCGGCTGTCGTGGTGACCGGGAGCGTGCCCTTCACTCCCGGGTGAAAGATAGCATGTTATCGATAACAGGAGAGACGGACAGGGCCCGTGAAAAGGGGTTACGACGTCATGAGCCGCGCGGTCGGGCCGCCCACTCCGCGGCCACCTCCTGCGGGTCACCGGTCCGGAACAGCGGAGGCTCGTGCAGCAGGAAATCGCGGTGGCTGATGTTCCAGGCGTACGCCCCGGCCATCGCGAAGACCAGCACGTCACCCACGCCGATCGGCCCGGCGGTGGCCGACCGGGACAGCACGTCCTTCGGCGTGCAGAGCTGCCCGACGACGGTGACCGGCCCACCGTCGGTACGCGGCCCGTCGAGGCCGCCCCGCCGGTGCACGCTGAACGGCTGCGCGTGGCCCTTCGCCGCCGGTGTACGCAGGTGGTGGGTCCCACCGGCCACCACCACGAACCATTCGCCGTAGGAGCGCTTCACGTCGACGACCTCGGTGAGGTACGCCCCGCAGTAGGCGGTCACCGACCGGCCCGGCTCGATGCGCAGCCGCACGCCCGGGTACGTGTCGAGGACGTCCGCCAGTGCCCCGCCGTACGCCGCCCAGTCGAATCGGGCCACCGGGTCGGTGTAGTCGACCGCCATGCCCCCACCGACGTCGACCTCGTCGGCGCCGACCTCGGTGACGGCCCATGTGACGACTGCGGCGGCGACCGTGCCGGCGAGGGAGGCGTCCAGCCCGCTGGCCAGGTGGGCGTGGATTCCGCGTACGTCGATTCCGGCGGGCGGTCGACGGGCGCACTCGATCGCGTCGGCCGGGTCCATGCCGAACGGGCTGGGCCCACCGCCCATGACCAGGCTCGCGCCGGGGGCGTCGACCGGCAGGTTCACCCGCAGCAGCACCTGGACCGACCGGCCGGAGGCGGTGGCGAGCGCGCCGAGCCGTCGAAGCTCGGCGGGTGACTCGACGTGGATGCGGCGCACGTCGGCGGCGAGTGCGGCGGCGAGGTCCGCGTCGGTCTTTCCCGGTCCGGCGTACGCGGCGGGGGCCCGGTCCGGTGACAGCTCGGCGAGCCTGCGCAGCTCGCCACGGCTCGCGGCCTCGAACCCGTCGACGACCGGTGCGAGGGTACGCAGCACACCGGGATCCGGGTTCGCCTTGACCGCGTAGAGCAGCTCCACCGGCCCGGGCAGTGCCGCCCGGATGGCTCGGGCCTGGGTGGCCAGCGCGTCGAGGTCGTGGACGTAGACGGGTCGGGTCATCGGGGCCCGCCCAGCGGGTTGGGCACCGGCACGAAGGGCGCGGCCCGGTCGGCGTCACGCCGCCACCTGACGAGCAGGTTCGCCTTGGCGGGCAGCGGCTCCCCGGTCAGCAGTGCGCGCAGCTCGGGTGGGTCGTCGAGGTCGGCCGCCAGGCGTTCGAGGACGGCCCGTAGCTCCTTCCACAGCCGCCGTTCGATCCCGGGTCGCGCGTCGGCCAGCGCACCGCAGATGCCACCGAGGTGGTTCACGAAGAGGCAGTAGACGATCCGCCGGCGGGCGTCCCGGGACCCGTAGCGGACCTGCTGGGGCACACCGTCGGGCCAGCCGATCAGCCGATCGGCGTCCAGCTTCACCCCCTCCAGGTCGCGCAACAGCATGCGGACCGGACGGCGGTCGCGGTCGAGCACGACGACCACGTTCTGCAGGTGCGCCTCGTGCACGACGCCGTGGCGCAGCCAGCACCGCAGCACCGCCGGCACCAGCAACCCGACGTACGCACGCCACCAGGCCACCGGATCCGGTGTCACCAGCGGCGTGGCGGCCAGCGCCGCCGCGAGCATCGGGGTGTCCCCGGGACGCAGGTGCGGGCGTAGGCCGGTGCGCAGGATCGTCCCGTACGCCTCGTCCGGGCCGGGAACGTCGACGGTGCGGTAGGCGGGTTCGGCGAGGAGCCCGACCCCGTCCGGCAGCGGTACCCGCGCCAGCAGATCGGTCAGGGCCACCGCCCCGGTGAGTTCGTAGCGGGCGTTCTTGCGCAGGCAGTTGGTGATCCGTACGTGCAGGCTGGTCTTGACGAACAGGTCGGCGGTCGGGGCGTACAGGGTGCGGACGCTCGCCGTCGGCAGCATCGGCACGCCGGCCTCGCCCAGGTCGCGCAGGAGCGCGTGCGTCGGCGGGATCAGGGACAACTGCCAGGGATGCACAGGCAGGACCCGATGCCCGGCCGGGGGTCGCGGCGGGTCGAGAGCGGCCACGAGCGCGTCGAACGGCCCGGCACCGGCGACCAGCTCATCAGGTACGGCGAGCCAGTGCAGCCGGAACGACGTCCGCAACTCCGGCGCGTACGCCCGCCAGCGGTCCGGATCGCCGCTGCGCCACTTCGGGGTCGGGTGGTGCGGGTGGCCGAAGACGAGTGACTGTTCGGAGTCGACGTACGCGTCGATGGCGGGCTCGCCGGTGGGGTTCGGGTTCTCGGCCGGTCGGTCGGCCAGCAGCCGGGCGACGGTGTCCCGGCTGGCCTGGACCTGCTCGACGAACTCGTCGTTGACCAGGCCGGTACGGCTACCGAGTTCGGCCGCGACCAGGCGGGCCAACCCGTCGGCGTCGAGGTCCGCCCACCGCCCGCCCTCGGTCGTCCGCTGCACCGGGCCGACGTAGCGGTGTGCCCCGAGCGGCGAGTTCCGCGCGACCGCGCAGCGCACCGTGACGTCGAGGTGCCGCAGCGGGAGGTGTGCGGCACCGTCGACCATCCCCGGGGTGCCGTCCGGCGGGGCGAGTTCGCGGACCAGGCAACCGAAGACGGCGTGCGCGGCGGCCAGGTCGGCGAGCCGGCCGGTGTCGGTGGGCGGCCGGGAGCGCAACCGGGCGCTCGTCATCGTGTCTCCCGGAGGTAGTTCGGGCCGGTACGCAGGTAGTACTTGTTGATGTCGGCGCAGCCCAGCCGCTGCTTGGGCAGCAGGGTGCCGGCGGTGAGCATCCCCTTGACGGGCAGGTGATCGGCCCGCAGGACCCGTTCGGTGAGGGTTCGCGCGGCGGTTCCGTCGCCCCAGCGGTCGCGGGCGGCGGCGAGCCGGGGTGCCAACGCGTCGGCGGGTGACGGTACGGGCAGCCCTCGGGCGGCCAGCGCGACCAGGGGTGCGGCGGCGGCCAGGTGCAGGGTGATGGTGCTGAACACGTCGGCCAGTTCCTGCGGGTCGCGCGCCCACATCCGGTCGTCGTCGAGGGTGAGCCCACCCGGGCCACCGTGTCGCGCGTCGAGTCGGGCCCCGTCGTCGTCCTTGTAGAGCAGGCCGACCGTGCCGTCGGGGCGTACCAGCAGGTGGATGTTCTGCGGGTGCGCCTCCAGGGCTATCCCGTGCCGCAGCCAGAGGTGGACGTGCCAGTCGAGCAGCAGGTCCAGGTAGGACTCCAGCAGCGGCACCGGCCGGTCGGGGCTGATGCGTTCCAGGACGGTCCCGGCCTCCGGGTCGACGGCGGCGAGGGCCGCGACCGGCACCACGTGCACGCCCGCCAGATCGCGCGGGAACCGGCGCAGGAGGAAACTTCGCCGCTCGTCCCCGTCGACGTGCGCCCAGGTGCCCTCGTCGGCGTGCCGGATCCGCCCGGCGAAGGTCGGCTCGGCGGCGGCGATCCGGTCGAGCAGGGCGGCGACGGCAGCGCCGTCCGCGAGTGAGCCCGGGCGCAGCGTGCGTCGGTTGCGGGCGCCGAGGCTCGCGGTCGGCAACGGCAGCTTGAGATGCAGGTACGGGTCGTGGTCGAGCGCCACCGTCCGCATGGAGAGGGTGGGTCGTACGGTGATCGCGGGCAGGTCCGTCACCGGTAGCGCGTCGCGCGTCGCCGTGATCGGGTGAACCGGCAACAGGACCTGGTCCGGGCTCTGGGCGCGCGGCCACCAGCACGGGAGTTCGCCGGTGAGCCGGACGGCCTCGGCGGGAGCGGCGTGCCACCGCAACGTGAACCGAGGGTCGTGCTCCGGGGCGTACCGGAGCAGTTCGTCGTCGTCGAGACCGTGCCGGCACCGGTCGGTGGGGTACACCGGGTGGCCCTGGTGGGCGGCGAGCACATCGTCCAGGAGCGCCGCCGGCAGACCCGTGGGGGTGCTCGCCCGTTGGGCGACCATCTCGGCGAACACCCGTTGCCGGTTGCCGGCGGCGAGCCGCCGGGCCCGCAGGTCGGCGCGGCACTCGACGCCGAAGTCCCGCCAGCCGGCCTCGGCCTCGGGGCTGCCGCTCGGGGCGAGCAGCGTCAACAGCCCTTCCAGGGTGTCCGTGCGGTGGGTGCCGCCGTCACCGTCGAGCAGCACCACCATCGGCGCGGCGCTGCGTAGCGCCTGCTGGAAGCCGTCCGCCCGCACCGGGACGCGCAGCAGACCGGCGGGGTGCGGCACCTGCCACCAGTCGGGGCCGTCCGGTCGGCCGGTGCTGAGCAGACCGAGGTGGTCCTCGCGCAGCAGCGCGTCGAGCACCCGGGCGAAGAGCTCCCGCTCGCAGTCGTCGGTCACGCGGCGATGGTCCACTGGAGATCTCTGCGGAAGGCGGCCAGCGACTGCCGGACGGCGTGCTCGTCCGGGCCGACGGCGTGCAGCACGGCGAGGTAGTCGCGGTTCGTTCCGGTGTGCTCGGCGACGCGGCCCACCTCGCGCAGCGGATGGCAGGCCAGCCGGACGTCGCCGTGCACGGCCTCCACCCGGCCCGGCGCGGTGACCAGGCGGCCGGGGCGGTCCGCGCAGACGTACTCGACCTGGGCATACCGGTCGACGGTGGCGGGCAGGCGCAGAGCGGTCAACGGCTCGCCGAGGTGCAGGCGGATGACGTGCTCGAACAACGGCGCGTCGAGCAGTTCCGCGAGGATCAGGTCCATCCGGTCGCCGATCAGCCGGTAGTTCACCTCGATCAGCCGGACCCGACCGTCGGAGACGACGTACTCGGTGTGGCAGGCGCCGAAGCCGACCCCGAGCGCGTCGAGGCACGCCCGCAACTGGACGCTCTCCCGCTCCGCCGGGGGCGACCAGGCGAGGCTCTCCTCGGTGAAGGTCGGCGGTGGCCCGAGGCCGGTACGCCAACCGCCCAGGGGGGCCAGCGCGACGCCGTCGCCGAGGGTCTCGAAGGTCCGCAGCTCGCCGACGAGGTACTCCTCGACCACCAGGGCGACGTCCGGGCGGCGACCACGGATCTCGGCGACCCGGGCGGTCAACTCGGACCCGTCGACCACCAGGTACGCGTCCTCGCTGGCCACCCCCGAGCGGGGCTTGACCACGGCCGGGAACATGCCGTCCGGCACCTCCGGCACGGCACCGGGGTCGATGGTGACGGTGCGTACCAGATCAAGTCCGGCAGCCGCGATCGCCCGGCGGGCCGCGGCCTTGTCCTTGCACAGACGGGCGGCGTCGGGGTCCTTGCCGGGCAGGCCGAGCTGTCGGGCGGCGATCGCGGTGACCTCCTGAAGGTGGTCGCTATTGGACAGTAGCGCCACCGGTGGGATCGGTGCCGTCGCCGCGACCACCGCCGCCGGGTCGCGGACCGCGCAGAGCGCCACCGGAACGTCGGTCGGCCACTCGGCGGGCCGGTCGGTCAGCACGGTGACCGGGAGCCCGAGCGCCGACGCCGCGGGGAGGAACCCGTCCACGACGGCGTCGGTGGGGTTGAGCGCGGTCAGGTACAGCCGCAACGACGCCTCCGTCGACCGCCGACAGGTGTCACGCCCCGGCCTGCACGGCGTCCGCGGTCGGTTGTTCCGCCGGGTGGACGGCGGGGCCGGGACCGGCGGGAAAGCGCCGCTGGTGGGCCAGGCCGAGGACGACCCCGGCGACCACCAGCACGATGGCGGCGACCGCCACCGCCGGGTAGCCGACCCGGTCGGCGGCCGCGAGGCCGATGGACGCGGCCACGAACGAGCACACCAGGCCGAACGACGACAGGACGGTGAAGTCGGTGCCGCCGGTGTCGGGGCGCGAGTAGTCCATGTTGACGGTGTAGAGCACCACGTTGGCGATCGTGTAAGCCACCATGAAGCAGCAGAGCGCGGCGACCGTCGAGCCCAGCGGCGCGCGACCGTTCATCAGTGGCAGCAGGAGCAGTGTCGACACCGTGAGGGCCGCGCCGCCGACGACGAGGACGCCGCTGCGCCCGAACCGCCCGATGCCCAGACCGGCGACCAGACCGGCCACGATGGCCGGCGCGCTGATCACCACTCCGGTGACCACGCCGATCCGGCCCAACGACCACCCGGCGTCGACCAGGGCGGGCGTGACCAGGGCGTACGCCATCCCCGCGCCGACGTAGACCAGCGGCACCACGCCGAACGTCCACCACCGGCAGCCCGGCTGGCCGAACACCGACAGCAACGCCCGGTAGGCGGTGCCGATCCCGGCCACCCGATCGGTACGGGGTGGCTCCCGGAACCGCCACACCACCAGCAGGCCGACCGCCGTCATCGCGGCCAGCAGGCCGATCGCCGGAACCCACCCGAACCGGTCGTAGACCAGGACGCACGCTCCACCGCCGAGCAGGTTGCCGAGGTAGCTCGCGGCGACCTGGATTCCGTTACCGGTCCCCCGGCTCGACGCGGCGAGCATCCGGACCGCCACGGCGTCCACGGCGATGTCCTGCGTGGCGGAGAAGAAGACGTACGCGGCGCAGATCGCGACGATCGGGCCGAGCGCGTCGGCCGGGTCGGAGAACGGCAGCAGCGCCAGCAGGGCGAGCACCAGGGCGCTCTGGAGCACGAGCAACCAGGACCGGTAGTGCCCGCGGTGCCGGGATCCGTACCGGTCCAGGATCGGTGCCCAGAGGAACTTGACCGGCCAGATCAGGCCGACGATCTGCAGCAGGGCCAGAGTGTCCAGCGAGGTGCCGCCGTCGCGCAGGATGGCGGTCAGCCCGACGGTGATGAAGCCGACGCCGAGGTACTGCGTGACGTACAGCGCGGTGAGCGTGCCGAGCTTGCCCTTCATGCGGCTTTCCAGTAGCCGAGGGAGGTGACCCGGTCCTTGTCGACACCCAGCGTCCGCCGGATGTGTCGGGTGATGCCACGGGTCGTGGCCGCCTCGCAGGCCACCCAGTAGTGCCCCGCGCCGCCGGTCGGCAGGGCCGCGCAGACCGTGTCGACGAGATGTTGACCCCCGTCGCGCCGAGGAACCCAGGTGACGTCGTGGTGCGCTCGGGCGCGCGGCGCGAGGGCCTTCTCGCCGTCGTGGGCGTACTCCAGCCAGACCGTCGCCGGGATGTCGGCACCGGCGTCGAGCAGGCTGTTCACCGCGGGCAGGGAGGCCGCGTCCCCGACGAGGTAGAGGTGCTCGGGAGCCGGGTCGGGCAGTTCGAACGCGCTGCCCTGGACCGTCGCGCTGATGGTGTCGCCGATCTGGGCGGTGGTGGCCCAGCGGGCGGCGCAGCCGTCGTGGATGGCGAATTCGAGTGTGAAGCGGCCGGTGACCGGGTCAGGGTCGACGAGTGTGTACGCCCGCTGGTGCGCCCGGCCGTCGTTGTCGAACCACAGCCGGATCCACATCGTGGGGTGCACGCCGCACGCCTCCAGCAGGCCGCCACCGTCGAGCAGGAGCCGCTGATAGTGGCCATCGATCGACTCGGTGCCCAGCACGGTCAACCGAAAGTCCCGGCCGCCCATGGCCTTGAGGACCAGGGCCTCCCAGTTCCGTTTCACGCACCCCTCCAGGTAAGGTCATCCTTGGTTAGGGGAGGTTAACCTAAGTTGGGCAGTGGAAGGAACAGAGGACAGCACCCGATGACGTACCTGGAGAAAGTCGCCGGTCTCGGCGAGCTGTCGTTGGTGACCGTCGACCCCGACCGCCACGCCGCACTCCTGCACGGCTGGGTGACCCGGCCCCGCAACTCGTTCTGGGGCATGGGGTCACACACCCTGGACGAGGTACGCGAGATCTACGCCTTCGTCGACAGCCTGCCGACGCACCACGCGTACCTGATCATGGTCGACGCGGAGCCGGTCGGCCTCTTCCAGACCTACCGACCGGAGGCGGACCCGGTCGGCGAGCGCTACCGCGTCCAACCCGGCGACGTGGGAATGCACCTACTGCTCAGCCCCGAGCGACGTCTGGCCCGCGGCCTCACCAACGTCGTCGGCCCGGCTCTCGCCCGCTTCCTGTTCCGCGATCCGTCCGCGCGGCGGATCGTGGTCGAGCCGGATGTCCGCAACCATCTCGCGCTACGCCGACTGGAGATCGAGGGTTTCACCCTCGACTCGGAGATCGACATGCCCGACAAGCGCGCCCAGCTCGCGTTCCTGACCCGGGACCGGTTCGAGGCGAGGCACCCGACGCCGGCCTGACCACCGGCGCGGAGCGCGTCAGCTGTTGGCGCTCCAGAAACCGATCAGGGTCGCGGTCCACCAGCCCACCTGAGAGACGGTGGCTGCGACGACACCCGCGAGCAGAGCCGACCAGGGCGGGCGGCCGTCCGCGACGGTGAGTCGATCGCGGACGCGGCCGAGGAACAACCCGTTGACGCCCACCGCCAACACCGCGAGCAGCTTGACCCAGACCAGCCCGGAGGACGTGTCCGGCCCCAGGGCGGCGCCGCTGGCGAGGAGACCCACCAGGCCCAGCCAGATGAGCAGGTGTGCGCCTCGTGCGGCGGTCAGCACGCTCCCGAGCGGTTCCCGGCGGAACAGCCAGCGGAGGCTGATCCAGTCCACTGTCAACACCGCCCCGAAGCCCACCACGAGGCAGGTCAGGTGGCAGAAGAGGGCGACCATCCGCCAACCCGGGGAGAGGGCGACGTGTGGCGCGACCAGGATCGCGAACAACCATCCGGCGCCCATCGCCACCACCGAGGCGACGATCGCCCGATGACCGGCGGCGCGGCGGTGACCACCGCGCCACCGCACGGTCGGTGCCGAGGCCACCCGGGGCGGCGAGGAGACCCGGGTACGGTGCGCCGCGCGTCGGGCGGGGCGAACGACCGAAGACGCCTCGGCGCGGTGGGCCGCGGTGGACAACCGTGACGGGGTACGGACGGCGGCGTGGAGGTCAGACACTCAGTCGGCCCGCGGGGCGCCGGGCTGACCGTCCAGCGCGCTCAACTCGGCGGTCCGCGCCTGCTGGATCCGAGCGGCGAGCGCCTTGAGCTCGGGGCTACCCCCGGCGTTCTGCTCGCCCCGGCACAGGACCACTGTCTGCGCGAGGTGCGCCCGCAACAGCGCAGCCGCCCGGGACGGCACCTCGGCGTCGGGCGCGGCGCGCAGCTCGGCGAGGCTGGTGGCGGTGACCATGCCGGGCATCTGGTGCCCCTCGTGGATGTTCGACTCCGGAACGTTGCCTGCGGCCAGGAGCCCGCGCAGATCCCGCAACTCGGCCTGGTGCGCCTGCCGAACGTCGCCGAGCAGCGCCCGCAGTGACGGATCGGAGCCCGTCGTCGGCCGGGTGTCGAGGTGATCGATCAGTGCGAGCGCACCCTCGTTCATCGGGATCAACAGTTGGATGAAGGCGTCGTCGGTGCCGTTGAGCACCACGGGCGCGGTCGGCGTCACGGCGGCGGGTGCCGGGGCTGCCGTCGACGGAACCGCGGCCGACCGGTCTGCCGTCTGGTCGGCGCGACCCCAACCCTGGCTGACACCGACGGCCAGCGTCGTCGCGATCAGTGTCGCGACGACACCGACGATCCGCCGGACGCGACCCTCGGCCCCGGAGCGCCCAGCCGGGACCGGTTGGTCCACCGGCGCAGCCCCGGTCAACGGGCGGCCTGGAAGGCGCGGCCGACGGCTGTCGCCTGGCTCCCGCTGCTGAACAACCCGGAGCGGTCCTTGTCCGTGGCCGGCAGACCGAACCACGCGTAGCGCTGCACGTAGGAGAGTTGGCCGAGCATGGCGGTGGCCGCCGTGAGGAAGGCCGCCTGCTGCTCCGGAGCGGGGAACCGCGCCCCGCCCCCGTCGAAGCGGATCAGGGCGAACTCGGTCAGCCAGATCGGCTTCCGGTACCGCTGGTAGACGGCCTGGAGGTACTGCCGCAGCTGGTCGACCGCGGCGGGGGTCGCGAAGTCGCCACCGAACCAGTGCAGGGTGATGAAGTCGACCCGGTGGCCTCGGGCCTGCGCACCGGTCATGAACCGGTCGAGCCAACCCTGCGGGTCGGACGCGCCGACGGCGACCGCCGGGCTGCCCAGCCTGCTGCCCGTCGCCATCAGCTGCGGCCACAGGTCGAGTGCCTGCTCCACGGTCATGTTCGCCTGCTCGGCCATGTCCGGCTCGTTGAAGGTGAGCAGGTCCGGCCCCGCCGCCTTCGCCCGCGCCAGTTCCGGGGCGGTGACGTTCTCCGCACTACGGATCATGGGCACGAACGTGACACCTCGCGGAGTGCTGATCCCCTGGTGGTGGGTGCTCCAGGTGTAGTACCAACCGGCCTTCGAGGCGGCCAACGCCTGACTGGCCCCGGCGAAGTTCCACACCCCGACGCCCTTGCGGGCGGAGCTGACCGCCGGGGCCACCGGCGCCTTCGACGTGGGCCGTGCGCTCGGCGACGGCGCGACGCTCGGCGGGGCGACGGGTGTCGGCGCGGCGGACGGCGGAGCGGCCCAGGAGGGTGCGGACGGGTCGTCCGGGAGGATCACGACCGCCGTGGTGATGGCCAGGACGGCCGCGGCCACACCGGCGGCCAGGGACGGGACGAGGCCATGGGGCCGGTGCAACGCGAGGTCGGCGACGCTCGGCCCGCCGCCCGGGTCGGCGGACGGGGTCGGCCCGGTGCCGGGTGCGACAGCCGAGCTCGGGGGCCCGACGACCTGCGCGGCGGCGGTCGGCGCGGCCGTGCCGGGGAGGTGGGCGCTGAGGCCCGCCGGCAACGGCAGCATCGGCAGGCCGGCGAGCAGCCGGTCGATCGGCAGGAGCGTGGAGCCGAGTTGCCCGCAAACCGCGCAGTCGCGGATGTGTCGGGCCAGTCGCTTGCGCCACAGCGGGCTGGGAGTGCCGTCCCACCCGGCGGCCACAGCCTGCAGGTCGGGGCACCCGGGTCGGGCCCGCAGCGCGCGTACGACGCCTCGGGCGCTCTGGATCTGCTCCTTCATCCGGTGGATCCGAACCGCGACATGCCCCGGTGAGAGCCCGAGAGCGTCGGCGACCTCGTTGCGGGCGATCTCGCCGGTCTCCTCCAGCCACCACAGCGACAGCAGCTCCTGGTCGTCCGGGTCGAGCCAGCGGGTCGCCTCGGCGACCTCCCGTCGCTGGTCGGTGAGGCCGAGCCGGAGGATGGTCATCCCCGCGAAGTCGGAAGCGGGGTCGGGCACGTTGTGGATCGCGTCGAGCCCGGCGTCACGGTTGAGCGCGACGCGTCGGCGCTGCTCCCAGTCGCGCACCTGACGGATGGCGATCGCCACCAGCCAGGATCGGTACGCCGTCGGGTCGTTGAGCGCGGGCAGGTAACGGATGACCCGTACCAACGTCTCCTGGACCACGTCGTCGACGTCGGCGTGACCGCGCAGCGCACGCCCGACGATGTTGTAGACCAGCGGGAGCGAGGCCGCGACGACGTCGTCGAGGGCGCGCTGGTCGCCCTGTCGGGCCGCGACGACCAACCCGACATCGGGTAGTGCTCGACCGGCTGACGACATCTGTGTCACTCCTCGTGTGCTCGTCCGCGCGGCGCCCGCGCTGTGCGTTCACCGCCCTCAAGATCGGAGACTCGCGGCGCCGGGTCGGATTACAGAATTGTCGGGCCGTCGACGGGCCGGAGGCCACCCAGGCCCGTGGGGGCGACGCTGGGCGACACGGACTCATATCGCATCGTACTTTCGGCTAGTTAATTATCCGTCTTTCGGGTAGCGTCAGGTCGTCAAGTGAACGACATGACGCGGTGGTGAGGCCCGTGATCGTGCCTTACGACGCGCACCCCGGCCCGCACGTGCGCCCCGGCGACAGCCGGTTCGGAGATCCCTTCCGGTCGATCCGATCGACGGGCGACTGCGGGAAGGACCATCCCCATGGCCAGCATCGTCGGCACAGCGACCAGCACCCCCGTCCGCCTGCAGAGCAGTGACCAGAGCCCGGACGAGTTGCTGGCCACCATGGCCGCGACCCCGGCCGACGACCCGCGCCGCCCGGCGCTGCGGGACCACGTCATCGAGGCGTGGTTGCCACTCGCCCGGCACCTGGCCCGCCGCTACACCGGGCGGGGCGCCGCCGACGAGGACCTGACCCAGACCGCTTCGGTCGGGCTCATCAAGGCCGTCGACAACTTCGACCCCAGCCGGGGCATCGACTTCACCGGGTACGCCATCCCCACCATCATCGGCGAGATCAAGCGGTACTTCCGGGACCGCACCTGGGCGGTGCGCGTGCCCCGCCGCCTCCAGGAGCTACGCCTGTCGATCAGCGCGGCGAACAGCACCCTGACCCAGACCCTCGGTCGTTCGCCGACAGTGGCCGACATCGCGTCCCACCTCGACCTCTCCGAGGAGACCGTCCTGGAGGGGCTGGAGGGCGCCCGCGCCTACCGGACCACGTCGCTCTCCACCCCCATCGGGGCCGACGGCGACCGGGAACTCGCGGACACCCTCGGCGGCGACGACCACGAGTTCGACCTCGTCGAGATCCGGGTCGCCCTCGGTCCGGCCCTCGCCACGCTGCCCGAGCGGGAACGCGAGATCCTGAGCCTGCGCTTCCACGGCAACCTGACCCAGGCCCAGATCGCCGACCAGGTCGGCGTCTCGCAGATGCACGTCTCCCGACTGATCACTCGATCGCTGGCCACGCTGCGCCGCCACCTCTCCGACGACGGCGTCTCCTGAGACCGCTCAGAGCTGCACGACGCGACCCACCCGCGGCGGCGTCCGGCCCGCGAGCACGTCGAGCCACGCCTCCCGGAGCGCCTCCGGGCCCACCCCCACCTGGACGTCGAGCCAACCCCCCACGACAGCGGTGAACCGTCGCCACGCCTCGGTGAACCGTTGGTCGAGCCCGTCGCGGCCCCAGTCCCGGCTGCGCTTACGCATCTGGACCGGCGCGAAGAACACCTCCTCGGCGGTGTCGGCGTTCGGGGTCTGGTTGGTGAGCCCGACGGCGATGTCCCGGACGAGCCGGTCGCCGAGGTGCCGGCGCAGGGCGGCACGGGTCGCGGGCGCGCCGGACAGGTCGAGGTAGACGGTCGGGACGACGTCGAGAGCGTCGATGTCGTCGTACGAGACGACCTCGTCGTAGCAGCCCAGCGACCGGGTGAAGGCCAGGTTGCCGGGCGACGTCAGCCCGACCAGGCGTGGCCCGCGACCGCGCGACTCGAACGCGGCGGCGTACGCCGTCTTGCTCGACGCCGATGACACGAGCAGCGATTCGGCGCCGTAGAAGTCGTTGTCGGCAACCTGGTCGGCCAGCATGAACGAGGTGAAGAACAGCGGCCGGAACAGGATCAGCAGATCCTCCTGGTCGGGCTGGTACGCCGGGTCACCGCCGATCGACCGGTACGCGTTGTACGGCGACGGCAACTCGGCCCGGTGCGGGCTCGCGTCGCGGAAGCCGGAGGTGTCCACCCGGTCGGGACGCACCAGCAGGTGACCCGCGGGCGGCAGGTATCCGTAGACCCGCTGCCCCACCTCGACCCCGGCGACCGTCGAGGCGACCACCTCGGCGAAACCCCAGAGCGGTGGCAGGCCCCACTGCGGCCCGAGCCCTCGCGAGGCCGGCGGGAAGAACTCCCAGTAGCGCATCGCGTCGCCGAGCACCGCGTACGTCACGTTGTTGGCGGTGACACCGACGCGGTCCACCCGCAACACCGCCTCGCCGTCGGCCGCGACCGGTGCGGCGCCATCGACGAGCGTGGTCTGCCCGAGGTCGTCACGCGTCACGGCGAAGGTCCAGGAATCGGCCATGAGGTGACGCTAGACACGACCACGAGAGGAGACAAGTGCACTGGGAGTGCAAAATCCCACTCGGTGCACCGCCCGCCTTGGCCGCCGCGTACCCCAGGGTGCCCGCGCCCGGACGACCCCGTGCCGACGCTGACCGGCCGCGCTCACTCCAGCGGGTGGAGGCGGGCCGGATCGCCGGGCCGCAGGCTGTCCGGGGCGTCGTCGGCGGTGCTGGCGGCGATCGAGCCGAGCAGAGCCAACGAGCGGGCGGACTCCGTACCGGGCTCGGCGTGGTAGATCACCAACAGCTGCCCGTCGGCGCCCGCGACCGCCAGCTTGTCGCAGTACAGGTCGAGGTCACCCACCTCCGGATGGTGGAGCCGGCTGACCACGCCCTCGCGACGACGCACCTCGTGACGTGCCCACAACCGGCGAAAGCAGTCGCTCTTGATCGACAACTCCCCCACCAGCGCCGCCAGCCGTGGATCGTCGGCATCTCCGGCCGAGTCGGCACGCATCTGCCCCACCACGCTCTGCATCGCCTGCCGCCAGTCCCGGAACAGGTCCTGCTCGGCCTGGTCGAGGAAGACCGCGCGGAGTCGGTTGGCCCCCGGGGCGAGATTCGGCGAGAGTGCCCTCGCCATCGGGTTCGAGGCCAGGATGTCGAGGTAGCGGTTCTGCACGAACGCCGGCATGGGGAGCTGCCGCAGCAGGTGCAGGATGCTGGCCGGCACCCGCTCGACGGCCGGCCGGGCCGCCCGACGCGAACGCACCCGGGTCAACCCGATCATGTACGCGGTCGCCTCCGGGTCCAACCGCAGCACCCCGGCGAGGGCATCGAGGACCTGCACCGAGGGATGCCGCTCGCGCCCCTGCTCCAATCGCAGGTAGTAGTCGGCGCTGATGCCCGCCAGCATCGCCACCTCCTCCCGCCGCAGCCCCGGCACCCGGCGCAGACCCACGCCCGGACCGAGCCCCACGTCCTCGGGTCGAATCTGCTCCCGGCGGGCACGCAGGAAGTCACCGAGCTGGTTGGTCGCGTCCATGCCCTCGACGGTAGGCCGCTTCGCCGACCGGTGACTGGTCGTGTCACTACCAGGAACAACTCGCCCTGCCGGCCGAACGGCCACCGGCGCACAGTCACAGCTGACCACTGCGATGACGGATCGAGGACGACATGAGCGAAAACCTTCCCGGCGGCCCGCTGACCCTGGCCGACGGCCTCACCCTGAGCCGGATGGGTTACGGGGCGATGCAGTTGGCCGGCCCCAGGGCCTTCGGTCCGCCCCGTGACCGCGAGCGCGCCCTCGCCGTGCTCCGCGAGGCCGTCGACCTGGGTGTCCGGCACATCGACACCAGCGACTTCTACGGCCCGGTGGTGGTCAACGAGCTGATCCGGGAGGCGCTGCACCCGTACCCCGAAGATCTGCACCTGGTCACCAAGGTCGGCGCGCGGCGCGGCGACGACGGCTCCTGGATCCCGTCGCTGGACCCGGCGGACCTGAAGGCCCAGGTCCAGGAGAATCTCCGACACCTCGGCCTGGATGTCCTCGACGTGGTCAACCTGCGGGTGGGCATGTCGGAGAGCACCACTGACGCGCCCCTCGGTGAGCAGTTCGCCGCGCTGGCGGAGCTGCGGCAGCAGGGCCTGATCCGGCACCTCGGGCTCAGCGGCGTCACGCCGAACCAGCTCACCGAGGCCCAGGCCATCGCGCCCGTGGTCACCGTGCAGAACCTCTACAACCTCGCCAACCGACAGGACGACGCCCTCGTCGACAGGTGCGCGGCGGAGAACATCGCGTTCGCCGCGTTCTTCCCGCTCGGCGGGTTCACGCCGTTGCAGTCCGACACGCTCAGCGGCGTGGCCGCCCGGATGGGCGCCTCACCACAGCAGGTCGCCCTGGCCTGGCTGCTTCAGCGCTCCCCCACCACCGTGCTGATCCCCGGTACGTCGAGCGTGGCGCACCTGCGGGAGAACGTCGCCGCCGCCGATCTCGAACTGCCCCCAGACGCGATCGAGGAGCTGGACGCGGTCGTCGCCTAGCGTGTGTCAAAGTCCTCGGTCGAGCCGAGGCGGAGTCCAGGCGGCGATCCGACCCGGCGTTGCGGCCCGGGTTCGTCGCAGGCGGGCCGCCCTCAGGAAACCGGTCCCCGGTGCTCGTGGGGTCGGTTGCGGATCAGGGTGAGTGCGAGCACGGCGGTGGCGAGGAACACGATGCCGTTGATCCGCAGACCGGCCTGGACGCCGGCGGTCAGCGCCTCGGCCAGCGCCGACCGGACCGGGTCGGGAAGCGGCTGATCGCCCGTTGCGCCGGCGGCCACCGCCGTCTGCACCGCCGTCCGGGTCGGCTCGCCCACCTGGTGAGCGGCGAGCCGGTCCGGCAGGTCGGCCAGCATCGTGGTGGTGAGCAGCGTCCCCAGCAGGGACGAGCCGATCACCGAGCCCACCTGGCGGGCGGCGTTGACCGCGCCGGAGGCCATTCCCGCCTGCGCGGGTGCGACGCTGGCCAACGCCGCCGCCGTGGCCGGGGCCACCACCAGGGCGCTGGCCGCGCCGAACAGCGCGAGCAGCGGCCAACGCTGGCTGAACGGGGTTGTCGGGCCCTGGGCGGCCAGCCCGAAGCTGGCCAGGGCACCGAGGACGAGACCGGCGGTGAGGGGTGCCTTGAATCCGGTGCGGCGGACCAGCCGCCCCGCGCCGAATGCCGCGACCGCGTAGACACCGAAGAGCGCCAGCATCCGCCAGCCGGTGTCCAGTGGGCTGAGTGCCTGCGCGCGCTCGTGGAACAGGACCAGCAGGATCGCCACGCCGGTGAAGCCGAACAACGACACCGCCGCGACGACCATGACGGCGCTGAACGAACCGGACCGGAACAGGCGTACGTCGAGCATCGGCGCACTGGCCCGCAACTCGACCAGCACGAACCCGACGAGCGCGACAGCCGCGACCATCCAGGCGACCGCCATCACCGGGCTGGTGTAACCGTCCTTGCCGCCCTGGATCATCGCGAAGACGGCTGCGGCGATGGCGACGGTGCCGAGCAGCAGGCCGGGTACGTCGAGTCGGGCCGCGACCGGCCGGGACTCGGTCACCCCGATGGCGGCGATGACGAGGGTGATCACGCCGAGCGCGATCGCCGACAGGTAGACGCTGTGCCACTGGTAGTGCCGCAGCAGCGCACCGGCGATGAGCGGGCCGATCGCGAGCCCGATGCCGGAGGCCGCCGACCACGCGGTGATGACCTCGGTACGACGGTGCGGGTCGGTGAAGGTCGCGCCGAGGATCGCGAGGCTGTTGGGCAGGATCAGGGCTCCGCCGAGGCCGGCGACCAACTGCCCGACGATCACCCAGGCCACGGTGGGGGCACTGGCCACCACGGCACTACCGACGATCATGGCGATGACGCCGGCACCGAACATGCGCCGACGTCCGTAGCGGTTGCCGAGCGTGGCGGCGGACAGCACCATGCTCGCCACGACCAGCGTGTAGGCACTGGGGATCCAGATCACAGTGGTGGGGTCGATCCGTAGGTCGCGCTGGATCGTCGTCAGGGCGGAGACCGTCGCGGTGATCTGCAGGAACGTGATCATCGAGCCCAGGCACATGGCGATCAGGATCACCGGGCGGGAGCCGCGGACCGACGGCCGCACGGTGGCTGGCGCGGCTGTTGTGTTGGTGGTGGTCACTGGCATCCTCACTGCTGGTGGGTCTGACTTGCGTATGCATAAGCCAGCAGCGCCCCAGTGAAGCACCTGGCTAGCCCCTACGCAAGTCAGGTAGGCTGGAGCACATGGAAGACCTACGAGACGATCGCGACTCCTGGTCGACTGCGAACTGCTCGGTGGCCCGGGCGATGGACATCGTGGGCAGCAGGTCGACGGTCCTGGTCATGCGTGAGGCGCTGCTCGGCACGCGCCGCTTCGACGACTTCGTTCGCCGCGTCGGCGTCGGCGAACCCGCCATGGCCGCCCGACTCAAGGAAATGGTCGCCGCCAACCTGCTCGAACGAATCCCCTACCGAGAGCCGGGGCAGCGCACCCGCCACGAGTACCAACTCACCCGCAAGGGCCGCGAACTGCTGCCCGTGATCACCGCGCTGCGCAACTGGGGCGACACCTGGGCTGCCGACGAAGCCGGCCCCTCCGTCACCTCCACCCACCGCGACTGCGGAGAACCGGTCCGCGCAGTGCTCCGCTGCGCAGCCGGCCACGACGTGGAGAGCGGCGACATCGACGTCACCGCCGGGCCGGGAGCGATCCGACGCGACTGACGCGGCGGCGGGGCCGCAGCAGATGGTGACTGCCGACGCTCGACTGTCGTAGCCACGAGGCTGGGGGATGGCTCGCCCTCCGATGCTGACAAGCTGATCGGATGCGTCGGATCGAAGCGGAATGGGTGCGTCGGCTCCCGGATCTGCAACTGGATCGCGTGCTCGCGCCGCCGTCGCTGGGGCCGGTGGTCAGATACCACCTACTCGACCGAACGGTAAGCGTGCTGGACGAGCAGTTGCAGCCGATCAAGCGGCTGTCCTTGGACGTGCCGCCCACCGCGAAGCTTCTCACCGCAAGTCCGGACCTGGCGATCGTCGTCATGACCGACAGCCGTCGGGTCATCATCATGGCCGCAGGCCGACACATCCCCGTCGAGATTCCGGCGGCCGATTCCGCCACACTGCTGCCGGACAGCCGCCTGCTGGTCACCGCGCCGACACTCGAACGGCTTGAACACAAGGGCCGCGAGTACGACGCCAAGGGAGAGCACCTGGTTTTCCTGGTGGATCCAGGCTCGGGAGCCGTTCTGGACCAGGCCGTTCTCGATGCGGTCGATGCCAGCATGACCACGGTGCCCCATCCGCACGATGGATCGGTGGTCCTGGACGCGGCGATGGGTCAGGACGGCGCTTTGATCTATGTCGCTCAGGTGCTTAACGACAGGATCACGGTGCAGCTCATCGCTGAGAACGTCATCGCGGCGGACTTCGCACCGTCCGGAGACCGTCTACTGCTCATGCCTCACCCCAGCTTCGACAACAAGGTATCCGTCCTGGAGTGGCCAAGCCGGCGTCCCCTCGCTCAGCGCCACGCGGACGATCTGGCGATCGACGACTTCGCATTCGACCTGTACGGATCGGTGCAACTCTTGCCGGAACGCGGCGAGGTCCCCGGCCGCACTCACCGGCCGGGTCTCGGGCACACTGATCATCGGCAGCCCTTGGTTGTGAGCGTTCTTCCCTAGACAAGAGGAATGATCACCCAAGGGCTGTCCTGATGATCTGCCGGGGTCGATACCTCTGCCCCACGGCTTAAAGATCAAGCTAGCAGCGAGCCTGGGCGTTGCGCCACGATGGCAGCCGTTTCGGCGACTGGGGATGCGGCAGGCACGCGGTGCATCCGATCGATGTTCCGGGGCGCAGACCCTGCCGAGGTCGTTGGGTCGCGTGCTGCGCAATCGGCCACGTAACCGCGACACCGCATTGATCATGACGACTGAAAGTGTCGTACACCTGTTCTAGTCTCTGGTCATGGTCGAGGAGTTGGCGCAGGCAGACGACGCGGTCGCCGCCTGCGTCGACGCGGCCGCCTGGCCTCTCACCGAGCATGAACTGATCGCGGCGCTCGACGCCGCGCACCGCCTGCAGCAACGCCTCGCCGCCGTCACCCTGACCCTGGTCCGTGAGATCGACGGGCGCGGCACCGCCCGCGCCCACGGCGCCTCCACCACCGCCGTGTGGCTACGCGAACGACTGCGGATGACCGTTCCCGCCGCCCGCCGCCTGGTCGACCTCGCCACCACCCTGGACACCGGCAACCCCGCCATCCGACACGCGCTGGCCGACGGCACCATCACCCAGGACCAGGCCCGCGTCATCGCCGACACGGCCGCCACCGTGACGGTGACGGCGGGCGCCGAAGTGGCCGAGAAGGCCGTCGGCGCGCTGGTCGAGTGGGCCGGGCAGTTCGACCCCACCCTGCTGCGTCGGATGGGCACCCGGATCCTCGACCACGTCGCGCCCGATCTCGCCGACGCCGCCGCAGCAGCTGCCCTCGCCGCCGAGGACGCCCGCGCCACCCGCGACCGACACCTCACCCTGTCCGCGCAGACCGACGGGCGCCTGCGGCTCACCGGCACGCTCGACGCCGAAACCGCAGGTCTGCTACGCGCCGCCATCGACCCGCTCAGCGCACCCGCCGGGCCCGACGATGGGCGATCCCCCGGGCAACGCCGCCACGACGCCCTCGCCGACGTGTGCCGCCTCGCCCTGCACACCGGCGACCTACCCGAGCACGGCGGCGACCGCGCCCAGATCGTCATCACCACCGACTACGACACACTGACCCGGCAACTAGGCTCCGGGACGCTCGACATCGGTGTGCGGCTCACCCCCGACACCGTGCGCCGGCTGGCCTGCGACGCCACCATCCTGCCCGCCGTCCTCGGCGGCACGAGCCAGGTCCTCGACGTCGGTCGACAACGCCGACTCATCACCGGCCCACTGCGGCGAGCCCTGGTGCTCCGCGACGGCGGATGCGCCTTCCCCGGCTGCGACCGACCACCACGCTGGTGCGCCGCCCACCACATCCACCACTGGGCCGACGGCGGCCCCACCAACCTCGACAACGCCGTCCTGCTCTGCGGCCACCATCACCGACATATCCACCACAGGGAGTGGACGGTACGGCTCAGTGACGACGGGCACCCCGAGTTCATCCCGCCCGCCTGGCTCGACCCCGACCAACTACCGCGCCGCAACCACTACCACCGACGGACGTAGGCCGATCGTCGATCGGCCGGATCTCACGAACCGGCGTCCAGCTCGGCCGACCTACGCAGCCGCGTGGTCGGCGGGATCAGGGTGCCGCCAGCGGCCAGCCACGCAGCAGCGCTGGCACGTCGGCGTGCCGAGCGGTCGGGCACCTCGCCAGAGCCCTCGAAACAGCGGCGGGCGCGGGCGGCACCTCGGCAGCGGGCGCGGGATGCGCCTCGGCAGCGGGCGCGGGCGGCGCCTCGGCAGCGGGCGCGGGCGGCACCTCGGCAGCGGGCGTTGGGCGACTGTCGGCGGCGTCAGGTCGCTGCCGACCGCCAGGCACGGACCAGCGCTGACACGTCGGGGTATCGAGTGGTCGGCGCCGCTCTGGTTGCCCGGTCCACGACGCGGCGCTGATCGTCGTTGCCCCGCCAGCCTTCCGCAGAGTCGAGAAGGTGGTGCAGGGTACGGCCGAGCAGGTGAACGGTGGTCCGCTCGTCGATCGCGGCAGCACGAACGAACTCCTCCGGCGCCATGTAACGGCGAGAGCCGGGCAGGCGGTCGGCGTCGAGGACGAACGGCCCAGGGCGGTATTCGTCGAGCTCGATCAGCCGCATCCGTCCGATGGAGAAGTCATACAGGAAGCAGCCGTCGTACAGGTCGACGGCGACGAACCCGGCGGCGCTGACGGCGAGATGAGCGTCGAGGATCGCGTCGAGCGCCGCCTCGACCTGCGGGACCGGCAGTTGCTGGAAGCGGGCCAGCCCGCTGCGGTCGGTGCCGCGCGCCGTGGCGTGGTTCAGGGCGCTGCCGTCGTACCAGGGGTAGACGAGCGTCAGGCCGGCCGGCCCGTCGACTGTCCGCATCGGACGAACGATCACCGGGTGGCGGACTGCGGCGTGTAACGCGCGGGCTCGTTCGAGGGACGCCCGGCCCGCAGTGGTGGTGGCCGTCTTGACGAACCAGCGCCGGCTCGCCTCTTCGACGCCGTGGCGGCGGCGCTCACCGCCGTGCTCACCCTGGCCGAGAGCGGCGTCGCACTGGTCGAGGTCTCGCTCACCAGCGCCGACGCGCTCGACGTCATCCGGCGCGCCCGGGCGGCCCTCGGGTCCGACTACGCCCTGGGCGCGGGCACCGTGCTCAGCGCCGAGGACGCCCGCGCGGCGGCCGACGCGGGCGCTGGTTTCCTGGTCACCCCGGCGCTCGCGCCGAGTCTCGCCGAAGGCGGCCGACTCGGGCTGCCGGTCCTCGCCGGTGCACTCACCCCCACCGAAGTGGTGCAGGCCGACAGCGGCGGGGCCACCGCGATCAAACTCTTCCCGGCGTCCCTCGGTGGGCCCGACTACCTCGGCACGCTGCGCGACCCGTTCCCCGGCACCGCGTTCGTACCGGTCGGTGGGGTCGACGCGGACGGCGCACGACGCTACCTGGACCGGGGCGCGCTCGCGGTCGGGGTCGGCTCCCCCCTGCTCGGCGACGCCGTCCGCGGTGGCGACCCGGCGGCGCTGCGCGAGCGCGCCGCCGCCTTCCTCGCGGCGGTGCGTTGATGACCGACGTGCTCACGCTCGGCGAGACGATGGCGGCGTTCCGCACCACCGGCCCGCTGCGGCTGGGCGGCACCGCCGGGATCTCCGTCGCCGGTTCCGAGTCGAACGTGGCGATCGGGCTGGCCCGGCTCGGCCACCGGGCTGCCTGGGTCGGTGTCACCGGCGCCGACGAGCCCGGTGAGCTGGTCCGTCGTACGCTGCGCGCGGAGGGCGTCGACCTGAGCTGGTCCCGGATCGATCCGACCGCTCCGACCGGGCTGATCCTCTTCGAGAACCGGGTCGCCGACATCAACCGGGTCACCTACCACCGCACCGGATCCGCCGGCTCCCGGCTGCGCCCGGCCGACGTGACAGGTGCCTTCGACGCGGCCGGGTCACCGCCCCGGCTGCTGCACGTCACCGGCATCACCTGCGCGCTCGGCGTCGACCCGTACCAGGCGGTGGTGGAGGCCGTGCGACGCGCCCGCGCGGCCGGCAGCACCGTCTGCCTGGACGTCAACCACCGGCAGCGACTCTGGTCGGTCGCCGAGGCCGCCACCGCGCTGCGGCCGCTGCTGCCCTCGATCGACCTGGTGGTCGCCTCCGACGACGAACTGGCCGTGCTGACCGACGCCACCGACCCGGCCACGGCGTTGCTCTCCGCCGGGGTGACCGAGGTCGTCGTCAAGCACGGGGCCGGAGGGGCGACCAGCCACAGCGCGACCGGCACCGTGCACCGTCCGGCTCGGACGGTGCCGGTGGTGGACACCGTCGGGGCGGGCGACGCCTTCGTGGCCGGGCTGCTCTCCGGGTGGCTCGACGGTGACGACGTCCCGACCCGACTGGACCGGGCCGTCACCACCGGGGCGTTCGCGGTCGCCAGCCGGGGCGACTGGGAGGGCCTGCCCGATCGGGCGGAACTGACGCTGCTGAACCACGAGCCGGGCGGTACGGTCCGCTGACCGGGTGGCGGGCAATCCGGCCCGCCCGCCGCCGCCCCCGCAGATCCCCCTTGGAGGAGCGAGATGGAGCTGACCGAGCCGACCGTCTGGAGCACCGACCGGTTGGAGCTGGGCGAAGGGCTGCGCTGGGTCGACGACCGCCTGGTCCTCGTCGACCTGCTGGCCGGACGACTGCTGGAGACCGACGGCGACGCCCCCTCCCCGCTCCGGGAGGTGCGCCGAGTCGACGTTCCGCTCGGCGCGGTCGCTCCGGTGGCCGGCCGTCCCGGTGACTGGCTGGCCGCCGCCGGGACCGGCCTCACCCTGCTGCCCGCCACCGGCGACAGCCGACCGGTCGCCGACCTGGTCGGTGACGCACCCGAGCCCACCCGGATGAACGACGCGGTCGCCGACCCGCACGGCCACTTCTGGGCCGGCAGCATGACGTACGCGGCGCTGCCCGGCCAGGGCACGCTGTTCCGGCTCACTTCGGGCGCGGCGCCGGTGGCCGCGGTGACCGGTCTGACCATCCCGAACGGGCCGGCGTTCGACGCCACCGGCACCACCATGTACCTGGCCGACACGCCGCGCGGCGAGATCGACCGGTTCACCGTCGACCCGGCGACCGGGGAGCTGAGCGGGCGGGAGCCGTTCCTGCGGCTGTCCCAGGCCGACGGCGGCCCGGACGGCATGACCGTCGACGCCGCCGGTCACCTCTGGATCGCGCTGTGGGGCGGCTCGGCGGTGCGCCGATACCGACCGGACGGCACCCTGGAGCAGGAGATCCGGCTACCGGCGAAGCAGCCGGCCGGGATCTGCCTGGGCGGCCCCGACCTGCGCAGACTCTTCATCGGGACCGCCCGCGTCGGGTTGACCACGCCCGGCGCGGAGGACGGAGCACTGCTCGCCGTGGACGTGCCGGTCCCCGGCCTACCCGCCGCCCGGGCCGCCGCACCCGTGGCCTGACGGCCCGGCTCCCGGCTCCCGCCGCCCCTTCCCGGCCTCCCCGCCCGCGACGCATACCGGACGTCCGGGCGGGAATAGCAGCGGTGACGAGGAACAACCGGCGGACCGGTAGGGGGCGGACGATGAGCACCATGGGGTGGGCGTCATGAGCGGGCCGGTCGGCGACGAGCCGGTCGGCGAGTTGGAGCTGGTGCACACCTTCACCGGCCCGATGCCGACCGGGGTGAGCGTCTCGCACTCCGGTCGGATCTTCGTCAACTTCCCCAAGTGGGGCGACGAGGTGCCGGCCACCGTCGTCGAACTGCGCGACGGTCAGGAGGTGCCCTACCCCGACCAGGCGTGGAACGACCCGTCCGGCGACGACGACGCGGGCGCGTTCGTGTCGGTGCAGAGCATCGTGGTCG
Organism: Micromonospora sp. WMMD1155; assembly: GCF_029581275.1. NCBI lineage: Bacteria > Bacillati > Actinomycetota > Actinomycetes > Micromonosporales > Micromonosporaceae > Micromonospora > Micromonospora sp. WMMD1155. Next base: position 2,081,381 of record NZ_CP120742.1, read on the forward strand.
ACCCGGCCGACCGGCTCTGGGTGCTGGACACCGGCAGCCCGATGTTCCAGCCCACCAAGCCGGGTGGCCCGAAGCTGGTCCGGGTCGACCTGGACACCGACACGGTCGCGCAGGTGATCACCTTCCCGGCGGACGTGGCGCTGCCGACGACGTACCTCAACGACGTCCGCTTCGACCTGCGCCGCGGGGAGTCCGGCGTCGCGTACATCACCGACTCGGCCGACTCCGGGCCGAACGGGATCATCGTGGTGGACCTGGCCAGCGGGGCGTCCTGGCGGCGGCTGCACGACCACCCGTCCACCAAGGCGGAGCCGTTGACGACGTTCCGGCCGGTGGTGGAGGGTCGACCGTTCCTCGAACGACCCGCGGACGGGCCGCCGAAGCCGGTCGGGATGGGTTCCGACGGCATCGCGATCTCCGCCGACGGCAGCCGGCTCCACTACTGCCCGCTGGCGTCCCGACGCTGGTACAGCGTCTCCACCGAAGCGTTGGCCGACCCGGGCGTGACCCAGGAGGCGGCCGCCGCCACGGTCGTCGACGAGGGCGACAAGGGCACCGCGTCGGACGGGTTGGAGAGCGACGACGCGGGTCGGTTCTACCTCACCTCGTACGAGCACAACGCGGTGCTGCGCCGACTGCCGGACGGCGAGTACGAGACGCTGGTCCACGATCCGCGACTGCTCTGGCCGGACACCATGTCGGTGGCCGCCGACGGGCACCTCTACGTCACCGCCAACCAACTGCACCGGCAGCCGCAGTACCAGCGTGGTCAGGACCTGCGGCGCAAGCCGTACGCGCTGTTCCGCACCCGCATCGACGCCGGCCCGGTGCTGCTCCGCCGCTGAGCACCGGTGCTCTCAGCGTGCTCAGGCGGGCAGGACGCGGTCCAGGAGGTCGAAGAGGGCGACCCAGTGCCGCTCGGTGGCCTGCTCGTCGTACATCGGGGTGTCGGCCATGGTGAACCCGTGGTGGGCGCCCTCGTAGACCTCGGAGCGGTAGCGCACCCCCGCGGCGTCGAGCGCCTTCTCCAGCGTGGCGATCTGCTCGGGTGTCATCGACTGGTCGGCGTCGGCGTGCCCGAAGTACACCTCGCCGGTGATCGAGCCGACGCCCAGGTGCGGGCTGTCCGGCGCGTCGGTGACGATCCGCCCGCCGTGGAAGCTGGCGACGGCCGCGATGCGGTCCGGGTGTGCCTCGATGGCCCGCAACGCGTTCGTGCCGCCCATGCAGTATCCGGTGATCGCCACCGGGCCCGGCCGGACGTCGTCGCGGGCCGCCAGGAAGTCCAGGTAGGCGGCGGTGTCCCGGCTGACCACCTCGGGGGTCAGCGCGCCGATCAGCGGCATGATCTGCGCGAACAGAGCACCACGCTGGTCGGCCTCACCCAGGCGGGACAGGTCGAACAGCGGCGCCCGGCCGCCCCGGTAGAAGAGGTGCGGCGTCAGCACCAGGTAATTCTGGGCGGCGATCCGCTCGGCCATCTCCACCAGGCGCGGGCGCGGCCCGAAGGCGTCCATGAAGAGCAGCACCGCCGGGAACGGCCCGTCGCCGTCCGGTCGGCTCACTGACGCGTCCGCGACCCCGTCGTCGGTCGGGATGTCCACCGTCGTCGTCCGCACCGCGCCTCCTCGTACACCGATCTTGGTCCGTCCCGACGCTACTCGCCGTGTCGGCGTGCCCGACCGGCAGCCGCGTGAACGCGGCGTCAAGAAAGGGCGGTGGCCCGTCGAAACGGCGTATCGGCGGGTGCTCCGCCTTCGTGCGGTGGTGACGATGGGTCCATGAGTCCTTGGCGGATGACGCGCTGGGAACGCGGGGACACGCCACCCCACGCCCACAGCGACCTCGGTGACCCCGCTACCAGCGACGACGGGCCGCAGCGGCGGCATGAGGCGCTGGTCAGCGTGCGGCTCGGCCCGTCCGCGCCCGGCAGTCACCTGGTGGAGTACCTGCGACACGAACCGTGCGCTGTCGACGCGTGGTGGATAGCCGCCGACGTCGACGCCGTGATCCGCCTCTCCGCCGACAGCATGACAGTGCTGCACCGCGCCGTGGCCGACCTGCGCCTTCGCGCCGGGGTGGAGGTGGCGGAGGCCAACTACATCCTGCGCGCGCTCGACCTGGGCGCGCCGGCGGACCCGCGTACCCCGGAGTGGGCGGGGTCCGCCGCATGAGCCGCGCAGCCGGTGCCCGCCGGATCGTGGTGGGAGTCGACAGGTCGTTCGCCGGTATGCAGGCGTTGCGCCGCGCGATACAGCTGGCCCGCCGCGAGGGCGCGCAGGTGGACGCGATCCGCGCGTGGGTCTTCGCCCCGACGTGGCGGCCCGGCACGCTGACCTGGCGGTGGCAGGACGAGTGCGACCGGGCGGCAGTGGTCTACCTGCGCGGCGTGTTCGACGCGGCGCTCGGCGGGATCCCCCGGGACGTGACAGTGCGGCTGGTGGCGACCCAGGGGTACGCCGGGCAGGTACTCGTCGACCACGCGTGCCGGGAGTCGGACCTGCTGGTCGTCGGCAGCCCGCAGCGCGGCCGGTTCGGCCGGTCCCGCGGCCACGTCACCCGGTACTGCGTGACGCATGCCGCCGTGCCGGTCGTCGCGGTGCCCGCGCCGTCCTGGGCGCGGGCCGCGACGATCCGCCGCTTCGCCAGCGACCTCGAACGATTCAGCCGATGACCGCCGCAGTGGCGGCACAACCCGAGGACGCCACCTCAGCGGCACGTGTGGAAAGGACAGAACCGACAATGGCCGAGGGCCCGATAATCTACGCCGTTCCGGTGCGTGACCTGCCGGGACGGATGGTGCGGACGGTACGGACCGGTCGTTCGCCGCAGGGGCAGCGAGTGGGAATCGCCTTCACCCGGCCCGAGCTGCTCGTCACCGCGATGGGCACGGATCAGCCGTGGGAGGAGCTCTGCGAGTCGGCGCTGCGCGGCATGTTGCGTCCGCTCGGCATCGACGTGATCCAGGTCGACCCGTTGCTGGTGGCACCACCGCTGGACCCGAGGACCGCCGCCCGGCCCGAGACCGCCGCCCAACCGGCCGGTCAGGCGCGGACGAAGCGCACCGCGTCGGCGATCACGTGGCCGTTGGTGTCCTCGGTGCGGATCAGCACGCTCCCGTCGGTGCCCGCCGTGAACGGGTAGGTGCCCAGCGGCACCCACTGGCCCCCGGACTGCCGCTGGTCGACGGTCCGGGTGGTCAGCCCGCCGGAGTACGCGATGTCCACCGGCACATTGCTCGCCCGGTTGGGGTCGGCGGTCCAGCGCAGGTGCACGGTCCACGATCCGGAGGTGGGCAGTGTCGGGCGGAACCGCAGTCGGTTGACGCCCTTGGCAGTGTTGCCGTCGTGCTCGTAGTCCGGGCCGTAGTAGCCGCCGATGCTGGTGCTGCGCAGCCACGTACCGGCCCGGGTGATTCCGCTGGCCGCCGCGTTGTCCAGGATCACCTCGCTCGTCGATCCCCATTCCAGCACCGCTCCGTCCTGGCGCAGCCGGGCCTGGAGAGCGGGCACGGACACGGCCTGCACGGCGACGTTCCCGGCGAGCGCCAGCGACGCGGCAGTGGCGGCGGCCTGCCCGAGGATCATGAACACGGGTTCCATCCGGATCGACCCGTACGCGATGTGGCTCGCCGACAGGCAGACCGGCACCAGCAGGTTGGCGCACTGCGCCTGGTGCGGCACGATCGCCCGGTAGCTCACCGGGTACGGCGCCGGCACGCTGATCTGCACGTCCCCCTCGTTGCGGACCTTTCCGTCGACCACCACCCGCTGACAGTTGTGCGAGTCCATCGTGTAGCTGGCCAGGCCCACCGAGTCCACCGCGCGTACCCGGCCCCGGCAGTCGGCCTCGGTCATCACGTACGCGGAGACCATCCGGCGGGCCTCGCGGATGTAGAGCAGCGGCGGCCAGCCACCGGTGCCGGTGAACTCGTCGACCGGCAACCCCCACCGGACGGTCGACTCACACACCGACGCGGGCAGCCGCGAATCGTTGGCCAGGAACCACATCAGCCCCTGCTGGTAGCTGCGGTGCTCGGCGATGATGCTCTCCCGTACCGCCCAACTCGCCGTCGGGTACGCGTGGTTGAAGCCGATGTGGTCGGTGGAGACCGCGCCGTTGTTGTTGGAGTCGGTCTTCCCACCGCCGATCGAGTGGGTGGTGAAGTACGGCCCGGTGTAGCCCGCCTGGATGTGGCGCAGCAGCAGCTCGTACCGGATCGGGTCGTAGTCGGACGGCCTGCCGAACGGGATCCGGTTGGCCGCCTGGGTGAGGCACATCCGGAAGCAGTACGCCTGGATCCGGTCGTCGCCGCTGCCCTGCGGGGCGAGCGGGGTGGCCGAGATCCCCGGCAGCAGACCGCTCGCGGGCGAGCCGGCCGTCACATACGGGTCGACGGGGTGGACGAACTGGTGGGTGTTACGGGACTGCACCCCGTTGATCGTCTCGCCGTAGGTGTCGTTGGACTCCCGCCCGACGGTGAACCCGACCCCGGCCATGGCCAGCAGGTCACCCTCGTAGGTGGCGTCGACGAACACGCCACCGCGGTAGACCGACCCGTCATCGGTGCGCAGCTCGGTGATCCGGTTGCCGGTGCGGCCGAGGCTGGCCAGCCGGGCGTCGACGACCACCGCAACACCGGCCTCGGCCAGCATCTCCGCGAAGACGGCGGTGGCGACGCGCGGTTCGAAGGTCATCCGCAGCGGGGACGTCGGTGTGAGGGTTCCGCCGTGGTACTTCACGTACACCCTGCGGTAGAACTCGGCGGCCAGCCCGCCGATGGACGCCTGGACCCCGGTGTCGGTGGCCCCGAGCCCGGCGGTGCTCAGCCCGCCGACGTGGCTGGTGGGCTCGACCACGACGGCGGTGTGGCCGAGCCGGCGCATGGTGATCGCGGCGGCCAGCCCGCCGGAGGTGGCGCCGTAGACGACCAGGTCGGCGGTGGTGACGGCGGCTCGGGCGGGACCGGCCCGGAACGGGTCGGAGAGACCGGCCAGGACGAGGCCGGCACCGCCGGCGGTCAGCAGTCGACGGCGGGACAGGGGCACTGACACGACGAACTCCCAGGGGGTAACCGGAGGGGACGGTTACAGAAGCACGCCGCTGCCGCTGCGAACGAAATTCTTCAATCTCTGCCGGCGGGTGTCAACGGGTCAGGGGCGGTAGCGGTAGCCCATTCCCGGTTCGGTGATGAGGTGCCGGGGGCGGGCCGGGTCGTCTTCCAGCTTGCGCCGGAGCTGGGCCAGGTACTGCCGCAGGTAGTTGGTCTCGTTCTGGTACTCCGGCCCCCACACGTCCTGGAGGAGCTGACGCTGGCTGACCAGCTTGCCGGGGTGACGCAGCAGCTTCTCCAGCACGCTCCACTGGGTGGGGGTCAGCTTCACCTCGGTGCCGTCGTCGCGCCGCACACTGTGGTCGGCCAGGTCGACGGTGTGCTGGCCGATCCGCAGCGCCGGCACCGACTCGCTGGGCGCGCCGAGCCGCCGGGTGACGGCGCGGATGCGGGCCAGCAGCTCCTCCACGCCGAACGGCTTCGTGACGTAGTCGTCGGCGCCTGCGTCGAGCGCCGCGACCTTGTCCTCGCTGCCGGCCCGACCGGAGAGCACGATGATCGGCACGGCGGTCCATCCGCGCAGGCCGCGGATCACCTCCACGCCGTCGATGTCGGGCAGCCCGAGGTCGAGCACCACCAGGTCGGGTGGGTGGCTGGCGGCGGCCTTCAATGCGGCGGCCCCGGTCGCGGCGACGTCCACGTCGTACCGGCGGGCGCGCAGGTTGATCCGCAGGGCGCGCAGGATCTGCGGTTCGTCGTCGACGACCAGGATGCGGGTCATTCCTGCGGCCCCTCCGAGCTGGTCTGCGCGGCGGCCGGCAGCCGCAGCACCATGGTGAGCCCACCGCCCGGTGTGGTCTCCGGGGTGATGCTGCCACCCATCGCCTCGGCCAACCCCCTCGACAGGGCGAGACCGAGACCGACGCCGGTCTGGTTGTCCCGGTCACCGAGGCGTTGGAACGGCAGGAAGACGTGCTCCCACTGGTCCTCCGGGATGCCCGGCCCCCGGTCGATCACCCGCAGCTCCACCTGGCCGGCGTGTGCGCTGGCGGTGATCGTCGGTGGCTGGTCCGGCGGACTGTAGCGCAGCGCGTTGGCGACGACGTTGACCAGCACGCGTTCCAGCAGGCCCGGGTCCGCGGTGGCGGCCGGCAGGTCGGCCGGGATGTCGGTGCCGACGGTCGCGGCCGCCGGGCCGAGTTCGTCAAGCGCCAGGGGTACGGCGTCCTCCAGGCCGATCGCGGTCGGCGAGATGCCCAGGACACCGGCCTGGAGCCGGCTCATGTCGAGCAGGTTGCCGACCAGCCGGGCGAGCCGGTCCAGCGACTCCTCGGCGGTCTCCAGCAGCTCCTCGCGGTCGGACTCGTCGAACTCGATGTCGTGGCTGCGCAGACTGGTCACCGCCGCCTTCGCCGACGCCAGCGGCGTACGCAGGTCGTGGCTGACCGCCGCGAGCAGCGCCGTGCGCATCCGGTCCGCCTCGGCGAGGGGCCGCGCGGTGGCGGCCTCCTCGGCGAGCCGTTCCTGACGCAGCGCGACGGCGGCCTGGGCGGCGAACGCCTCGACGATGCGCCGGTCGGCAGCCTCCAGCCGTCGACCGCAGAGCACGACGGTGATCCGGTCGTCGACCGGTACCGTCGTCTCGCCGCCCTCGGGCGTGCAGGGCGGCTGATCGCCGACGCTGGCCACGACGCCCCAGGCGTGCTCCTCGCGGGCCCGGTCGGGGCGGCCGCTGGCGTCCTCGGCCAACTCCAGCACGCTCACCGCGCGCAGCCCGAACGTCTCCCGGAGCTGGTCCAGCAGGGCGGTCAGGGTGCGTTCGCCGCGTAGTACGCCACCGGCGACGGCCGCGAGGGTCTGGGCGTCGGCGGCGGCCCGCGCGGCCTCCCGGGTACGCCGGGCCGCGACGTCGACGATCCAGCTGACCGCCAGCGCCACACCCACGAAGACGGCCAGGGCGAGCAGATTGTCGGCCTCGGCGATGGTCAGCGTGCGGTAGGGCGGGGTGAAGAACCAGTTGAGCAGCAACGACCCGCCGAGCGCGGCGACCAGGGCCGGCCACACCCCGCCGACCAGCGCGACCCCGACCACGCCGGCGAGGAACAGCAGAATGTCGTTGGTCAATGTCAGGTCGGGCAGGGTCTTCAGCAGCACCGTGAGCAGCGGCATGCCCAGTACGGCCAGGCCGAAGCCGAGCAGCCGGCGCCGGCGGGACAGCGCTGCGGGCACGGCCCCCGCCCGGCGGCCCTTACCGGCCTCCTTGTGGGTGACGAGGTGCACGTCGATCGCCCCGGACAGCGCGGTGGTGGTCACCCCGACACCCCGGGCGAAGATCTGCGCGAGTCGGCCCCGTCGGCTGGCGCCGAGCACCAACTGGGTGGCGTTGACGCCTCGGGCGAAGTCCAGCAACGCGGCCGGCACGTCGGTGCCGAGCACCTGGTGGTACGTGCCGCCCAGACTCTCCACGAGGACCCGCTGGCGGGCCAACTGGGCCGGGTCGGCGCCGGCCAGGCCGTCGCTGCGGGCCACGTGCACGGCGAGCAGGTCGGCACCCTTGCTGCGGGCCGCGACCCGGGCCGCCCGGCGGATCAGCGTCTCGCCCTCCGGGCCCCCGGTCAGCGCGACGACGACCCGTTCCCGGGCCTCCCAGGTGGCGGCGATGCCCTGCTGGCTGCGGTAGCGGTCGAGCTGTTCGTCGACCTTGTCGGCCAGCCAGAGCAGCGCCAGCTCGCGCAGCGCGGTGAGGTTGCCGACCCGGAAGTAGTTGCCCAACGCGGCGTCGATCTTGTCGGGTCGGTAGATGTTGCCGTGCGCCATCCGCCGGCGCAGCGCCTCCGGGGTCATGTCGACCAGCTCGACCTGCTCGGCGGCGCGGACGATCTCGTCCGGCACGGTCTCCCGCTGGGTGGTGCCGGTGATCTGCGCGACGACGTCGTTCACCGACTCCAGGTGCTGCACGTTGACAGTGGACAGCACGTCGATGCCAGCGTCGAGCAACTCCTGGACGTCCTGCCAGCGCTTGTCGTGCCGGGAGCCCGGAACGTTGGTGTGCGCCAACTCGTCGACGACAGCGATCTCGGGTCGGCGGGCCAGCACCGCGTCCAGGTCCATCTCGGTGAACTCCGCGCCCCGGTACTCCATCGTGCGGCGGGGCACCTGCTCCAGATCACCGAGCATCGCGGCGGTGTGCTGGCGGCCGTGGGTCTCCACGAAACCGATCACCACGTCGCTGCCGCGCGCGGCCCGCCGCTGGGCCTCCTCCAACATGGCGTACGTCTTGCCGACGCCCGGGGCGGCTCCGAGATAGATGCGCAGTTCTCCGCGTGGCACGGGACCATCCTCCCTGGTCAGAGTGGCGGGCGGGGCGTGCCGGTCGGCACGCCCCGCCCGCGAGGGTGCTCAGCGCGCGGCGAACTGCTTGTCGAGGGCGAGGTTGAGTTCCAGCACGTTGACCCCGGGCTGACCCATGAACCCGAGCCCACGGCCGTCGGTGTGCTCCTTGACCAGCTTGCGGACCGCCGCCGGATCCGCGCCACGCTCCCGCGCGACCCGGTTCACCTGCAACTCGGCGTACGCCGGGCTGATCTGCGGGTCGAGGCCGCTGGCGCTGGCGGTGACCGCGTCGGCGGGCACCACCGGGTCGGCCGGCGCGTCACCCCGGATCGGGGTGACCACCCCACCGGCGGCCACGTAGTCCTCGCCGGGCTGGGCCAACTCCACCGTGACGCCCTGGTACGAGGCGACGAACGGGGTGGCCGGGGCGACCTGGTTGACGCTGACCACCCGGGTGACCGGGCCGGTCAAACCGTCGGCGCGGAAGACGGCGAGTACGGCGCCCACCCCGTCGTCGGTACAGAAGGGGCGTCGACCGTCCACACCGTCGAGTTCGCCGACGGCCTTGCTGCGCCCGCAGACCTGGGTGAGCAGGCTCTCGCTGGACTCCTCCGGGTCGGTGGCGATGGTGTCGACGACGCTCTCCGGGCCCAGGTTGCTGGCTGCGGTGGAGGTCGGGTCGTACCCGTCGCCGGCGGCGGAGGGGCGGGACTGGAAGTAGCGGGCGATCGGGTTGCCGTCGGCGTCGGTGAAGGACTGGCCGATCAGCGAGCTCCCGACGGTGGTGCCGTTCACGGTGATCAGCGAACCGTCGGCCTTGTGGTTCAGGCCGGGCAGTTGACCGACCGCGACCAGGGCCAGCGGGTAGACCAGGCCGAGCAGCACAGTGAAGACGAGTACGGCGCGCAGCGCGGCGAGGTGTTGGGCGATCCAGGTGGGTAGGCGCATCACGAAATCCCCGGGATGAACTGGATGAGCAGGTCGATGAGCTTGATCCCGATGAACGGCACGATGATGCCGCCCAGGCCGTACACCAGGAGGTTGCGGCTGAGCAGCTTCGACGCGGCGGCGGGCCGGTACCGCACGCCGCGCAGGGCGAGCGGGATCAGCGCGATGATCACCAGGGCGTTGAAGATGACGGCGGACAGGATCGCCGACTCCGGGCTGGCGAGCCGCATGATGTTCAGCGCGTCCAGGCTCGGGTACAGGCCGGCGAACATGGCCGGGATGATCGCGAAGTACTTCGCGATGTCGTTGGAGATGCTGAACGTCGTCAGCGCTCCACGGGTGATCAGCAACTGCTTGCCGATCTCCACGATCTCGATCAGCTTGGTCGGGTCGGAGTCGAGGTCGACCATGTTGCCGGCCTCCTTGGCGGCCGACGTACCGGTGTTCATCGCCACGCCGACGTCGGCCTGGGCGAGCGCCGGGGCGTCGTTGGTGCCGTCACCGGTCATCGCGACCAGCCGGCCGCCCTCCTGCTCCCGCTTGATCAGCGCGAGCTTGTCCTCCGGTGTCGCCTCCGCCAGGAAGTCGTCCACCCCGGCCTCGTCGGCGATCGCCTTCGCGGTACGCGGGTTGTCGCCGGTGATCATCACGGTGCGGATGCCCATCCGGCGCATCTCGTCGAACCGCTCCCGCATGCCGGACTTGACCACGTCCTTGAGGTGGATGACGCCCAGGGCGCGGGCGGGTTGACCGTCGACGTGCTCGGCGACGACGAGCGGGGTGCCGCCGGTGCCGCTGATCGCGTCCACGATCTCGCCGACCTGCTCGGTCGGGTGGCCGCCGTTCTCGCGTACCCACTTCATCACCGCGGCGGCGGCGCCCTTGCGGACCCGGCGGGCCGTGCCCACCGCGCCGCCGTCCACGCTGCCGTCCGGGGTGAGGTCGACGCCGCTCATCCGGGTCTGCGCGGTGAAGGGTACGAACGTGGCGTGCGGCATGACGCCGGGCTCGCGCTCACGCAGCCCGAACTCGTTCTTCGCCAGGACGACCACCGAGCGCCCCTCCGGGGTCTCGTCGGCCAGGCTGGACAGCTGTGCGGCGTCGGCCACCGTCGCGGCGTCGACCCCCTCGACCGGGACGAACTCGGCGGCCTGCCGGTTGCCCAGGGTGATGGTGCCGGTCTTGTCCAGCAGCAGGGTGTTGACGTCGCCGGCTGCCTCGACGGCCCGTCCGCTCATGGCCAGCACGTTGCGCTGGACGAGGCGGTCCATGCCGGCGATGCCGATGGCCGAGAGCAGCGCCCCGATGGTGGTGGGGATCAGGCAGACCAGCAGCGAGATCAGCACGACCCCGGTGACACCGGAGTCGGTGATCGCCCCACTGTCCGGCGCGGCCGCCTGGTACGCCTTGGAGAAGATCGCCAGCGGCTGGAGGGTGACCACGGCCAGCAGGAAGATGACCGTGAGCGCGGCGAGCAGGATGTTCAGCGCGATCTCGTTCGGCGTCTTCTGGCGGTTGGCGCCCTCGACCAGAGCGATCATCCGGTCGATGAAGCTCTCTCCGGGCTTCTGGGTGATCTTGACGATGATCCGGTCGGAGAGCACCTTGGTGCCACCGGTGACCGCACTGCGGTCGCCGCCGGACTCCCGGATGACCGGGGCCGACTCGCCGGTGATGGCCGACTCGTCGACACTGGCGATGCCCTCGACGATGTCCCCGTCGCCGGGGATGATGCCGCCCGCCTCGACGAGCACGACGTCACCCTGACGCAGTTCCGGCGCGGGCACCGCCTCGTCGCGGTAGGTGTTGGCGCGCGCGCCGGGCTTCCAGTCGATCAGGCGGGTGGCGATGGTGTCCTTCTTCGCCTGCCGCAGCGTCGCGGCCTGCGCCTTGCCCCGGCCCTCGGCGACCGCCTCGGCCAGGTTGGCGAAGATCACTGTCAGCCAGAGCCAGACGGTGATCGCCCAGGCGAACACCGACGGGTCGGTCACCGCCAGGACGGTGGTGAAGGCCGCACCGACCTCCACGATCAGCATCACCGGGTTACGCCACAGCGTGGTCGGGTTGAGCTTGCGTACCGCGTCCGGGAGGGACCGGATGAGCTGCTTGGGGTCGAGCAGACCCCCGCCGATCCGGTTGCCCTGGGTGGCCGGGGTGCCGGCGGTCGGTTGCTCGTCGGTCCCGGATGTCACAGAGGTGACGGACATGTCCTCGTTCCTCATGATGGTCAGAGCCCCTCTGCCAGCGGGCCGAGCGCCAGCGCGGGCAGGAAGGTCAGCGCGACGAGGACCACAGTGACGCCGACGACCATGCCGATGAACAGCGGTCGGTGGGTCGGCAGGGTGCCCTCGGACGCGGGGGTGGGTGCCTGGCGGGCCAGCGAGCCGGCCAACGCGAGCACGAAGATGATCGGCAGGAACCGGCCGAGCAGCATGCACAACCCGAGCGCGGTGTTCCACCAGGCCGTGTTGACAGTGATTCCCGCGAAGGCGGAGCCGTTGTTGTTGCTGGCCGAGGTGAACGCGTACAGCACCTCGGAGAGGCCGTGCGGGCCGACGTTGAGCGCCGTGGAGTTGTTGCCGGTGGCGAAGGCCGCCGCCGTGCCGACGAGCACCAGGATCGGCGTGATCAGAAAGTAGAGCGAGGCGAACTTGATCTCGCGCGACCCGATCTTCTTGCCCAGGTACTCGGGGGTGCGACCGACCATCAGCCCGGCCACGAAGACCGTGATCACCGCGAGGACGAGCAGGCCGTACAGACCGGCACCGACGCCACCGGGGGCGACCTCGCCGAGCATCATGTTGACCATCGTCATCATGCCGCCGAGCGAGGTGAACGAGTCGTGGAACGAGTTGACCGCACCGGTCGAGGTGAGGGTGGTGGCGGCGGCGAAGGTGGCCGAGTTGGACACGTCGAACCGCACCTCCTTGCCCTCCATCGCCGCACCGACCGCCTGTGGCACCGTGCCGTGGCCGGCCAACTCGAAGACGTTGGTGATGGCGATGCTGGCGAACGCGAGGATGCCCATCACCGCGGCGATGGCGTAGCCCTGCCGGTTCTGCCCGACCATCCGGCCGAAGACCCGGGGCAGGCTGAACGGGATCAGCAGGAGCAGGAAGATCTCCAGCCAGTTCGTCCAGGTGGTGGGGTTCTCGAACGGGTGCGCGCTGTTGACGTTGTAGAAGCCGCCGCCGTTGGTGCCCAACTCCTTGATGACTTCCTGGCTGGCGACCGGGCCACCGGTGACGGTCTGGGTGCCGCCGGTCAGCGTGGTCACGTCGGTGCCGCCGGAGAGGTTCTGCACCGCCCCGCCGATCATCAGCACGATGGCGCCGAGCACCGCGATCGGCAGCAGGATCCGCAGCACGATCCGGGTCAGGTCCACCCAGAAGTTGCCGAGCTGCCCGGTGCGGCTACGGGCGAAGCCGCGTACCAGCGCGACCGCCACCGCGATGCCGACCGCCGCCGAGACGAAGTTCTGCACGGCCAGGCCGGCCATCTGCACCAGATGGCCCATGGTCGACTCACCCGAGTACCACTGCCAGTTCGTGTTGGTCACGAACGAGACGGCGGTGTTCCAGGCGCCGTGGGTCATCACCGGGTCGAAGCCCAGCGACAGCCACAGGTGGTTCTGCACCCGCTGGAACAGGTACAGGAACAGGATCGAGACCGCGGAGAACGCCAGCACGCTGCGGGCGTACACGCCCCAGGTCTGCTCGGCGGCCGGGTTGACCCCGACGAGTCGGAAGATACCCCGCTCGACCCGGGACTGCTTCGTGCCGGAGACCGACCGGAACATGTAGTCGCCGAACGGCTTGTAGACGGCGACCAGGGCGGCCACCAGCGTCAGCACGAAGATGACGCCCGCTGTTGTCATGGTCATCAGAAGCGCTCCGGGAACAACAGCGCGAACACCAGGAACGCGCCCAGGACGATCGCGAGCACCAGACCGACGGCGTTTACCGCGTTCACAGCTTCTCCACCGCCCGGACCACCAGGGCGAGCACTGCGAACAGCACCACCGTCAGGACCACGAACACCACGTCAGACACGCTGACTCCTCATACCGGAAAGGTTCGCCGCGACCGCCTTCCGGTCGCGCCGGGCAATCAAAGCCTCACCACCCGCCGGATGGCAGGGGTCATAACGCGACCATGACGGAGCCGATCCTTTTCTTGACGTGGTTTTCACACCCGCACCCTGAACAGGTGAATCGCGGCACAGAACCCCCGCGCGGTCCGCGCGGGCAGGACTGGTTGTCCGCCCTTGGCATGCGCTTCCCGGAGGGGGTGGCGCAGGGCGTGGCGGGAGCGGAGGTGCGAGGCCGGTCAGGCCGGGCGGCGGGCCACCAGCACGTCTCGCATGATCGACTGGTCCACCCGGTGCCGCAGCGCGCGGTAGGGCTCGTCGTCGACCACCGTCAGGCCCGCGTCGGCCAACGCCGCCGCCGCGTCGTCGCGGCTGGCGACGTGGGTGTTCCAGGAGATACCGAGCGCACCGCCGGGGCGCAGCAACCGCGCCCAGACCGGCGCGGCGTCCGCGAGCAGCGCCAGCGGATCGCGCGAGAGACCCTGATCGGCAGTACGACTGCCGTGCTGTACGCCGTACGGCGCGTCGGCGACGACCAGGTCGACGGTCTCCGGGCGGAAGAACTCCGCCGACCGGGCGGTGTCCGCGTTCACCACGTCGAGCAGTTGGGTCCGACCGGCCTTGTGTTCCTCGCGGGTCGGTGCCAGTTCGATCCGCACCCGTCGGCCGACGACCTTGCGCTCCCGCCGCACCGGACCGGACTCCAGCACCCGGTGCTTGATCCGCTTCTGCTTCAGCCAGGTGGTGACGAACGCCCGGTACGCCTCGACGTCCTTCTGGTCACGCTCGATCCCGGCGGCGTCGAACCCGTACATCAGCGCCTGGTTGAGCGTGGTGCCCCGACCGCAGAGCGGGTCGAGCACCCGGAACCGTCGGCTGGTCATCTCGGTGGCCCAATCCGAGGCGAGCACTGTGACGTTGAGCAGCAGCTTGGTGAACTGCTCGTTGGTCTTGCCCGGGTACTTCTGGATGGTGAGCAGGTCGTCGTCGTAGCGGTCCAGTCGGCTCCACTCGATCGGCCGCAGCAGGTCGCCGACGATCTCGAACAGCGCGTACCCGGCGGAGAGGTTGCCCAGGACGGCAAGATCACGCTCGGTCAGCTCGTCGCCGGTGAACGTGACGTAGGACGCCCCACCGACGACCTCGGTGGCCGACTCGCCGATCCGACCGTCGAGCGCCGAGCGGCCGAAGATCTCCAGCTCGGCTCGGGTGAGGTCGACGGCGGAACGGGCGTACACCCGGTTGGTCGCGGGCAGGATCAGCAGGCCGTAGCGCGTCATGGTCCGGCGAGTATTCCACAACGGGTGACGGTCGCCGGGAACCGGAGCGGTCGCCGGAGCGACTACCGATACATGGGGTGTGAGCAGTGGCGGGAGGTCCTGTCCGCGCAGTTGGACGGGGAGGAGACCGCCGCCGAACGAGCAGCGGCGCAGGGGCACCTCGACGGGTGTGCCGATTGCCGGGCCTGGTTCACGGCCGCGGCTGCGGTGACCCGTCGGATTCGTACCCGATTGGTCACCGACGTGCCCGACCGGACCGCGGCGATCCTGGCCGCCACCGCAGCCGCCCCGCCGCCCCGGCGGTCCTGGTGGCGACGCCTGGCCGGGCGTGGCCCGCTGGTCGCCGGGCTGCGCGCGGCGCTCGGCCTGCTCGGCGCGGTGCAACTCGTGCTCGGCCTGGCCCAGGTGGGCCGGGGCGCGGCGACCGACCACCTGCACCCCACCGGGCAGCACCTGTGGCACGAGTCGGCCGCCTGGAACGTGGCGGTCGGCGCCGGCTTCCTCTTCGTCGCGGTACGCCGCACCCCGCCGGCCGGGCTCCTGCCGATGCTCAGCGCGTTCGTCGGCACGTTGCTGCTGCTCTCGGTCAACGATCTGGCCACCGGTTCGGTGGGTGGGGAGCGATTGGTCAGCCACGGCTTCCTGGTGGTCGGCTACCTGATCACCGTGCTGCTGTCCCGGCCCGGCCTACGCCCCGGTGGGCCCGCGCCGCAGCGGCAGCGGACGCCGTCGCGCTGGCGGTTCGGCAGCGACGAGGTGGAGCGTCCGCTGCGGGTGGTCCGCCCCGAGTCGTACCCGGCGCAGGCCGCCGACCGCTTCGCCGCCCCGGCGGCACAGATCGGGCGGGCCGACGAGCGACGCGCGGCCTGAGCCGGCCCGCTCAGGCCTGCGGGCGGGCCGGTCCGCCGTCGGCGATGACCTGCGGGATGACCTGTTCGACGATGGTCAGCAGGGTGGTGGTGAGCAGCAGGTGCACCTGGGCTCGGGTCAACGCGCCCCGCTGCAGCCACTCCCGCGCGGTCGAGGTGGCCAGCCCGCCGTACGCCCGGACCATCCCGCGCAACTCCTCGCGGTGCTGCGCCTCGTCGGCCAGCCCCACGGCGACGAGCATGCGGTCCGCGGCGACCTCCTCGGCCTCGGCCAGCACCCGCTCCACGTCGGCGTCCCCGCCCATGCCCCGCGCGGTGACCGCCGCCAGCCAGGACGTGCTGTGCCGGGACACCACGTCGAGGAACCAGGTGACGCTGGCGTCGACCCGGGTCCGAAGGTCCCCCTTGGGCAGCCGCTCCACTGCCACCTCCGGAATGGTCACCATGACCCGGACGACCTCCAGGTAGAGGTCCTTCTTCGTGCCGAAGTAGTGGTTGACCAGGCCCCGGGCGACACCCGCCTCGCGGGCGACGTCGGTCGTCGACACCTCCGCGTACGGGCGCTCACCGAACAACCGGACCGCGCACGCCAGGATCTGGCCGCGCCGGGCGTCCGGCTCCAATCGGCGGCGGCGGGGAGCCGTCTCGACACTCATCTGCCCGACCCTAGCGGCAGCTCACCCCGCCCGGCCTCGCGTCAACCACCGCTCCACCTTGATCAAGTGATGAGAAGTAGGTGTCAGAGCCATTCCTGACCTACTTTTCATCACTTGATCACCGCAGGCCCCGGCGACGCCGAACCACGTGCCGTCCGAGGTGGCGCAGATTGCACGCCTCGGAGTAGAGCGCCGCGTTGATCGCACCGACGGCGACCCCCGGCGCCCGCTGCACCCGGTCGACGTCCTGGACCACCCGACCGATCAAGGTCAGTCGACAACGGAGATCGAACAACTCCCTCCGCGCACAGTGCAGCGCTGTCTCCAGTCCCCCGACCCGCTCCCGCAACCACGCCAACTCCGTCGCCTGATCCATCAGCACCCCTCCCATCGCTCACACGGGCTGCGCCCACGCTGCCCAGGTAGCTCGCCCCCTGGTTGCATCCTCGTGTTCACCCTCACCCATTCGGGAGGACTGTGCAAGTAGGTAGACGCAATTAGGCATGCCTGATCGCCCTACCGTCAAGTAATGGGTGGAGTACCGGGTCCGCTGGTCGGTCCGCACGAGCTGCAAGAACTGCTCGGCGTGAGCCGGACCCGCATGCGCCAGCTCATCCGCTACCCGACCTTCCCCGCGCCGTTCCAGCGACTGCACGGCACCACGGTCTGGTTGCGGGCTGACGTGGAGGCGTGGATCGCCGAGCACCGCCCGCCGCGCCCGACGGATGGCGACGAGGCCGAGTAGCACCTGTCCGGCGTGATCCACACGAGATCGCCGATCTGGGCGTATCTGATCGCCTCAATACCACCACATCGCCAACCTGGAGTGGATCACGCTCTACGGACGCTCCGCGAAGTTGCCGACGGAGTGCCGCGTCGCCCCGGTCGGCGACTGCCCCGGAGCGAAGTTGGCGAACAGCGTGACCCGGGCTCCGTCGAGCAGGGCCGGCGGCGTTGCTCTCACGGCACGATCCTCGCCCGTCGCGGGCTTATTGACATACTGCCAACAGGGCGCGAGGGTGGTGCACATGCCGACGCCCCCACTCGACGGTCCAGCCTCGCCCTGGCGGCAGCCGGAGCACGACGACCTCGCCGACCTGGCCCGCGCCTTCTTCACCAAGGAGGTGCTGCCGCACGCCGAGCGCCTGCTGGCCCAGGGCCATCCGGACCGCGAGCACTACCGGCGCGCCGGTGAGCTGGGGTTGCTCGGCCTGTCCGTTCCGGAGGAGTACGGCGGCGGAGGCGGCGGGTTCACCCACGAGGCCGTGCTGCTGCACGAGCAGGCGTACACCGGGGAGAGCAGCCTCGGATTGGCCGTCCACAGTGGCATCGTGACCGGCTACCTGGCGGCGTACGGCAGCGAGGAGCAGAAGCGACGGTGGCTGCCCGGCCTGTGCAGCGGTGAGCTGGTCGGCGCTATCGCGATGACCGAGCCGGACGGCGGCTCCGATCTTCAGGCGATGCGTACCCGGGCGGTCCGGGACGGTGACGACTACCTGGTCACCGGCGCGAAGACGTTCATCACCAACGGCGGGCTGGCCGATCTGATCATCGTGGCCGTGAAGACCGACCCGGAGCAGCGGGCGGCCGGTGTCTCGCTGCTCGTCTGCGAGGTGGGCGGTGACCCGGAGGGGTTCCGCCGGGGCCGACTGCTGTCCAAGATCGGGCTGCACGCCAACGACACCGCGGAGTTGTTCTTCGACGGGTTCCGGGTGCCGGCGGCCAACCTGCTCGGGGGCGTCGAGGGGTTGGGCTTCATCCAGCTCATGCAGCAACTCCCGCAGGAACGGCTGGTCATCGGCGTCGGCGCGGTCGCTGCGATGGAACGCGCGGTCGCGCTCACCGTCGCGTACGCGAAGGAGCGCACCGCCTTCGGCAAGCCGCTGATGGGGCACCAGAATACCCGGATGGTGCTCGCGGAGTGCGCCACCCGTACCCGGGTCAGTCGGGTCTTCCTGGACGATTGCATCGTCCGGCACAGCCGGGGCGACCTGGACGTGGCCACCGCCGCGATGGCGAAGTCGTGGCTCACCGACGGGCAGTGCGAGGTCATCGACAGGTGCCTGCAGATCTTCGGTGGCTACGGCTACACGACCGAGTATCCGATCGCCCGGATGTACGCCGATGCCCGGGTGCAGAAGATCTACGGCGGCACCAACGAGATCATGAAGGAGCTGATCGCCCGTGCCCTCTGAGGCGTACGTCTATGACGCGGTCCGCACCCCGCGCGGACGCGGCCGGGACACCGGCGCGCTGCACGGGGTCAAACCGATCTCGCTGGTGGTCGGCCTGATCGACGCGTTACGCGAGCGGAACCCCGGCCTGGACGTGGGCCGGTTGGAGGATCTTCTGCTCGGCATCGTCACCCCGGTCGGCGAGCAGGGCGGCGACCTGGCGCGGGCCGCCGCGCTGCTGGCGGGGTTGCCGGACGAGGTGGGCGGGGTGCAGCTCAACCGGTTCTGCGCCTCCGGATTGGAGGCGGTCAACTCCGCCGCAGCGCGGATCCGCTCGGGCTGGGAGCACCTGCTGCTGGCCGGTGGGGTGGAGTCGATGTCCCGGGTGCCGATGGGCTCCGACGGCGCGGCCTGGGCGACCGACCCGCAGACCGCGCTGGCCACGTCGTTCGTTCCGCAGGGCGTCAGCGCCGACCTGATCGCGACCCTGGAGGGCTTCACCCGCGACGACGTGGACGGTTACGCGGTACGGTCCCAGGAACGGGCCGCCAAGGCGTTGGCCGGCGGGTACTTCAGCCGGTCGGTGGTGCCGGTCCGCGACGGCAACGGGCTGGACATCCTCACCGTGGACGAGCACCCCCGCCCGGAGACCACCCGGGAGGCCCTCGCTCGGCTCACCCCGTCGTTCGCCACGATCGGTGAGGCGGCCGGTTTCGACGCTGTCGCGTTGCAGAAGTTCCACTGGCTGGAGGCGATCGAGCACGTCCACCACGCCGGCAACTCGTCCGGCATCGTGGACGGTGCGGCGTTGGTGCTGATCGGCTCGGAGCAGGTCGGCCGCGATCTCGGCCTCACCCCACGCGCCCGGATCGTCGGCGCGGCGGTCACCGGGGCGGACCCGACGCTGATGTTGACCGGTCCGATCCCGGCCACCCACAAGGCGCTCGCCGCCGCCGGGTTGACACTCGACGACATCGACCTGTTCGAGATCAACGAGGCGTTCGCCGCGGTGGTGCTCAAGTACGTCCGCGACCTGGGCCTCGACCCGGACCGGGTGAACGTCAACGGCGGCGCGATCGCCCTCGGCCACCCGCTCGGCGCGACCGGAGCGATGCTGCTCGGCACCGCGTTGGACGAGTTGGAGCGCCGCGACCTGCGCCGCGCCGTGGTGACCCTCTGCATCGGCGGCGGCATGGGCGTCGCCACCGTTCTCGAGCGCTGCTGACCCGGAGGACGACGATGACGAACACCATTCGGTACGACCGCGGCGCCGACGGCATCGTCACCCTCACCCTGGACGATCCGAGCCAGTCCGCGAACACCATGAACCGGGCGTACGTCGCGTCGATGAGCGCCGCCCTCGACCGGCTGGAGGCCGAGCCCGATCTCGCCGGGGTCATCGTGACCAGTGCGAAGCCGACGTTCTTCGCCGGCGGCGACCTGCCCGAGATGATCAAGGCCACCCGCGCCGACGCGCCGGCGCTCGCCGACCTGCTCGGCACCATCAAGCGGGACCTGCGCCGGTTGGAGACGCTGGGTCGGCCGGTGGTGGCGGCGGTCAACGGCTCCGCGCTCGGCGGCGGCCTGGAGATCGCGCTCGCCTGCCACCACCGGATCGCGCTGGACGCGCCCGACAGTCGGCTCGGGCTGCCGGAGGTGACCCTGGGCCTGCTGCCCGGGGCCGGCGGGGTCACCCGGACGGTACGGATGCTCGGCCTGGCCGGGGCACTGACCACGGTGCTGCTCACCGGCCGCCGGATGCGACCGGCCGACGCACTGGCCGTCGGGATCGTCGACGAGGTCGTCGCCACCGAGGCGGAGCTGCTGGACTCCGCCCGCGCCTGGATCGCGGACAACCCGCAGCCGAAGCAGCCGTGGGACCGACCCGACTACCGGATGCCCGGCGGCACCCCGGCCAGCCGCTCGCTCGCCGCCCAGCTGCCCGCCTTCCCGGCCACCCTGCGCAAGCAGCTCAAGGGCGCCCGGCTGCCCGCGCCGGAGGCGATCCTCGCCGCCGCCGTCGAAGGCGCACAGGTCGACCTGGAGACCGCCCTCAGCGTGGAGACCCGACACCTGATCGGTCTGCTCACCGGGCAGGTCGCCAAGAACATGATCGGGGCGTTCTTCTTCGACCTGAAGGCCGTCAACGGCGGTGCCGCCCGACCGCCCGTGGACGTTCCGCCGGTGCGGCGGGTGGCGGTGCTCGGCGCGGGCATGATGGGCGCGGGCATCGCGTACGCCTGCGCCAGCGCCGGTCTGGACGTGGTGGTCAAGGACGTGTCGCCGGAGGCCGCCGACCGGGCCCGGGAGCACGTGCAACGGTTGCTGGCCCGCCGGGTCCGCAAGGGTCGGGCCACGGAGGCGGACGCCCGTGCGGTGCTGGCCCGGATCACGACGACCGACCAGGTGGACGCGCTGACCGGCTGCGACGCGGTCATCGAGGCGGTCTTCGAGGACCCGGCGCTGAAGAAGGCCGTGTTCGCCGAGGTGCTACCGGTGCTGACGCCCGACGCGCTGCTCGCCTCCAACACGTCCACCCTGCCGATCACCGGGCTGGCCGAGGGGGTGGACCGCCCGGCCGACTTCATCGGCATGCACTTCTTCTCCCCGGTGGACCGGATGCCACTGCTGGAGATCGTGGTCGGCGAACGGACCGGCGACGCGGCGCTGGCCCGCGCGTTCGACCTGGGTCGGCGGATCGGCAAGACACCGATCGTGGTCAACGACGGCCGGGGCTTCTTCACCAGCCGGGTGATCGGCCAGTTCATGGACGAGGCGATCGGCATGGTCGCCGACGGCGTACCGGCCGCGTCGGTGGAGCAGGCCGCGTTGCAGGCCGGCTATCCGACCGGGCCGCTCGCGCTTGCCGACGAGGTGAGCCTCACCCTGATCCAACGCATCCGTCGCCAGTTCGAGGCCGCCGTCGAGGAGTTCCTGCCGCTGCCGGCGCACCGACTCGTGGACGAGCTGGTCGACGCGTACGACCGGCCGGGACGCGCCGCCGGGCGCGGCTTCTACGCGTACGACGACGGCACCCGGGGCCGGTTGTGGCCGGGTCTCGCCGACCTGACCACCGACGCCGGACGGGCGGTGCCGTTCACCGACCTGCAGGAGCGGATGCTCTTCGCCGAGACACTGGACGCGCTTCGCTGCCTCGACGAGGGCGTGCTGCGGACCGAGACCGACGCCGACATCGGCTCGATCTTCGGCATCGGCTTCCCCGCCTGGACGGGAGGTGTCATCCGCTACGTCCGGCAGTACGCGGGCGGTCCGGCCGGCTTCGCGGCCCGCGCCACCGAGTTGGCCGACCGCTACGGCGACCGGTTCAGGCCGCCCGCCGACCTGGTCGACCGGCTCGCCGCCGGTACGGCCGAATCGGCCGGTGTCGCGTGACGGCCGCCTGGCCGAGCCCCGGCGGGTCTGCGGCGGCCGGCGACCCGGGCACCGGAGGACGCGGTGGGCCGCTGGCCGGGGTACGGGTGGTCGAGCTGGCGAGTCTCGCCCCCGCGCCGTTCGGCTGCATGGTGCTCGCCGACCTGGGCGCGGACGTGGTGCGGGTGGACCGGCCGGGCGCGCCGGGAGCGGGTCGACTGGCCGCTCCGACCGACGGCCCGTTGCAGCGCGGTCGGCGGGTCACCGCGCTGGACCTGAAGACCCCGGACGGGGTGGCCGACCTGCTGCGTCTGGTGGACCGGGCGGACGTACTGGTCGAGGCGTACCGACCGGGCGTGGCCGAGCGGCTCGGTTTCGGCCCGCAGGTGTGCCGGGCCCGCAACCCCCGACTGGTGTACGCGCGGATGACCGGCTGGGGTCAGGACGGCCCGCTGGCGGCCCGAGCCGGGCACGACATCGACTACATCGCCGTCGCCGGGGCGTTGGAGCCGCTGGGCCGCGCGGGTGAGCGCCCGCACGCGCCGATGAACCTGCTCGGCGACTTCGGCGGGGGCGGCATGCTGCTCGCCGTCGGAGTGCTCGCCGCACTGCTGGAACGGGAACGCTCCGGCACCGGCCAGGTGGTCGACGCGGCGATGGTGGACGGCTCCGCGCTGCTCACCTCGTTCCTGCACGGGCTGCTCGGCAGCGGTCTGTGGGCCGCGCCGCGCGGGCACAACATCTTCGACGGCGGAGCGCCGTTCTACGACACGTACGCCACCTCGGACGGTGGATTCATGGCCGTCGGCGCGGTGGAACCGGCCTTCTACGCCGTACTCCTCGCCGGCCTCGACCTCGCCGACGACCCGGGCCTGCCCGCGCAGTACGACCCGAGTGGCTGGGACGAGCTACGGCGGCGGTTCACCGAACGGTTCGCCGCGCGCACTCGCGACGAGTGGACGGCTGTCTTCGCCGACCTGGACGCGTGCGTCGCGCCGGTGCTCGCCCCCGGCGAGGCGCACCGGCACCCGCACAACGCCGCCCGGGGCACCTTCGTCGAGGTGGGTGATGAGGTCCAGCCGGCGCCGGCCCCCCGCTTCGACCGCACCCCGACGCCGCGTCCGGTCCCCGCCCCGGACCCGGAACGGGACGCCCTTCCGGTCGACGAGATCCTGACCCAGTGGCCGCGACGCACCTGACCGGGTCACCGGCCCGGTGGCAGTTGCGGCACCATCGGCGGAGGCAACCCGGGCCGGATCGTGAAGGAGCCGACGAGGATGACTGCGGACACCTGGAAGGGACAGGTCAACGGGATCCGCACATTCCTCAACCGCCTGGCGCTGGCCCTGACGGCCACACCAGCGAGTTGATCAAGACGTTTGCGTCACGGATTCGTACAGGTGTTTGGCCAGCACCGAGTGACCGGTCGCCGCGCCGATCAGCGCACCGACCCGTACCGCGAGCCCGGGGCGTCGGGGCGCCGGGTCCGGTCCGGCCAGCGACCAGGCGAACAGGTACCCGGCGGCCAGGTGGTGCAGGTGCAGCGCGTGGTGCAGGACCGGCTGCCGCTCGGCAGTGGCGTACAGCGGGGTGAGCAGCACCAACGCCAACCCACCGGTGCTCAGCAGCGCGGCGGTCACCGGGTGGGCGAGCAGGTGCAGTGGCCGGGCACGCAGCAGCCGACCCACCGCTCGGCGCACCCGCGGCGGGGAGACCCGCAGCAGCAGCGTCACCGGGGCGCCGAGCACCAGTCCGAGCGGGGCAAGCATGCCGAGCAGCAGGTGCTGCGCCATGTGCCCGCGCGGATCGCCGGGGAGCTGGCCCAGCGGGCCTACCGCGACCGCCAGCAGGGCGCAGCCGACCAGCCACGCGGCGGTACGCCGGTGGTCCCAGCCACGCGGGTCGCGGACGGCGGCCCACAGGTAGCCGCCCGCCAGCAACCCGACCGGAAGCAGCGGCAACCAACCCGACCCCTCCGCCGCATGCCCACCGTGCGCGAGCACCGCATCCCCACCGTGCGCGAGCACGGCATGTCCCGTCATCGGCGGCCGTCACCAGCGCGCCGGGACCGGGCCCGCCATACCACCGCCGCACCGGCCAGCAGCAGCACCGCGCCGGCGACGTTCCACACCACGTCGTACGGGACCAGGTGTACGCCGTAACGGATCTGGTGCACCCGAAGCACCTTGTGGTCGATCAGCCCGTCGAAGACCTGGAAACCTCCGGCGCCGAGCAGGAAGCCGCCCCAGGTCAGTCGGGCCGACAGGGCACCCCGTCGGCGTAGGTCGGCGAACCAGAAGAAACCGCCGGCCAGGGCGACCACCTCGGCGGCGTGCAGCAGGCCGTCGGAGAGCAGCGCCACCGACGGCGTGGACCGGTCGTAGAAGTGGTGCCAGGCGAGCAACTGGTGAAAAGACGATCTCATCCACCGCAGCCATGATCGCGACACCGATCACGACACCGGCCAGGATGGCGGAGCGCATAGCGACGGCACGCGCCCCGGGCAGGCGCACATCGGCCACCACACACCTCGCATCCACGTCGGGTAGGCGGGAAATACCCCAAACTGCCCCAGTCATGCCAGCATGCGTCCACGCGCCCGGACCCGCACCCGCTGGCCGAGGCCAAGGTCAACACGAGATCGGCGATATAGGGCGATCATCTGGTCGGGATACCGCCACTTCGGGGATCTGGTGTTGATCACGCAGATCGACGGGGTAGGCCGGGCAGATGCCCGTTTCACGGCCTCGGCACCGGACGCGGCATGATCATGGAGCCTGGAGGGGCGACCGAGGCCACAGCCGGAGAAGGAGGTGCCCGTGCCGGACGCGGACGAACTCGTCGCCAACGCACTCGCGGCGGTGCGCGGCACCGACGTACGGCAGGCCGAACGACAGCTGGACCAGCTCATGGTCGGCACCGGCGCGGCGGACGGCACCACGGCGGTGGACGCGGCGCTGCTGGGCCGACTGGTCCGCGGCCTGAGCCGACTCTGGCCACGCGGCTGGCAGCCGGCCGACGTGGACCGGATCACCACCCGGCGGCTCGGCACCCGCGCGACGCGGCTGGTCCGCGCCGCGATGGTCGCCCAGCGGCGCACCCAGGCCGAACCGGTCCCCGCCTGGTGGGACGACCAGTTAGGTGAGCTGACCGCCGACGTCCGCAAGGACCACGACGTGCTGGCCTCCTGGACCACCACTGAGGGCCTGGACCGGGCCGACGCGCTCCGGACCGCCGTGGACACTCTCGCGCTGGTGGAGGGCCTGCCGCCGATCGCGGTGCTGCGCCCACCGCCGGGTACGACCGGCCCGGTGAGCGCCGGACCGGCGGGGGCGGGCCGCAGCGGGTCGCCGATGCTCGACCGGGTACGGGCGTTGCTGGCCAAGGCCGAGTCGACCACCTTCCCGGCCGAGGCGGAGGCGTTGACCGCCAAGGCGCAGGAGTTGATCGCCCGGCACAGCATCGACGAGGCGTTGCTGGCCGCCGGGTCGGAGCGTGGCGACCTACCGGGCGGGGTACGCCTGAGCACCGACACCCCGTACGCGGGCGCGAAGGCGCTGCTGGTGCAGGAGGTGGCGGCGGCGAACCGGTGCGAGGCGGTGTGGTCCGACGATCTCGGTTTCACCACCGTGCTGGGTTGGCCCGCCGATCTGGTGGCGGTGGAGTTGCTCTACACCTCGCTGCTGGTCCAGGCCACCGCCGCGATGCTGCGCGGGCGCACCGAGCGGCGCTCGGGGTCGGGGCGGCGGACGAAGGTGTGGGACGAGTCCTTCCTCAACGCGTTCGCGCTGCGGATCGGCGAGCGGCTGCGTACGGCCACCGAGGCGGCGACCGACGCGGCGGACCGGGCGGCCGGGGCGGAGCAGTTGTTGCCGGTGCTCGCGGCACGGGGTGAGGCGGTCCGGGAGCGACTGGACACGCTCTTCCCCAGCGTGACCCGGCACCGGCTCAGCGTCCGGGACGCCGAGGGTTGGTCCTCCGGCACGACGGCGGCCGACCGGGCCTCGCTGGACGTCGGCGGCGGGCGGAAGCCCCGACAGGTGCCCGACCGACCTGACCGGCGCCGACCCGACCCACGCTGACCCGACCCGCGCGCCGACCCACCCGCGCCGACCTGACGGCCGCCGACCCGACCCGCGCCGACCCGACCCGCGCGTGGAACCACCCGCCGCCGACCCGACCGGCACCGTCCGACCGGCGTGGGAACCACCACTGGCGGAGATTTCTGCGATTTTCATCGGTGGGCCGTAGGGAACGGGGCGACGGCTCCGACCCTCCGGTGAGCCGCGCCCAGACCGGGGTGCGACCGACGCCTGAGGAGCACCACTGTGAAGTACATGCTGCTGATCTGGAACCGGCCCGGCTTCACCGAGGAGCTGACCGAGCAGGACCGCACCGCCCTGTTCGGCGAGGTCGACGAGATCATGAAGGAGCTGACCGAGACCGGTGAGTTGGTCGACGGCCAGGCGTTGGCGAACCCGGCGCAGACGATGACGGTTCGGCTCGTCGGCGGCAGCCCGGAGGTCGTCGACGGGCCGTTCATGGAGAGCAAGGAGCAGTTCGCCGGGTACCTGACCGTCGACTGCGACAGCCCGCAGCGGGCCGCCGAGATCGCCGCGCGGTGGCCGGACGTGCGCTTCGGCGGTGCGATGGAGGTCCGCCCGGTGATGGAGCAGGCCGGGACGGAGATGTGACCGACGACCGGACGGTCGAGGACCTGCTGCGCACGCTCGCGCCGCAGGTCCTCGGCCTGCTGGTTCGCCGACACGGTCAGTTCGACAGGTGCGAGGACGCGGTCCAGGAGGCGCTGCTCGCCGCCGCGATGCAGTGGCCTGGGGAGGGCGTACCGGACAATCCCCGCGCCTGGCTGCTCACCGTGGCCACCCGCCGGCTCACCGACGACTGGCGCAGCGAGAGCGCCCGCCGGGGCCGTGAGGTGGCGGTGGCGTTGCGGGAGCCGGCGTACGCCGGGGTGTCGCCACCGGCCGACGAGGAGCCGGCGGTGCCGGACACGGACGACACCCTGACCCTGCTCTTCCTCTGCTGCCATCCGGCGCTGAACGGATCGGCGCAGGTGGCACTCACGCTGCGCGCGGTCGGCGGTCTCAGCACCGCCCAGATCGCCCGGGCTCACCTTCTGCCGGAGGCGACGATGAGCCAGCGGATCCGCCGCGCCAAGCAGCGGATCGAGGCCGCCGGTGCCCGGTTCGACATGCCCGCGCCGGGTGAGCGGGAGGAACGGCTGCGGACGGTGCTCCGGGTGCTCTACCTGATCTTCAACGAGGGGTACACCGCGTCCAGCGGGCCGGATCTGCACCGAGCCGACCTGACCGGTGAGGCGATCCGGTTGGCCCGCATCCTGCACGGGCTGCTGCCCGACGACGGTGAGGTGGCCGGCTTGCTGGCGCTCATGCTGCTCACCGACGCGCACCGGGCGGCCCGGCTCGGCCCGGACGGGGAGGTGGTGCCGCTGGCCGAGCAGGACCGCACGCGGTGGGACGCCGCCGCCATCGCGGAGGGGATCGCCCTGATCACCGAGGCGTTGACCTGGTCGCCGCCCGGGCCGTACCAGCTCCAGGCGGCGATCGCCGCTGTGCACGCGGAGGCGTCGACGGCGGCGGAGACGGACTGGCGGCAGATCGTCGCGCTCTACCGACTGTTGGCCCGGATCGCCCCGAACCCGATGGTGACCCTCAACCAGGCGGTGGCGGTGGCCATGGTGGACGGGCCACGGGCCGGGCTCGGCCTGCTCACCGGGTTGGACGCCGACGAGCGCACCGCCGGGCACCACCGGCTCGCCGCCGTACGGGCGCACCTGCTGGAGCTGGCCGGCGAGCCGGAGGCGGCGCGGGAGGCGTACCTGACGGCGGCTCGCGGCACCACGAGCCTGCCCGAGCAGCGCTACCTGGAGCTGCGGGCGGCCCGCCTGCCGGGACGACGCGCGCCCTAGGTCCCGCGGGGCGGCGCGGACGTTCCCGGCGAAGCCTCGTTTTGCCATTCGGCAACAATATTTGCGGATCCTCTCGGAGCCGGTCACAGTCGTCGGCGACACGCGGAGGAGCGACCCGATGACCGAGCAGCACGAATTCGACAAGGACTACTGGGACCGGCACTGGCACCAGGCGCACCACGAGCGTCCCGACGCCATGACCGGCAATCTCCCGCACCCCTACCTGGCTCGAGAGACCGGCGACCTGACGCCGGGCACGGCACTGGAGGCCGGATGCGGCACCGGCGCGGAGGCGGTCTGGCTCGCCTCACACGGCTGGCGGGTGACCGCCGTCGATCTCGCCTCCGCCGCCCTCGCCCGTGCCGCCGAGCGGGCCACGACCAGCGGGGTGTCCGATCGGGTGCGCTTCGTGGAGGCCGACCTGACGGTCTGGGAGCCGAGCACCGGCTTCGATCTCGTCACCACCCACTACGCGCACCCGGCGATGCCGCAGCTGGCCTTCTACGACCGTCTCGCCGCCTGGGTGGCGCCGGGCGGCACCCTGCTCGTCGTCGGGCATCTGCACGGGTCGGGCACCACCGGGCACGATCATCATCCGCCCGCCGAGGCATCGGTCACGCTCGCGGACATCACCGCGCGCCTGGACCGCACCGGGTGGGAGGTCACCACCGCCGCGGAACACCACCGCACGGTGACCGGACCGGGTGGGCACGAGAACACGCTGCACGACGTCGTCGTACGCGCCACCCGACGCAGCTGACCACACCGCCGGCCGCCGGGAATCCCCGACGGCCGGCGGCAGTGCGCTCAGACTTCGGGCTCGACGGCCGGGCAGCTGGCACCCTGGGCCGGCACCACCAGATCGATCAGGTAGGCGTCGACGGTCTGCTGCACGCACGGGCTGCTGCTGTAGCTGCCGTGCCCCCACCCCTGGTAGGTGAGCAGCGCGCCGTGCCGGCCCAACTGCCGGGCCACATTACGAGCCCAGCCGTAGCCGCTCGCCGGGTCGTGCACGGTGGCGGCGATCAGCACCGGCACGTCGGTGCGGACCCGCAACCGGTGCTGCGGGTTCGCTACCGGCGTCGGAGCGCCCAGGCAGGTGACCAGGGCAAAGAGCGCGGGCGGGTAACGCAGGTCGGGCGCGAGTTGCGCGCTGCGGCGCACAAGTCCCGCGTACTCGCGGTAGTCGCGGACCGGCAGGCTCCAGTCCTGGCAGAAGACCGCGAAGGGGTACGGAGCCACGGCCTCGTCCGACAGCGTCTCGACGCGGGGAGTGCCGGCGCCCTCCAGTCGGACGATCCACTCGGCCAGCCCCGGCCACCGCCACGTGTCGTAGAGCTTCCGGTGAGCGAGGCGGCTCAGTTCGAACGGGGCGAGCGCCGCGCCGGCCCGGTCCGGGTCGGTCAGGGTGCCGCCCACCGCCCGGGAGTGCAGCCCGGCCCAGAGCGCCCGCGCGTCCCGACCGTGCAGCACGCAGTCGGCGGAGCGGGCACACCAGTTCAGGAACTCGTCGAACGCGTCCTCGGCGGTGACGGCCTGGGTGTCCAGGAAGGCGCGGGTGCCGAGGCTGTGGTCCATGGTGGCCTCCAGCACCATGGCCCGGACCCGACCGGGGAACAGCTCGGCGTACCGCTGCCCGAGCAGGGTGCCGTACGAGCTGCCGTGGAAGGTGAGCTGGCGCTCGCCGAGCGCAACACGGATCGCGTCCAGGTCACGCGCGGCGCTGGTGGTGTCCACGTGGTCGTAGAGCGCTCCGGTGCGGGCCCGGCAGTCGGCGCGCAGCAGCGCGTTGTCGGCCAGTGTGGCGTCGAACTGGGCCTGGTCGGTGATCACCTGTGGTTGGCGGCCGAGCAGGTCCCGGGAACAGATCACCGGGTGGCTGCGTCCGGTGCCGCGCGGGTCGAAGCTGACGATGTCGAACCGGCGGCGCAGGTCGGCGCTGAACCGGGAGCTGCCGTCCACCACCCGGTCGACGCCGCTGTCGCCCGGTCCGCCGGGGCCGAAGAACAGCACCCCTTCCCGGGCGGCCGAGTCGGCGACCCGACGGGCCAACGCCAGGTCGAAGCGCTCACCCCGCGGTCGGTTCCAGTCCACCGGCAGCGACACTGTGCCGCACTCGGCGGTGGCGTCCTCGGCGCAGGGCCGCCAGTCGATCGTCGGGCCGGGTTGTGGTCGGGCGGCGGCGGGGCTCGCCGGGGTCAGGCCGGTGGCCGTGAGGGCCAGGGCGACCGCCCAGGCGACTGCGGATTTGCGTACGCGCAGCATGAGGTGCTGTCCTCTCCGGGTAGGAGCGTTGCCGGTGAAACCCGCCCACCGGGCGGGGTGACGCTCTTCCACCCGGGCCGTCGAGTAGCCGCTCGGCGGCCCGGGGCCTGCGGCCGGGTCAGTCGACCTCGGTCAGGACTCGTTCGACGGCGGTCATCCGGGTCTCCATCCCGCCCAGCCGGCCCTCCATCGCGGCGAGCAGCCGGGCGTTCTCCGCCTGGGCCCGGGCGGCCGTCTCGGCGAGTTGGCGGTAGTCGTCCGCGCGGGCCGCCTCGTACCGGGCCCGGCGGGTCTTGGCGAGCTGCACGACGGTCACCGTGAACACGCTGATGATCAGGGCGAAGATGCCGATCGCGCCGACCACCTCGGTCCAGTCGTGGTCGCTCATCCCGGTCACCGCGATCCTCCGGGCTGCTCGGCCGAGTCGGGCACGGTCAGCGTCTCCACCGCCGCCGCGATGACCTGGGGAGTGAGTGTGAGCGCGAACGGCTCCACCTCGTAGTAGTTCATGGCCTTCCCGTCCTCCGACAACTCCAGGCGAGCGGTGACCAGCCCGGCCGCCGCCAGCTTCCGTAGGTGGACCTGCAACAGCGCTCGGCTGATGCCCAGCTGCCGAGCCAGCCCGCTGACGTACGCGCGCTCGCGGGACAGCGCGGCGACGACCCGCAGCCGATGCGGGTTGGCCAGGGCGGCCAGCATCCGGACCAGGTCGTCGCCGGTCGGCGGTGCAGCGCTGCTCATAACAAGCCCTCGCACATGCAAAGAGACGCTAGCAGGTGCGGGCGCGCGGCGGCGGGGAGCGGCGGCGGAATCAGGGGGATCTCAGGGGGATCTCAGGGGCACGGGAAGCACCCGGACACACAGCACGCCGGACCGGTGAAGATCACCGGCCCGGCGTGCGGGTACGTCGTACGTCAGCTCTTGAAGGCGTCCTTGATCTTCTCGCCGGCCTGCTTGAGCTTGGCCGTCGACTGGTCGGCGCGACCCTCGGCCTCGAGCTGCTCGTTGTCGGTGGCTCGACCGGCGCCTTCCTTCAGCTTGCCGGCCGCGTCCTCGGTGGCGTTGTTGATCTTGTCGTCGAAACTCATTGCCAACCTCCATCGCAGGCGTCGCTACGACATCAGCAGTACCCCGCCGTCGGCGGTCCAACCATCGCCGTCGTCACAGTCCGCTATCGACAGCAGCCGACCGGAACCGACGCAGCCGCAGACTGTTGGCCACCACGAAGACCGAGGACAGCGCCATGGTCGCGCCGGCGATCATCGGGTTGAGCAACCCGGCGGCGGCCAACGGCAGGGCTGCCACGTTGTAACCGAACGCCCAGAACAGGTTGCCCCGGATGATGCCGAGCGTGCGTCGGGACAACCGGATGGCGTCCACCGCGGCGTCGAGGTCGCCCCGGACGAGCGTGAGGTCGGACGCCTCGATCGCCACGTCGGTGCCCGTGCCCATGGCCAGCCCGAGGTCGGCCTGGGCCAGCGCCGGGGCGTCGTTGACCCCGTCACCGACCATCGCCACCGACCGGCCCTCGGCCTGGAGCCGCTTGACCACGTCGACCTTGCCGGCCGGCAACACCTCCGCGATCACCTCGTCGACGCCCACCTCGGCCGCGACCGCCCGGGCCACTGTCGTGTTGTCGCCGGTCAGCAGGACCGGGGTGAGCCCCAGGGCGCGTAGCCGGGCCACCGCCGCCCGGCTGGTCGGCCGGACCACGTCGGCGACCGCGAGCACGCCCCGGGCCCGCCCGTCCCAGCCGGCCACGATCGCCGTACGGCCGGCGGCCTCCGCCTCGCTGACCGCCCACTCGATCTCCGGCGGTACGTCGAGCTGAAGCTCGCGCAGCAGCCGGGCCCGGCCGACCAGCACGACCCGCCCGTCCACGGTGCCGGTCACGCCCAGCCCTTCCAGGTTGCGGAAGCCGGTCACCGAGGGCAGCGCACCGGCCTCGGCGGCACCCGTGGCGACCGCTCGGGCGATCGGGTGCTCGGAGGCGGCCTCCACCGCACCGGCGAGGCGGAGGAGCTCGGCCCGGTCCTCCCCGCTCACCGGCACGACGTCCACCAGGGTCATCCGGCCGGTCGTGACGGTGCCGGTCTTGTCCAGCACCACGGTGTCCACCCGGCGGGTGGACTCCAGCACCTCCGGTCCCTTGATCAGCACACCGAGTCGGGCGCCCCGCCCGGTGCCGACCAGCAACGCCGTCGGGGTGGCCAGGCCGAGCGCACAGGGGCAGGCGATGATCAGCACGGCCACGGCGGCGGTGAACGCGGCGGTCGGGCCGGCTCCGGTCCCGAGCCACCAGCCGAGGGTGCCGACGGAGAGCGTGATGACGATCGGCACGAACACACCGGAGATCCGGTCCGCCAGCCGCTGCACGGCCGCCTTGCCGCTCTGCGCCTGCTCGACCAGGTCGGCCATCCGGGCGAGCTGGGTGTCCGCGCCGACCCGCGTCGCGGTGACGACCAGTCGCCCGCCCGCGTTGATGGTGGCACCGACCACGCCGTCACCGGGGCCGACCTCGACGGGCATCGACTCACCGGTGAGCATGCCGGCGTCGACGGCGGAGGTGCCCTCGTCGACCACGCCGTCGGTGGCGATCTTCTCCCCGGGGCGGACCACGAACCGGTCACCGACGGCGAGCCGGTCCACCGGGACCAGCGTCTCCACCCCGTCTCGCAGCACCGCCACCTCGCGAGCGCCGAGTTCGAGCAGGGCACGCAGGGCCGCGCCGGCGGTCCGCTTGGACCGGGCCTCGAAGTAGCGCCCGGCCAGGATGAACACGGTCACCCCGGCGGCGGCCTCCAGGTAGATGTTGCCGGCACCGTCGGTGCGGGTGATGTCGAAGCGGAACGGGTGCGTCATCCCCGGCATGCCGGCGTCACCGAGGAACAGCGCCCAGAGCGACCAGCCGAACGCAGCGAGGGTGCCGAGCGAAACCAGAGTGTCCATCGTCGCCGCGCCGTGCCGCAGGTTGGTCCAGGCCGCCCGGTGGAACGGCAACCCACCCCAGACCACCACCGGGGCGGCCAGGGTCAGCGACAGCCACTGCCAGTAGTCGAACTGCCAGGCCGGGACCATGGCCAGCAGCACCACCGGCACGCTCAGCGCCACCGAGACCCAGAGCCGGGTACGCGGACCCTTCAGCGGGTCGACCGACTGCTCCTCGGTCGGCGGGCTGGGCAGCGCGGCCGTGTAGCCGGTCTTCTGCACGGTCTCGATGAGGTCGTCAGGTGTGACGCCGTCGGCGTACCGGACGGTCGCCTTCTCGGTGGCGTAGTTGACGGTGGCGCTCACGCCGTCCATCCGGTTGAGCTTCTTCTCGATCCGGGCCGCGCAGGCGGCGCAGGTCATCCCGCCGATCGCCAACTCGATCCGGTTCGGCGCCTCAGGTAGCGGTCTGCTGGTGGTGGTCATCGTCTCGTCCCGTCAGTTGTGCCCGTGCCCGGGGGTGCCGTGGTCGGCGCCCCCGGTCGGCGCGGGTCCGCTCGTGCTGGGAACGGGCCCGGTCGAGATGCCGCCGGTGACGACGGTGAACTCGGCGGTGTGCACCGCCCCACCGTGCCGGAAGTCGAGGTAGAGCCGGTGGCTGCCGGCCGACGGCACCTCGGCGAGGAAGGTGATCGCCGGGCCGGGGCGGGTCCGCCCGTCCCCCGGTGTCCCGTCCGGGTGCACGTGCAGGTACGCCAGATCACCTCGGCGCAGCGCCACCAGGTGCCCGTACGCGCCCAGGTAGGGCTCCAGGTCGGTGACCGGCTGCCCGTCCCGGCTCACGCTCAGGGTCAGCGGTGACGTGCGGCCGGGCTGCGGCGCGCCGGTCAGGGTCACCGTGTAACCGTCGACGGTGGTGCTGGTCGAAGGGGGTGGCAGCGGTCGTTCGGTCAGCTCGCCGGGGACCGTCACGTCCACACCGAGGGTCAGCGGCTCACCCCCGGTCGGGGCGAAGTCGGCGAACGCCCGCCACTGCCCGGCGCCGTCGAACGGGGTGTCGACCCGCCAGGTGCCGTCCGGGGCCAGGTCGGGGTGCACGTGGCGGAAGCCGGAGAGGTCCCGCCGGGCGACGATCAGGTGCATCCGCTTGTCGTGCGCCACGTCGTAGCGGGTCACCGGGCGGCCGTCCGGCCCGACGATCCGGAAGGCGAACTCGTCGGCCGGAACGTCGACGGTTTCGAGGGTGTAGCCACGGTCGGAGACGAGCAGGCCGCCGGGGAGCCGGTCGGCGGCCTCGTCGGCGGCGCCCGTCGCGGGAGCCGGGCCGTCGACGTGCCGGCTCTCGGCCGCCGGGGCGCGGTCGACCACCCGGCCGATCCCGTACGTCGTGCCGAAGACCGCCGCCAGGCCGACGGCGAACCCGGCCAGCTTCGTCACCGTGCGCATGCCGCCCCTCCGATCACGCGTCGACGAGGTTGTAGCCGGCCTCGTCGACGGCGGCCCGGACGACAGCTGTGTCCAACGGCTGGTCGCTGTCGACGGTGACCCGGCCGGTCGCGAGGTCGACCTGGACGCCGTGCACGCCCGCGATGGCACCGACCTCGGCGGTGACCGCGCTCACGCAGTGCCCACAGGTCATGCCCTGCACCTGGTACGTCGTGTTGACCATCGAAACGTCTCCCTTACCGGTACGGGGTGGGGGTATCCCACCGGAAGCGACCGTACCATACCCCCGGGGGGTAGGCTATCCTTGCCGGCATGACCACACCCGCCCCGATTCGGGGATACACCGCCAGCAAGGACCAGCTGCTCGCGCGCCTCCGCAGGGTCGAGGGGCAGGTCCGGGGCATCGAGAAGATGGTCGACGACGACCGTTACTGCATCGACGTGCTCACCCAGATCTCCGCGATCCAGGCCGCCCTCGACAAGGTGGCGCTCGGGTTGCTCGACGGGCACGCCCGGCACTGCATGCACGAAGGGGCGGCCGAGGGCCGGGCCGACGAGATGGCCACCGAGATGATGGCGGCGGTCGGCCGTCTGATGAAGCGCGGCTGACAGCCCTCAGTCCGACTGCCCGAGACGGACCCGGCGCAGCAACTGCGCGTTGAGCGCCACCACGATCGTGGACGCCGACATCAGCACCGCCGCCAGCGCCGGACTCAACGCCACACCGGCCCACGCCAACACCCCCGCCGCCAGCGGCAGCGCCACCACGTTGTAGCCCGCCGCCCAGGCCAGGTTCTGCCGCATCGTGCGGTACGACGCCCGGGACAGCCGCACCACGGCACCCACCCCGCGCGGGTCCGACGACGCCAACACCACCCCGGCGGACTCGATCGCCACGTCGGTGCCCGCGCCGATCGCGATACCGACGTCCGCTCGGGCCAACGCCGGCGCGTCGTTCACGCCGTCGCCGACCATCGCCACGATCAACCCCCGCCGTTGCAGGTCGGCCACCCGGCTGTCCTTCTCCGCGGGCAGCACCTCGGCGAAGACCTCGTCGACGCCGGGCCGGAACCCGAGTTCGGCAGCGACCGCCTCGGCCACCGGCCGGGCGTCACCCGTGATCATGGCGATGGTCCGGACCCCCTCGGCGCGCAGCTCGTCGACGGCCCGCCGCGCCTCCGGGCGTACCTCGTCGGTCAGCGCGAACGCGCCGAGCACGGCCTCCGGCAGCCGCACCAGGTGCAGCACCGCGGCCCCCCGCGTCGACCACCGCCCGGTCGCCGTCTCCAGCTCGGTCGGTAACGCCAGGCTGAGTTCCCGCAGCAGCGCCGTACCGCCCACCGCGTACTCCGTACCGTCGACAGTCGCCCGCACGCCGCGGCCCGGCAGCGACCGGAACCCGGTGGCCGGGAGCGGTCCGGCGGGCCCGGCCGCCGCCACGATGGCCCGGGCCAGCGGATGTTCGCTGTCCGACTCGACGCCCGCCGCGATCCGCAGCACCTCGTCCCGCTGGACACCCGGCACCGGCAGCACGTCGGTCACCGCGTGCTCGCCCCGGGTCAACGTGCCGGTCTTGTCGAAGAGCACCGCACCGACGGTCCGCATCCGCTCCAACGCCGACCGGTCCTTGACCAGGATCCCGGACCGCGCGGCCAACGCGGTGGAGAGCGCGACGACCAGAGGGATGGCGAGGCCCAGCGCGTGCGGGCAGGCGATCACCAGCACGGTGACCGCGCGGACCACCGCCTCGTCGGGTCGGCCGAGCGCACTCCAGACCAGCACGGTCAGCACGGCGGTGCCGGTCGCCACGTAGAACAGTGCGGCCGCGAACCGGTCGGCGAGGAGTTGCGCCCGCCCACCCGAGCCCTGGGCCTGCGCGACCATCCGCTGGATCCCGGCGAGCGCGGTCTGCTCACCCAGCGCCTCGACGCGTACCCGGATCGCCGAGTCGGTGGCCACGGTGCCTGCCACCACCCGGTCACCAACCGACCGGGCGACCGGCCGTGACTCACCGGTGATCATCGACTCGTCCAGTTCGGCGTCGCCGTCGACGACGCGACCGTCCGCCGGCACCCGACCGCCCGGGCGGACCAGCACCACGTCACCGACCCGCAGGCCGGACACCGGCACCGCCTCGACCTGTCCGTCCGCCGCGACCCGTTCGGTCTCGTCCGGCAGCAGCGCGGCCAGCGCCGCGAGCGCCCCCCGGGCCTGCCCGATGGCCTTCATCTCCTGCCAGTGCCCGAGCAGCATGATGGTGACCAGCGCGGCCAACTCCCACCAGAAGTCCAGGTCGAAGGCGCCCACGCTGGTCGCCAGTGACGCCGCGTAGGCCACGGTGATCGCCATCGCGACCAGCAGCATCATCCCGGGGGCGCGGTCCCGCACCTCCCGCACCGCGCCGACGAGGAACGGCCAGCCGCCCCACCAGAACACCACCGAGCCGAGCACGGGGCCCACCCAGGAACGGCCTGGTACGTCCCAGCTCAGGCCCACCTGGTCCGACACCAGATGGCTGGCGAGGACCACCGGGACGGTGAGAGCCAGACAGACCCAGAAACGACGACGGAACATCTCGGGATCGTGCCCGGCGTGCTTGTCGTGCCCGGCGTGTTCGTCGTGCCCGGCGTGCTCGTCGTGCGGCGCCGCCGGGGTGTGCGGACCAGGGTCGGGCGGTGACGGTGCGGCCATGTCTCCAACATGCCGGTCGGTGAGCCGCCACGCGAGCGGTTCGACCGCCGACACTCCGTCACGACCTGCGTCCCCCGACCGGGCTGGTTAGCATTCCCCACGATGACCGCCGGTGGACCGAGGCACGAACGGGCAGCGTCGCCGTCGCACGGTGGTGCCGCGGCCAGCCGGTCGGGTCAGACCCTGACTGTCCGTGACCGAGCGATCGTCAGCCGGCGAACCGTCGAGTTCCTCCACCACGTTTCCGCAGTGACGGTGAACCGACCGGCCCACTGACACGTACCCCGCAACGGATCGTTGGGAGTCTCACCTTGGGTTCCGACCACGCCCGTCCCGCTCCGTCCGCCCCACCCCGGGTGCGACGGATCCTCGTCATGACCGTGGTGCCTCTCTTCGTCGCCACCGTGATCGCGGCCCTGGTCCTCTGGCCGCGCGGCGGGTCACCGCAGTCGGACGGCGAGGCGGACGTGCCGCGCTACCGCGGCACGGTGACCCGGGTGGTGATGGAACCGTGCCCGCCGTCGCCGTCGAGCCCCGAGGGCACACCGCGCGTCGGTGACGGCCGCTGCGGCACTGTCGACGTCCGTGTGGACGACGGACCGTCGGCCGGGGAGCAGGTCGAGACGCCGGTGCCCGACGGGCCGGGCGCACCCCGGGTCGAGGTCGGCGACGAGGTCATCCTGGTCGAGCTGACCGACCCGACCGACCCCACCATCAGCAAC
The DNA here is from genome assembly GCF_029581275.1 of Micromonospora sp. WMMD1155. NCBI lineage: Bacteria > Bacillati > Actinomycetota > Actinomycetes > Micromonosporales > Micromonosporaceae > Micromonospora > Micromonospora sp. WMMD1155. The sequence continues at coordinate 2,119,157 of NZ_CP120742.1, forward strand.
TGGAACGTCGCCGAGCACCAACGGGGCACCCCGATGCTGTGGTTGGCTGTCGTCTTCGCCGCCGCGATCGTCGCGTTCGGTCGGTGGCGGGGTCTCGCCGCGCTCGCCGGGCTGGCCGCCAGCTTCGCCATCCTGCTCACCTTCGTGTTGCCGGGTATCGGCGCGGGCAAGTCACCGCTACTGGTGGCGGTGGTCGGCGCCGCGCTGATCATGTTCGTGGTGCTCTACCTGACGCACGGGGTCACCGCACAGACGTCGGTGGCGGTGCTCGGCACACTGGGCAGCCTGGTGCTGACCGGCGTGCTCGCCACCGTCGCCACGGCCGCGACCCACCTCACCGGCTTCGGCAGTGAGGAAGCCACCACCCTGTCGATGTTCCAGGGCGACGTGGACCTGCACGGCCTGCTGCTCGCCGGCATCATCATCGGCTCCCTCGGGGTGCTCGACGACGTGACGGTCACCCAGGCGGCCACCGTCACCGAGTTGGCGCACGCCAACCCCGGCCTGACCCGGTTGCAGTTGTACCGGGCGGCGACCCGCGTCGGCCGGGCGCACATCGCGTCCACTGTCAACACCATCGTGCTGGCGTACGCGGGCGCGTCGCTGCCGCTGTTGCTCCTGCTCACCGCCGATTCGCGTCCGATCGGGCAGATCCTCACCAGCGAGTTCCTCGCCCAGGAGATCGTCCGCAGCGCGGTCGCCACCCTCGGCCTGATCGCCGCCGTGCCGCTGACCACCGGGCTGGCCGCGGTGGTGACCGCCGCCGGTCGCACGGACAGCACGTCGCCCGCCGACGCCACCGCCCCGCGACCGCAGCCGGACCGGGCCGAGGCGCTCGCCGCACTGATCTCACCGCGAACGGGTCACTCCGACGAGCCCGACCCGACGCGGCCCGCACCCCCATCGACCGCCGCCGACCGGTGGCCGGAGCCGAACAGGAGCACGGATACGACATGGTGACACTCCTCAGCGTGACCAGATCGGGCCCACACCCTGAGAACCGCGTCACTGGTCACTCACCGCTATGGCGAAATGACGCTTTTGGTCGGCATCCAGGCGTAGCTCACCCGGTCGACTCTCGGGTAACCTCGCTGCCGGTCACCGATGAAGGCGCGAAGCGGCGTCTGCGGTGCCACCGCCCAATCGCCAACCGGCGAGCCGGGGACCCAGGTACGTGGGGTGAATCCGCGTCAGCGGTAGGGGCCACTTCCGCCCCGAACCCGTCAGCTAACCCGGTCGGCGGTCGACGGAAGGGAACATTGTGACGGCACCCCTACGCCGCTGGTTGACACCCGTGGTGGCCGTGATCGCCGCACTGACCGTGCTCGCCGGGCCCCTCCCGGCCCACGCCGCCCCGACGACTCCCACCCCGTCCGGGCACGAGGAGGACGGCGAGCCGCAGCTGCTCACCGACGTCATCGAGCAGGCCAACCGCGACTACTCCGCAGCCAAGTCCCAATTGGACAAGTCCAAGAAGCGGCAGGGCGAGCTGGCGCGGGAGGTCGATCGGGCCCGGGCCGACCTGGACGCGCTGACCCCACAGGTCGGGCAGATCGCCGCCCAGTCGTACCGGACCGGCCGCATCGGCGCGCTCGCGATGCTGTTGGAGAGCAAGGCCCCGGACGCGTTCGTCCAGCGCGCCTCGCTTCTCGACGAGATGAACATGGTCAACGAGAAGAAGCTCGCCGAGGTCAACGCGGTGAAGGCCCGCGCCGAGCAGGCCAAGCAACTTCTCGACGCGGAGGTCCGCGAGCAGCAGAAGCAGACCGCCCTGATGGCGAAGCGCAAGAGCGAGGCGGACAAGGCGCTCTCCCTCGTCGGCGGAAAGGGCTTCACCGGCGGCCTGGTTGACGCCACGTCACCGGTTGCCAAGATCGGCCCCGGCCGCACCGCCGACGGCGACTGGAAGCCACAGTCGTGCAGCGAGAAGGACCCCACCACGTCCGGCTGCGTCACGCCCCGCACGCTGCACGCGTACAAGGAGGTCAAGCGGGCCGGCTTCAACCGGTTCGTCGGCTGCTACCGCTCCGGTGGGCCGTGGGAGCACCCGAAGGGCCGCGCCTGCGACTGGTCGCTGCAGAAGAGCGGCTTCGCCCCGTGGCACAACGAGGACACCCGGAAGTACGGCAACAACGTCGCCGCATTCCTCATCCGCAACGCCGACCGGCTGGGCATCTACTACGTGATCTGGAACCGCCAGATCTGGTTCCCGGCGACCGGCTGGAAGTCGTACAGCGGGCCGTCGAACCACACCGACCACGTCCACATGTCGCTGCTCTGACCCACAGGGGTATCGACCGAGGGCCGTTCCGCGTCGCGCGGAACGGCCCTCGTCGCGTCCGGTGACCGAGCGGCCCCGGTCGGGCAGGGAGCGGCCCTCGTCGCGTCCGGCGGCCGAACGGCCCTCGTCGCGTCCGGCGGCCGAGCGGCTCCGGTCGGGTCAGGCGGCGGCGGGCGCGGCCGGGTCGCTGTCGAGGGTCGTGAAGCCGGCCGGCACCGCGGCCACCGGGCGCACCTCGCCGGCGGCGAGCCGGTACGACACACCGACTACCGCGCACCGCCCCTGGGCCACCGCATCGGCCAGCACGGGCGACTGCCCGAGCAGAGTCTCGACCGTCTGTGCGATGTGGATGTCGACGATGCCGTCGATGTCCCGCACACCCTCGGCCTCGGCGCGGCGCAGGCTGGGCAGCACGGCGTCGACCACCGCGGGCAGGTGCCCCGGCGGGCGGGTGCCGGTCGCGGCGGCCTCCCGGGCCGCCTGGACCGCGCCGCACGAGTCGTGACCGAGCACCACCACCAGCGGGGCGCCGAGCACCGTCACCGCGTACTCCACGCTGCCGAGCACCTCCGGACCGGCGGTGTGGCCGGCGGTGCGGACCACGAACAGGTCGCCCAGCCCACGGTCGAAGATGATCTCGGCGGCCAGGCGGGAGTCGGAACAGCCGACGATCACCGCGAACGGGTGCTGCCCGTCGGCCACGGCGGCCCGGCGCCCGGCGTCCTGGTTGGGGTGGTGCGGGGTGCCGTCGACGAAGCGCCGGTTGCCGGCCACCAACTCGGTGTACGCCCCTACCGGCCCGCTCGACGCGGGTGCCCGGTCGGCAGTCCGCTGCGGCCCCGGCTGCCCGCCGGTCGTCCCGGAATGACTCATTCCGCACCTCGTCTCGACGCATCTGACCTGGTCAAACGGCTTCAGGCAGGCCGGCGGCGGGCGCTGGCTCGGGATCCACCGTCACACGCACCGAAAGACGCGTCAAGGGATGCGTGATATAGATTTCATACGTTGACCCCGAATCGACGGCTGGGCGACGCACCGAGGGCGGACATCCGGAGAGGCGGTCACACGATGGCGAGCACGCCGACCGGCAGCGGGCGGAACTGGACATTCCTCACCAACCACGGGCACGTCCTGCTGGCCATCGCCCGCGACCCGACCGCCCGGCTGCGGGATGTCGCCGCCGAGGTCGGGGTGACCGAACGCGCCGCGCAGGCGATCGTCGCCGACCTGGAGGCGGGCGGATACCTGCACCGGACCCGCGTCGGGCGGCGCAACGAATACACCCTCAACCCGGCCGGCCGGTTCCGGCACCCCGCCGAGGCCGACCGCCAGGTCGGCGCGCTGCTCGCGCTGTTCGCCGATACGCCCGCCGAGGAGGTCGGCTCCCAGACCTGACCCTCGTCGCCGGGCCGTTGCCCCACCGGCCACAGCGGTAATCTCTGCGGGTGCGCGAATGCCCGCCGTCGAGCGCGACCCCCTCGCCCCGCCACGCCACCCGCCCGGTCCTCAGTGGACTGCTGGCGGTTCTGCTCGGCACCGGCCTGGTGGCACCGTCACCGGCAACCGCCGCGCCCCCCTCCTGCGGCCCGGAGGGCGAGGAGGGCCTGGCCGCAGCGCCGTGGGCGTTGCGCCGGCTGGAACCGTCCTCGGCCTGGCCGCTGTCCCGCGGCGCCGGAGTGACGGTGGCGGTGATCGACTCCGGGGTGTCCGCAACCCACCCGCTGCTCACCGGCCGGGTGCTCGAAGGTCGCGACTTCAACGGCCTGCCGGCCAACAAGGGCCAGTGCGACCTCGTCGGGCACGGCACGATGATCGCCGGCATCATCGCGGGCCGGGAGGGCACCGGCGTCCCCTTCAGCGGCATCGCCCCGGCCGCCCGCATCCTTCCCATCCGGGTCCTGCCGGACCTCAGGGACACCGACGACCCACAGCTCCCCGGGCAGATCGCCGCCGCCATCGACTGGGCGGTCGAGCAGGGCGCCGACGTGATCAACCTGTCCCTGACGACGATTCCCGGCCCGGAACTCAGCGCCGCCGTCGAGCGGGCACTGGCCGAGCGGGTCGTGCTGGTCGCCGCCGCCGGCAACCAGGAGCAGGGGCAGCAGAGCAGGCCGGGTTACCCGGCCGCGTACCCCGGGGTGCTGGCGGTCGGTGGGGTCGACGAGGAGGGCGGTCACGTCGGCACCTCGATCAGCGGCGACTACGTCGACATCGCCGCGCCCGGGTTGAACATCATCGGTCCGGCACCACGGGGGCCCGGCTACCGCGCCGAGCCCAACGGTGGCACCAGCTACGCCGCCGCGTACGTCTCGGGTGCGGCGGCACTGGTCCGGGCGGCCTACCCCGACCTCACTCCAGAACAGGTCGCCGAGCGACTCAAACGCACCGCCGACAACCCACCGGACGGTCACAACGCCGACATCGGCTACGGCATGGTCAACCCCTACCGGGCCGTGTCGAGCGTGCTGGGCACCCGGACCAACCCGCCCGTCAGCGCGCTCCCGGCACCCGTCAGGCAGGACGACCCGCTGGGCCGGCAACGTACCGTCGCGATCTGGGCGGCGCTGATCGGCGGGCTGATCACCGTCCTGCTGCTGGTCGGAAGACCGATCGTGGCCCGGGGCCGCCGGCGCGATTGGCGACCGGGCCGGCGCGTCGACGCACCGGGCTTCGACTAGTAGTGCTTTGTTAGGTCGGCGTGTCGTGGGGTCATCGGGGCGGTCTGAGTAGTTCGATGTTGCGGTGACTCCTGACGAGCTTTTGGTTGTGCGGCAACGGCTTGAGGCGTTCGCCGTGGATGTGTTCACCCCTTTGGTGCGCTCGGATCAGCGGGCCAAGGGTGAGACGTATCTGCGAGGGCTGTTGCTGGACGGGCGGCGTAAGTCGATGCAGCCGATGGCGGATCGGCTTGGGGTGGATCATCAGGGGCTGCAACAGTTCGTGACGACCTCGACGTGGGACACCGAGGCGGTGCGGATGCGGTTGGCCCGTCGGGCGGTCGAGGTGGTTGAGCCGGTGGTGTGGGTGGTCGACGACACCGGTTTCCCGAAAGACGGCAAGGGCTCGCCGGGCGTGGCCAGGCAGTACTCGGGCACGTTGGGCAAGGTCGCGAACTGCCAGATCGGGGTGAGTGTCCACGCCGTCACTGACGCCGCGTCGTGTCCGCTGGATTGGCGGTTGTTCTTGCCGACGTCGTGGGACGACCAGGCTGTTGACGAGGCTGACCGCCCTGAGGTGATCGCTCGCCGGTCCCGGTGCGGGATACCTGCCGATGAGCATCACCGGCCGAAGTGGTCGATGGTCGTGGAGATGCTCGATGAGCTGGCCGAGCAAAATTTACGCCCGCCGTTGCTGGCAGCCGACGCCGGCTACGGCGATGACAGCCAGTTCCGCGGCGCTTTGGACGAGCGGTCCGTCGACTACATCATGCAGGTCAAAGGCGATGCCCTCGCCCACACATCAGACGTGCAGCCGGTGACGCGGGTGTGGTCCGGGCGGGGTCGCCCACCGACGCGCACCGACCCGCGCTACCCGAAGACTGCGGTCAGCCTGGTCGAGCACATTCGCGCCGCTGGACGAGCGGCCACGGAAACGATCACCTGGCGGGAAGGCTCGAAAGGCACGATGAGCTCCCAGTTCATCTTCCTACGAGTCCGCCCGGCCGGACACCGCGTCGCCCGTGACCCCAACGGGCTCCTGCCGCAGCGGTGGCTGATCGCCCAGTGGCCCGACGACCAGGCCGAACCGGTGAAGTACTGGCTGTCCAGCCTCCCTGCCACCACCAGCCACACCGACCTGATCCGCTACGGCAAGATCCGCTGGCGCATCGAACATGACTACCGCGAACTCAAGACCGGCCTCGGCCTGGACCACTTCGAAGGCCGCTCCTGGATCGGCTGGCACCGCCACGTCACCCTGGCCACCGCCGCGCACCTGTTCATCACCGAACTGCGCCTCGACCCAAAAGCGGATGCGCCGGCCTGACCCTTTATGCGGTCATCCGCGAGCTGCAACGACTCCTCGCGACCTGGACCGGCGCCTGCCTCACCTGCCACCAACCCGTGAAACCCTTACACCGCAACAAACGCCACAGAACCTAACAAAGCACTACTAGGGCGTGTGTCAAAGTCCTCGGTCGAGCCGAGGCGGAGTCCAGGCGGCGATCCGGCAAGGCGGAGATGGGCTCGGATACCGGTGTTGTATCCGGGCCCATCTCCAACGCAGCCGGGCGTCGTCTGGGCCCGCCGCAGGCCGGCCAGGGGCTTCGACACACGCCCTAGCGGCACCTACCGGGGCCGGAAACGATGCGGCTCCGGCCCGGATCGACCGGACCGGAGCCACACCACCGAACTGCTCAGCCCCACACCTTCGAGTTGCTCATCTCGGTGGAGACGTAGTTCTCGCGGGCGATGCCGACAGCGCCGCCGATCTCGTTCAGGATCCGGTTGATGTCCCGGACCGCCGCGTCCCACTTGGCCTGGTGCTGCTCGTAGGCAACCCGGTCCTCGCCGTCCCAGTGCAGCTTGGACAGCATCGACCGCAGCGTGTCGAGCTTCTCGTCGATGGTCTTCGAGATGGCCTGCATCTGCTGGTTGCTGCTCTCGAGGACAGCGTAGTCAACCTTGATCGTCACGATTTCCTCCTCTGCTGCCTGCGGATCACGGGTTGAGAGCAGAGTGGAACTTGTCCAGCATCTGCTGCTGCTCTTCGTCGTTGACCTGGTGCGTCGTACCCGACTTGTCGAGCAGGTCGGCGATGTTGTCCATCGCCGTCAGCAGCTTGCTGGTGTCCTCGTTCCAGCGCGTCATCAGCGACTGGAAGCCCGTCGACGCCTGACCCTTCCACGCGATAGCAAGGTCGTCGACCACGTTCCACAGCTTCTTCAGCTCGCCGTCAACCTCGCTGCGCGTGGACCGCACGTCACTCGCGGCGGTATGCAGAGTCGCTGCTTCGACCTCGAACGCCATGCTTCACACCCTTCCGTCATGTTGTGGTGGCGGCTCGGCCGCACCCCTCCCCCGCGGCAAGGCAGCAACACCCCACCGACGGACACTCCAGTGAAGACCGTAGCGGAAGCCGACCAGCCCTCGCAGCCCTGACCACCGCCGCGCGATGGATGGCGGTGAATCGGACCGAGGCGACCGGATGCCGCCCCGCCGGACGACCGATCACGACGGCTCGGCCCACGCGGTCTGGATCAGCTGCTGACCGTCACGCCGCCGGACCAGGGTGCCTCGACCCGGTGGCTGCGGGCTCGGCCGCAGCGTCCCGAAAACCGCGCCCTCCTCCCGGTTACCGGACATCAGCAGGCCCGGTGAATCCAACTCGCGCAACCGTTGCAGCACCGGCTCGTAGAGCGCCCGGGAAACGCCGCCGACCCGACGCGTGATGATCAGGTGCAGACCGATGTCGCGTGCCTGCGGCAGCAGCTCCTGCAGGGCGCTGAGCGGGTTGCTGCCACCGGAGGCGACCAGGTCGTAGTCGTCGACCAGGATGTACAGGTCCGGGCCCTTCCACCAACTACGGTCGCGCAGCTGGGCGGTGGTCACGTCCGGACCGGGCAGACGGTTGGACAACGCGCTACGGATCGAGGCCAACCCCTGCGCAAACGCCTGGTTGGACGGCGCGTAGTCCAGGAGATGATCGCCCTCCACCGCACCCAGCAGACCACGCCGGTAGTCGGCGATCACCAGACGGGCCTGCGCGGGCGTGTACCGCTCGGTGATCCCCCGGGCGATCAGTCGCAACAGGTTGGTCTTGCCACACTCCGCGTCCCCGAAGACCGTCAGATGCGGCTCGTTCGCCAGATCCAGGTAGACCGGTGCCAGCGCCGACTCGTTGACGCCGATCGGCAGACCGGGCGCCGACCGGTCGATGATCCGGGCCAACTCGCCCACCGGCAGTCGCCGGGGCAGCAGTCGGACCTTCGGGGCCGGGCGCCCCGGCCAGTTCGCCGCCACGTGCCCGGCCAGGGACACCGACGCTTCGCTGAGGTCGTCGATGTCGCGGCGGCCGTCGATCCGCGAGATCGCGGTGAGGAAGTGCAGCTTGTCCCGGGTCAGACCGCGACCGGGCGACTTCTCCGGCACGTTCGCCGCCGCCCGGCGATCGATCTCCGACTCGGAGGCGTCGCCGAGCCGCAACTCCAGTTTGGTGCCGAGCAGATCCCGCATGTTGATCCGGATCTCCGCCCACCGCACGGCGGTCAGCACCACGTGTACGCCGAAACCGAGGCCACGGTTGGCCAGGGTGGTGATGGTCTGCTCCAGCTCCTCGTACTCCTGGCGCAGCGTGTTCCAACCGTCCACCACCAGGAACACGTCACCGAACGGGTCGTCGGCGAACTCTCCGGCGGCCCGTCGACGGCGGTAGCTGGCCACCGAGTCGATGCCGTGCTGGGCGAAGCGCGTCTCCCGGTCGTCCAGGACGGCCACCACCTCGGCGACCGTCCGGCGTACCGCCTCGACGTCCCGCCGACCGGCCACCCCCGCCATGTGCGGCAGCCGTTCCAGGCTGCGCAGCGCGCCGCCGCCGAAGTCCAGGCAAAAGAACTGCACCTCGCGCGGTGTGTGCGTCAGAGCCAGCGAGGCGAGCAGCGTACGCAGCATGGTGCTCTTGCCACTGAGCGAACGGCCGACGATGACCACGTTGCCGCCGGCCCCGGCCAGCTCGACCATCATCGGGTCGCGGCGCTGCTCGTACGGGCGGTCCACCACGCCGACCGGCACGGTCAGCCGACCCCGGCCGGGCCAGGACGCGGTGCACAGCCCGTAGGTCGGGTCGACCGCCAGCGCGCCGAGCAACTCGCCCAGACCCGGCGGATCGGCGAGCGGCGGCAGCCACACCTGATGGGCGGGGCGGCCCCGACCCTTGAGCTGGGCGATCAGCACGTCGAGCATCGCCACGGCCTTGCCGTCGGCCGGTTGCTCCGGCTCGGGGGCGGCGGCCACCGGCATCTGCGGAAGCCGGGCCGGAACGAAGTCGAGGCCGTACGGCACGATCCGCCGCTGCACCAACGCCTGCGAGGCGCTCGCCTGCTGCCCCGGCGCCCGGTAGGCCCCCGACACGTAGGCGGCCCGGAACCGCAGCATCGTGCTGGTGTCGGTCTTCAGGTAGCCGTGACCGGGGGCGTTCGGCAGCTCGTACGCGTCCGGCACACCGAGCACGATCCGGCTCTCCACAGCGGAGAAGGTGCGCAGACCGATCCGGTACGACAGGTGCGTGTCCAGACCACGCAGCTTGCCCTCTTCGAGCCGCTGGCTGGCCAGCAGCAGGTGCACGCCGAGCGACCGACCCAGTCGGCCGATCATCACGAACAGGTCGATGAAGTCGGGCTTGGCCGCGAGCAGCTCGCTGAACTCGTCACAGATGATCAGCAGGCTGGGCATCGGGGCCAGCGGTTCACCGGCGGCGCGGGCCTTCTCGTACTCGAAGCGCGAGACGTAGTTTCCGGCCGCCCGCAGCAACTCCTGGCGACGCACCATCTCACCGGCGAGCGCGTCCCGCATCCGGTCGACGAGCGGCAGCTCGTCGGCCAGGTTGGTGATCACCGCGCTGGTGTGCGGCAGCGCCTCCAGCGAGGCGAACGTCGCGCCACCCTTGAAGTCCACCAGGACGAAGTTCAACTCCTCCGACGAGTGGGTCACCGCCAACGCGGCCACCACCGTACGGAGCAACTCGCTCTTACCCGACCCGGTGGCGCCGATGACCAGGCCGTGCGGGCCCATGCCCTCGTGCGCCGACTCCTTGAAGTCCAGCTCGACCACGTTGCCGTCCGGCCCGACGCCGAGCGGGATGCGCAGCCGGTCCCGGTGACCGCGCGGACGCCAGGTGTTCTGCACGTCCACGGTCGCGGCGTCGCCCACGCCGAGCAGGTCCGGTAGCTCCATGCTGCGGGCCAGCGGTTCCTCGCTGCTGGTCTGCTGCTGGGACAGCCGGTAGGGGGCGATCTGCCGGGCCAGCCCCTCGGCGGCCTCGGCGCTGAGCTGGTCGGGGCGGCCCAGCGGCGACGTCGAGCTGCCGCGTACCAGGTCGAGGGTGCTTCCGTCGGCGACGTCGAGGCACAGCAGCCAACGGCCGGCGTCGCGCGGGACCGTGCCGGAGAGGTCGATCACCGTCGTGCCGAGCAGACCCGGCCCCACCAGCTGACAGGTCGGCGAGACCTCGCCACCGTCGATGACCACGACCAGGTGCGCGGCGGTCGTCAACGGCTTGGCCTCGGGGGCGAAGCGGGGTCGCGACGCCAGCTCACCGGCGAGCGCGGCCTCGGCCTCGGTGAGGCTGGCGAAGACCAGCCGGCGGGCGCCGGCCGCGTCCGTACGGGCGCTGTGGTGCGCGTGTGGCAGCCACTTCACCCAGCCCCAGGACGACTGCCGGTCCGGTGCTGCGACGACCGCCACCACCAGGTCGTCGGGCGCGTGGAACGTGGCCAACTGGCCGAGCGCGGCACGGGTCAGGTTGAGCACCGGATCGCGGTCACCGCGCAGCACCACCCGGCTGAAAGCACGCACCGACAGCGCGGTCGGCAACTCGGGCACTGTGGAGTGTGCGCGGACGAACCGGCGAAGCGCGATGGCGCTCATCGGCTCCAGGTCCTCGACCGGTTTCGTCTCCGGCGGGACGATCTCGACAGCCAGCCGCTGCGGGCCGAGGGCGATCCGGGTCTCACCGAAGTCGTCCTCGGTGATCCGTCGCTCCCAGAGCCGACGGGACGCGGCGATCGACCAGAGCGCGTCGGGCTCGGGGTGCCGCCACGCCATCGCGGCCCGCTGCTGCTCGGCGGCGCGGCGGGTGCGCTTGCGCATCTGCGCCAGGTAGCGCATGTAGTCGCGGCGGTCGGCGTTCAACTCGGCCTTGTCCTTGCCACCGCTGTTGGCCAGCGAGCCGATCGCCATCCCGAGCATCGAGACGCCGAAGAGGCCGCCGGCGACGTACGTCATCATGCCGCCGCCCTTGCCGGCGTAGAGGAAGGCCATCGCACCGACCCCGCAGAACATCGGCAGGATCATGAGCAGTTGCCCCATGCCGCGGGGTGTCGGCTCGGGCAGCTCGGGGGGTGACTCCAGCAGCACCTCGCCGCGAGGTAGGGCCGGCCCCGGCTGACGCGGGAGCCGGCGGAACACCACCGTGCTCACGGCTGTCTCCTCCCCAGAAGCGGCCCTGATGACGTGCCGGCGCGGACCGGAGCCCGCGGGTGGGCATCGTACGTGCCCGCCATCGTAGGTAATCTGCCGTGGGCGCGGTGGACCCGGACCGCAGCATCGCGGCCAGCCGATCGCAGACGCACACCTGGAGGCCACTGTGGCGACGAAGACGGCGACCGGTGGTCTGAGCCGGATCACCATCGTGGCCCCGCGTACCCGAATGGATCTGGCGCTGCCGTCGGACGTGCCGTTGGCGGACCTGCTCCCCACCCTGTTGCGGTACGCCGGCGAGGACCTCGCCGACGAGGGCGCGCGGCACGGCGGCTGGGCGCTGTCCCGGTTGGGCGGCGCGCCGCTGGACGGCGGGCGCACCGCTGCGCAGCTCAGCGTCCGCGACGGTGAGGTGCTCTACTTCAACCCCCGGTCCGCGGCCGCACCGGAGATCGTCTTCGACGACGTGGTGGACGCGGTCGCCACCGCGACGAACCAGCGTCCCGGGGCCTGGCAGGCCGCCGCGACCAGGTCCTTCGCTGTGGTCTTCGCGGCGGCGGCGTTCGGTGCGGGCGCGCTCGCCGCGCTCTTCGCCGGCCCACCGCACCTGCCCGGCGCGCTGGCCGCCCTGCTGGTCGCGGTGGCGTTGCTGGTCGGCGCGGCCGTGCTGTCCAGGGCCGCCGGTGACAGCCGGACCGGCGCGGTGCTGGCCCTCCTGGGCCTGACGCACGCCGCCACCGGCGGCCTGCTGCTGCTCGCCGGCGACCGGCCGTTGACCGGGTTGGCCAGCCCGCACGTGTTGCTGGCGGCGACCGCCGCGGTGGTCGCCGGGGCCGTCGCCGTGTTGGCGGTCGGTGACCGGTACCCACTCTTCTTCGCCGCGATCGGGGTGGGGGCCGCGACCGGCCTGGGCGCGCTGCTCTGCCTGCTCTTCGGCCTCGACGCGCCGGCCTCCGCGGCGGTGGTGGCCGCGGTGGCGTTCGCCGTGGTGCCGGCGCTGCCGATGACCGCCTACCGGCTGGCGCGACTGCCGGTGCCGTCGATCCCGACCGGGCCGGAGGACCTGAAGACCGACACCGAGTCGGTGGACGGCCGGCAGGTGCTCCTGCGCAGTGAACGCGCCGACCAGTTCCTGACCGGTCTGCTGTGGACGTTCGCGTTGCTGGTGCTGGGCGCGGAACTCGTGCTGGCTCTCGACGGCCGACTGCCGGCGGTGCTGTTGTGCCTGGTGTTGGCGCTGCTGTCGCTACTGCGGGCCCGACCGCTCCTGGGCCGCGCCCAGCGCACCCCGGTGCTGCTCGCCGGCACGGCGGGGCTGGGCCTGGCCGCCGCGGCCACCTTCACCGACGGCTCACTGCCGGTCAAACTCGGCCTGGTGCTCGGCGGTCTGGTGCTGGCCGCCGTGATCAGCCTGATCTACGGCCTGACCGTCGCCGGCAAACGTATCTCACCGGTCTGGGGCCGACTCCTCGACATCGCCGAGATCCTGCTGATCATCGCACTGGTCCCGCTCGCCTTCTGGGTGTGCGGGCTCTACGGCTGGATCGTCAACCTCCGGCCCTGACCGCCCGCCGGTCACTACGACCGCGGGCGGGTGGACGCTCCCGACGCCGACGCCACCGGGGCGCTGGCGTAGACGCCCGGGCCGTGCTGACCGTCCACGGGTCGGGTCGACATACCGGCCCGTTGCGCGACGTCCCGGACCACCTTCAGCAGCGCCTCCACGTGACCGTCCATCGCGGCGATGCGGAGCAGCGGCGCCGCCACCCGGCCGTCCATCGACACCGTCGCGGCCACCGTGTGCGACGGCGCCGAGGTCGCCGTGATCGCGTCGACGAGCGGGCCGAGCGGCGCGTCCGGCCGACCCCGAAGCGCCATGCACCGGTGGGTCCACCCGCCGCCGCGCAACCCACGCCAGGTCTCCGTCGGCGCTTCCGGCCCCAGGTCAAGGCCGGCGGCGGAGACGATGGCGGCGCGCAGCTCCTCCCGGCCCAGTGGCCGGTGGGACAGACCCGCGCTGGTCAGCGCCTTACCGAGCCGGCCGATCCCGGCAGCCACCGTACGGTGTACGCCGGGCAGCCCGCCGCCCCGGCTCACCGCCTCTACCCGGGCGTCGCGGACGGTGAGCCGCAGCGCCACCCAGACGGTCCGGTGCGCCGCCGGTGGCGCGCCCGGCGCCGGGTACCAGACCAGGGTGTGCGCGACCACCTGGGCCCGGGACACCGGCGCGCTGAAGTCGGTGAGCACGCCCAGCACCTGGTCCACCGTGGACGCCGGCACCGACCCCACGGTCGCACCGCTGACGGACTGCAGCGCCACCGCCGCGAACCACCCCTGGGCGTCCTGCCCGATGCCGAGCCGGGTGCCCCGGTCGGTCAGCTCGATGATGCTCAACTCGGGGGCGAGGGTGGCCAGCCGCGGGTCCGCCGCCGTGCCACCGGCCACCGCCGCCGACGCGCGCTCACCACGGCGTCGCAGCCGCCGCCGCAGCAGCAGGTCCTCGAACCACCAGCGGCCGCCCCGCCGGGCGAAGGTGACCAGGACGGCGAGCAGCGCCACGCCACCCGCCAGGGCGAGCGCCCAACTGGGCCCGGCCGACGCGGCCCAGACGCCGAGCACGCACAACTCCAGCACGACGAGCTGCCCGACCAGCACCGGGCCGACCCGCCCTCGACCGGGCCGGTCGGCCGGTGGCGTCGAGCGTGTCGTGGACGGGTCCGTTGTCGCTCGGGCGGGTCGTGCCTGAACCTGCGTCATCGCTGACTGTCCCTCCTGCACGTACGGCTCTGCGCCGGGTCCCCTCCGGTGCCGGGGCGAGCGGTGGTCCCGAGCAACCCCGGTCGGCCCCTTATCGTAGGGAAGCCCGCGACGGCACCCCGACCTGATCGTCGCGGATCCACCCCGCCGGAGGTAAGTCATGCGGACCCGCCGCGATCAGGTGCAGGCGTACCGCTTCGTCACCCGCCGGATCGTCTCCGCGTTGCTGTCGGGCGATCCGGAGACCACGAACCTGCCGATGCGAAGGCTCGGCATGGCTGTCTTCGGCAGTGTCATCACCGCGGCCGTGGTGCTCGGCGGGGTCGGTGCCTACGGTCAGCTCACCGGGAACACCGCGCCGTTGGAGGACCAGACCCTGGTCATCGAACGGGAGACCGGTGCTACGTACGTGTTCCTGGAGGGGCAGCTCCATCCGACGCTCAACTACGCCTCGGCGCGGCTGATCCTCGACCAGCCCGACGCGACGGCACGGACGATGTCCCAGGCGTCCCTGCGGGACCGGCCACGCGGGCTCACCCTCGGCATCGTCGGGGCACCGGACGCCCTACCCGACCGCAAGTCGCTGACCGGTCTGCCCTGGTCGGTCTGCGACGTGCCGGACCCGGTCGATCCGCAGCGCTCCCGCACCCGGGTGGTGATCGACCGGGCGTTGCCCGGCGGCGTCCCGCTGGGCGACCGGGCGGCGCTCGTCGTGGTGGACAACCAGCGGTACCTGGTCACCGACGACGTCCGACTCCAGGTGCTCGGCGGGGACCGGACGATCACGGCGCTGAAGATGGCCGACGTGGCGCCGCTGCGGGTCGGGCAGCAACTGCTCAACGCCGTGCCGGCCGGGCCACCGCTGCGCAAGCCGTCGCTGCCCGGTGAGGGTGAGTCCAGCACGCGGAGGGTGGCCGGCCAACCGGCCAAGGTCGGTCAGGTGTTCAGCGCCGCCGGGCGGTACTACGTGCTCACCCGGGAGGGTCTCGCCTCGATCAGTGAGATCACCGCCCTGCTGATGGTCGGTGGCGGCGGCCGGATCACGGACATCACGCCGAACCAGGCCGGCGAGTTGTTCGTCGAACAGCGGGTCGAGGAGGAGGGGCTGCCCAAGACGATGCCCAGCTTCCACCCGACCAACCCGGGTCAGACCACGCTGTGCGCGACGTACCGGGCGAGCAGCACGGGCGGACCGCCGACCACCACCCTGGAGGTCTTCGATCGGGCGCCGGCCGAGCTGACCGCGACCAACCCGGGCCCGCTGCCGGTGCCGCAGACCCGACGAGACGCGGTACGGACCACCGAGGCGGTGCTGCTGCCGGGCGGCAAGGGCGTCATCGCACAGGCTTCACCCGGTGCCGGGACCAGCGGTTCCGGTGCCGCCGGGTCGACGATCTACCTGATCACCCCGCAGGGCATCCGGTATCCGCTCGGCTCCGCGGCGACGCTGGGGGTGCTCGGCTACGGCGGGGTCACTCCACTGGCGGTGCCCGGTTCGCTGCTCGCGCTGATTCCGACCGGGCCCACCCTGAGTCGCGAGGGCGCGATGTCGGTCTTCTCGCCGGACGATCGGACAGTGACCGGGGCGGATGGCTGAGCAGCGGTGACGGGTCGCCCGGCGTCGTAGCCGTGGACTAACCTGGATGTCGCTGACGGTTGTCAACCAGAACGACGGGGATGTTGCCATGACCGGGCGTACGGAAGTCGACCTGCTGTCCCTAGAGGACTTCCACCAGCACCTGTCTGCACGGTTGAGTCAGGTGGAGTCGGTGCTGCGCAAGCTCAACACCGAGATGCAGTGCCGCCCGCCGGCGCTCGGCTCGTTCTACGACGCCACCGACCAGGCGCGCCGCTACAGCGAGGTCCATCAGTCCTATGTCGACCAGGCCGAGCGGATCCGACAGGCGGTGCTGGCGGCACAGCAGGCGACCACCACGATCCTGACCAACTACCGCACCGCCGAGGCACGTAACGCGGCCAACGCCACCGATGTCACCGCGGCGCTCAACGGCGTCGATCGGGCGTTCGAGCCGAAGGAGGACGGGCGTGTCTGAATACACCCAGCGCTACCAGGGCAACACCCACCAGGAGCTCTATGACGGTTTGATGGCCGGTCAGCCCGAGCAGATCGAGGGCGTGGCGGCCCAGTGGGCCGAGCTCAAGGGCATCCTGGACGGTCTCGGCCGCGAGCTGAACGGCGACCTGGAGAAGCTCGGCAACACCTGGACGGGTTCGGCGGGTCGGGAGTTCCAGCGGCGGCTCAGCCTGATCGTCGCCCACTCCGACGCCCTGAGCGACGGGATGGCCGGCATCAAGCAGGGGCTGACCATGATGGCCGACCATCTACGCACCGCCCGCAAGCAGGCCGAGAGCCCGGAGGAGACCGACGACAACGACAAGGCGATCTCCGGTGCGGTGAAGGGTGCCGCCACCTTCGGCCTACCGGGCGCGGTGGTCATGGGCCTCGCGGGTCACCAGCAGGACAAGGCGGAGCAGGAGAAGGCTCACCAGCGGATGGTGAGCCTGGTCGCCGAGTTGGCCGGCAGTTACGAGATCTCCGCCTACGACCGGGTCGTCGATCCGCCCCAGCCACATCCCGACACACCGAACGGCGTCCGGAAGGACCCGACGTCCCCGCAGGCCGTTCCCACGGTCGCCACGGCGAACGCCGGGCCCGGCAGCACCGGCTTCAGCGCGCACACCGGTGACGCGACGATCTCCCGGCCCGACCGCGCCGGCCAGTCGCCCGGCATCGGCGACGGCTCGGTCCCGGGCCAGCAGGCCCCGGGCGCCGGTGCCCCGCCGGCCGTCTTCGGCGGTCCGACCGGCACCGGCAGCGACTTCGACCCGCCAGGCACCTCCCTCGCCGGGGCGGACCCCCTGGTCGGGGGAGCGCTGGTCGCCGGTGGTGCTGCCGGGCTGGCCGGGTTGGCCGGGCCGAGCACGGCACCCCTCGCTGCCGGTTCCGGCCCTGGCCTGCTCTTCGGCGCGCCGGGTGGTGCGCCGGCCGGGGGTGTCCTCCGCACCGCCACGCTCGCCGGTTCGAGCAGCACACCCACCACGTCGGCTCGTCCGACCGGTGGGGCCGCCCCGGCGGACAGCCGCGCCGCCAGCGGGATCGGGCGCAGCATCGACGGCCAGCGTGGTGGCCGGGCAGCGACCGCAGGCGGCAACTCGGGCGTGCTCGGCGGGCGGGGTCGGCCGCAGGACGACGACTCCGACGAGCGGCTGACCTGGTTGACCGAGGACGAGATGGTGTGGCGCGACGGTCGTGACGCCGCGCCGCCGGTTCTCGGCAGCGGCAACTGACCAGAACACGACGGGTGCCCCCGACCGGACCTGATCCGGGCGGGGGCACCGCTGTTTCCGGGCACCTGGCGACACCGTCCACTGTGTGCGGGGTGGCGGTGGTCACGGCAGATCGGACCGTCACCGAGCTGCGGCACGCCGGAGTGGGCGATAGGTTGGTCGGGTGTCGTCCGCAGCCTGTGCCCGCCCAGCCCGGTGGGCTGTGCTGCGGTCGCTGCGCGAGCTGACCCGACTGGCGGTCACCGCGCTGGTGCTCGCGGTCGGCCTCGGCGGTGCTCCCGTCGCGACGCCACCGCCCACGCCGACCCAGCTGCGGCCGAGCGCCGTGAGCAGCCGGGTGGCGACGGTCCGCCCCGACGCGGCCCCGGCAACCGAGCGTGCCGGCCAGCCCGTCGCGCCGCCGACCGACGAGGTCGACATCGCCGCCGCACCCGTTGCGGTCACGGCGGGCCCGCACCACACGCCGGCCATCGACCCCGGCCGTGGCACTGCGGCGCGGCGCGGCCCACCCACCCGCTGATCCGGTTCCGGCGATTCCCGGGGCCCGGTCCCGGGTCGTCCGTCAGGGCGTGTGAGCTTCCGCCGACGGCACGACCCCACCACCCGGCCTGTCGGGCTCCTCCTGCCACCCGTCGATACCCGCCTTCGACCGCGAGGTGCTGATCATGCAGACCATCCTCTCCGCCGCCCTGCCCGACCTGTCCCGAGCCGCTGTCATCTGGCTGAGCCTGCTCGGGGTGGTCGGCGTCGCCGTCTCCGCGCTGCTGCTGCGACCCGGCCGACTTCGCGTCGACCCGGTTGCCCGGATCCGCCGCGCGGCCATGCCGAGTCAACTCGAACAGGTGCAGGAGGCACGCGAGCAGAGCCGCTACGCGCAGGAGGTCGCGGTGGCCGCGGAGCGGGCGACCAGCTCCGCCCAGCGCCGCCGGGCGGAGTGGGTGGCCGCGCAGGAGGCCGTCGAGGCAGCGTGGCAGGCGTACGAGGCAGCCGAGGCAGCGGTACGACGGCTCGCCGCCGCAGCCGCGATGCCGTTGCCGCAGACCGTCCGGACTCCGGCCGAGTACGCGGACCGCGAGCGCTACCTGCACCGGGCCGCGCTGAACGCGTACTGGCGGCGGGAGTTGTCGGTGGAGCAGCTCAGCGAAGTGTTCGCGCACCGCGAGGGATGGGACCCGCGGCTGCACCCGGTCGAGCAGGAGTTGGTGCTGCAACGGGCGATCCGCGACAACCTCGCGGCCAGGCACGCCGCCGCCCGGGAGCAG
This sequence comes from Micromonospora sp. WMMD1155, assembly GCF_029581275.1. NCBI lineage: Bacteria > Bacillati > Actinomycetota > Actinomycetes > Micromonosporales > Micromonosporaceae > Micromonospora > Micromonospora sp. WMMD1155. Next base: position 2,137,900 of record NZ_CP120742.1, read on the forward strand.
GAGCAGGTCGCCTGGCGGGCGGCGGAGCTGGCCGTGGCGGCGGCCCGCAGTCTGCGCGAGGAGGCGCACGCCGCCACCGGGCGACGGGTCGCGGATCCGTCGGTGCTGCCGCTGAGCGAGTTCAGCCGGTCGACCGAGCAGACCCGGGAGAACGTCGAGCAGACCCGGGAGAACGCGGTGACGGCACGCGGTCGCGCGACGGTGCCCGCGTTCTGAGCCGCCTGCCGTCCGGTGGGTTAGCGTGACGGCATGTCCCGAGAGGCGTGGGTCCTCGTGGTGGTCGCCGGCATCCTGGCGATCGCCACACTGGTCGGTGCCGTGGTGTTGGCGGTGCGTGTGGTGCGTACGCGGCGGATGTTGACCGGGCTCGGCGCGGGCGGGAAGGTCGCCTTCTACGGGGCGCTGATCTACACGATCTTCCCGGTCGACGTGCTCCCCGACCCGATCTACCTGGACGACATGGGTGTCCTGGCCGCCGCGCTGATCTACCTGACCCGGCTGGTGCAGAAGCGTCGGGCAGCCGGTCGACACCTGCCCGGTCAGCCTGCCGCCCGGCCCGATCGGGACCCCGCCCGTCGCGTGCCATGATCGGGGTCGGCGCGGCGGCAGGGGGCGGGCATGGCGGGCGGTCATCGACTTGACGTACACGATGAGCGGGTCGTCGCGTTCTGCGCCGAACGTCACCTTGCCACGCTCACCACTCTGCGGGCCGACGGCACCCCGCACGTCGTACCCGTCGGGGTGACCCTCGACCCGGCGGCCGGGCTGGCCCGGGTCATCACCTCCGGTGCCTCCAGCAAGGCCCGTCAGGTGGCCGCGGCAGGTCCGGCGGGCGCGGCGGTGGCCGTCTGCCACGTGGACGGCCGCCGTTGGCTGACCATCGAGGGCCGCGCGGTGCTGCGCTCGGACCGAGCCTCGGTGGCGGAGGCGGAGCGCCGCTACGCCGAGCGGTATCGCACCCCACGTCCGAATCCGGAGCGGGTGGTCATCGAGATCACCGTGACCGGGTTGCTGGGGAGCCTCTGAACCACAGCGGGAAGCCGACGCCCCTGAACCGGGACCTCGCCCAACGGTGGAATCCCGCCCGGCCTCCTGCCGTTACACCTGGTCGCGACGTCCGCACCACGGCGAACTGTCGTGACCATCCGGACCGGCTGCCGCCGACGGAATGTCCGCCGGAGCAGGGCCGTTACGTCCCCGGTGCGCCAACGGCGAACCCGCCGCTGGTCCTCGCCCCCGGTTTGAGCCGAGCGCCATTCCCGGTGCTGCGCCTTCCGCTGCGCGGAGGCGTCAACCCCCGAACGGAGACTCGACATGAATCCGATCGTCCAGAAGAGCGGTTTGTCCGTTGCCGGCCTGCTGGTCGCCGGCGGTTGCGCCCTCGGCCCGGCGGTAGCCGCTCAGGCCGCCCCGGCCGCTCCGACACAGCCGTCGACGAGCCAGACCCAGCGATCCGCTGAGCGGATCCTCGGCATCGACTACCAGGCTCAGCCCAATTTCTACTACTGCGGCCCGGCCGCGACCCGGATCGCGCTGTCCGCCCAGGGCAAGGCGCTCTCCCAGGACGAGGTGGCCAAGCTGCTCGGCACCACCGAGGCGGGCACCCCCTCAGCCCTGGACACCACGCGGGTGCTGAACGAACTGACCGGTGGCAAGTACCGGACCACCGAGATCCGTGACTCGGTGGCTCGTCCCGACCAGGTCGAGCAGTTGCGCCGGGACGTCCTGGCGGCGGTGGACGCCGGGCGGCCGGTGGTGGCCAACATCAAGGGCACGACCGTCGACACCGACGGCAACCCGCACTCGTACGAGGGCGGCCACTACCTGACCCTCGTCGGCTACCGGGACGGTGGCGACAGCATCCGGGTCGCCGACCCGGCCGACCCGACGTTGGGCGAGTACTGGGTGAGCCTGCCGAAGGTCGCCAACTGGATCGCCGAGCGCGGCTACTCCTCCTGACCCGAACGAGTGTCACCGGGCCGGTCTCTCCCTCGCGGGGAGGCCGGCCCGGCTCTCGTTGCGGGCACGGGAGGCGAGGTGCGCGCGGCGGCGCGCTCGGGTGGACCGCGCCGGCCGCATCCGGCGCAGTGTTCGCCGGGCCGGTGGGTGCAGCTCCGCCTCGCCGGCACCCGCCGACCGACGCACGATCCGATTGGCGTCGTCGGGTTCGTACCCGCAGGCCCGGAGCAGGTCGCTGGCCGCGGTACGCAGTCCGGTGACGAGTGACTCGCCGAACGACCCGACCCCGCTCACCGCCGCACGCCCGGCCAGCTCGGCGCACTCCTCGACCAGTCGGCGGGTGGCCTGCGGGTCCTCACCGACCCGGCACTCTCTGCGCATCTCCACGACCGCCCGACCGAGCCGGCCGATCGCGTCCGGCAGCTCCGACGGGATCGGCTCGCCGTACTGCAACGCGGTCGACGACCAGCGGGCCAGGGCTCGGCTGTCGAGCAGCAGACGCTCCAGGTGGTCAGCGCTGCGGGCGTACCTGTGGAACTGCTGGCGGCGGTGCCAGCGGGCCGGAGCGATCGTCACCACCTCCTCCGCACCGCTCAGCGCGTCGTGCAGCCGACCCACATCGCTCTCGGTGTCCCGGAGCCGCTGTAGAACGCCAAGCGTCCCGTCGCCGTCGCGCTCCCGCAGGGCCTGCGCCAGCTCGGCGAGTTGGTCGCAGAGGACTTCGAAGATCGGTGCCGCGGCTCGGTCCAGCACCCGCATCGGGTTGATCGGCAGCAGCAGCGCGACCACCACCAGACCGACCGCTCCGCCGACGAGCGCGTCGAAGATCCGGGGCAACTCCAGTCCACGGTCCATCGGGGCCAGCGTGGCGATCAGCACTGCGGTACCGCCGGCCTGGCCGACCAGCGCGCCCCCCTTGCCGGCCACCAGCAGCGCGGCGGCGATGGCCAGCGCGACGACCACGCCGGTCTGCCACGGACCCGAACCGAGCAGGTACCGCAGGGTGTCCCCGATGACGATGCCCAGCGACACGCCACCCAGCAGTTCGAAGGTGCGTCGGGCCCGCTGCCCGATGGCGGTGGCGATCGTTCCGACCGCGGCGGCCGGGGCGAAGACGTGCGCTCCGGGGCCGAGCAGATTCTCGGCGAGCAGGGCGGCGATCGCCGCGGCCAGCCCGGCCTGGATGGAGATCACCAGGGTGATCTCCCACTGCCGGGCCCGGATCCGGCCCGCCTGACCGCTGCGGTGCCGCACCCGTTCGACTGCCTGGCCGCTCCGCTCCGCAGCCTCGTCGAGGCGCGACCGATCACGGTCGGCGGGTGGGCGGTCGTCGGCCATGGCGGCGGTTACCCCGACGAGGGGCGGGGCAATCGTGCCGGTCCGGCACCACCGGCCTCCTGGAACCCATCGTCGCCGGTGGGTTCGTGCAGCCCCGTGGGGGTACCAGGGCCTCACACCTCCCACCGATCCGCAACCGGTAAGGGGCCGTGAGATGACCAACCAGCAGACCACCGACGAGCATGACGCCGTCGACATCCTGGTCGCCGACCACCGCGAGGTCGAGGCGCTCCTCGTCGAGTTGGAGAACCGACGGGGCACCCCAGAGCACCGCCGCCACCTCGTGGACGTGGTGATCGCCGAACTCGTCCGCCACTCCGTCGCGGAGGAGGCGTACGTCTATCCGATCGCGCGCAAGGCACTGCCCGACGGCAATGAGATCGCCGACCGGGAGATCGCGGAACACGCCGAGGCCGAGCAGACCATGAAGGAGTTGGAGTCGGCCGACCCGTCCGACAGCCGTTTCGACGAGTTGCTCGCCCATCTGACGAGGACGATCCGTGAGCATGTGCGGGAGGAGGAGAACGAACTCTTTCCCCGGTTGCGGGCGGCGACGGCCCGCGAGGAACTCGTCGACGTCGCGGCCAAGGTGACGGCGGTCAAGGAGATCGGGCCGACCCGGCCGCACCCTGGCTCACCGGACCACCCGCCCGCGAACAGACTGCTGGCGCCCGGCATCGGCCTGGTCGACCGGCTGCGCGACGCGTTGAGTGGGCGGCCCACCTCGATCGACGATCTGCGCGAACGCTGAGCATCGTCGCTGCACGACGAACCGGGCCACCGCCGACGCGGTGGCCCGGTGCCGTGCGACGGGTCACCGCGACCGGCCGCCCTCACCGGTACGCGCCTGCGCCTGGTCGACGCCCCTGTCGATCTTGTCGGTGTACTTCCCACCGGTACGCCTGTCGGCCATGTCACCGGCCTTCTCCATGCCCTGGTCGACCTGCTCGTCGTGCTTGTTCGCGAAGTCCTTGGCCTTGTCCATGAAGTCACCCACGGCGTTCTCCCTCCGCTCCGGTCTCCGAATGGCGTTCCCTCGCGCCGGCAGCCCAAACGCCGTCGTCCGAGGGTGGTCGGCGAACTCCCGCCCAGGGGTCGGGTACCGGCGTACGATCCGCCCGGGCAGCAGCGAACGGAGCCGAAACGGGTGTCGGCGCACGACCGGCTGGGTACCGACCTCGCCGAGATCGAGGAGGACCGACATGGCGGCAGAGGAACCCGGAACGAAGACCGGCGACCCCGGCCCGCGGCAGAGTTGGGCGGCCCTGCCCTGGCTGGTCCGGACCGCGGTGTCGTGGAGCGCCTGCCTGGTGGTGATCGTCGCCGGGCTCTACCTGCTGGGCCGGATCGCCGTCCTGCTGGCGCCGCTGGCCATCGCGCTGGCCGCCACCGTCTTCCTCACCGCCCTGCTCGACCCGGTGCTGCTCCTGCTGCGTCGACTGCGTCTGCCGGCGGCCCTGGCCGCGCTGTGCACCGTGTTGCTGCTGCTCGGCATCCTGGTCGGCGTCGGCGCGTTGGTGTGGAACCTGACCGCGAGCCAGTTCGACCAGCTCAGCCAGGAGTTGACGCAGGGCGTCGAGCGCAGCCGGGACTTCGTGACGTCGACGCTGCCGGTCAGCGAAGGACAACTGGACCGGCTGGTCGACCAGGCCCGGGAGGGGCTGAGCGGCAGTTCACCGGACCCGGTGGCCGGTGCCCGGACGGCCACCGAAGTGTTCGGTTCCGCGCTGCTCGCGCTGGTGCTGCTCTTCTTCCTGCTCAAGGACGGCCGGTCGATGTGGCACTGGGTGCTGTCGCGGGTGTCCGGCGCGAACCAGCCGGTCGCGGCCGAGGCCGGACGGGCCGGTTGGCAGACGCTGGGTGCGTACAGCCGGGGCACCATGATGATCGCCGCGATCGACGCGATCGGCATCGGCCTGGCGCTGGTGGTGCTGCGGGTGCCGCTCGCCCTGCCCCTGGCGCTGATCACCTTCCTCGGCGGATTCGTGCCGATCATCGGAGCGACGGTGGCCGGCGCGGTGGCGGTGCTGGTGGCGCTCGCCGCGAACGGGCCCACCACCGCACTGCTCACTCTCGCCGCGGTGATCGCGGTGCAGCAGATCGAGGGCAACCTGCTGGAACCCCTGATCATGAAGAGGCAGGTACGACTGCACCCGGCGGTGATCCTGGTGGCGGTCACCGCCGGCACACTGATCGCGGGAATCGCGGGCGCCTTCGTCAGCGTCCCGATCACCGCCGTCCTGTGGCGCGTCGTCGACACCGTCCAGCAGCGCCGGTCGGCCTCGGCCCTCGTGCCGGCGGAGTGATCAGCGGTTGAGATAGGTGGTGAACCAGGCCCCGGCCTGGTCGGCCACCTGCTCCAGCGTCCCGGGCTCTTCGAAGAGGTGGGTGGCACCGGGGACGATCCGCAGCTCGGCGACGTCCCCCAACTCGGCCGCCGCCCGCTCGTTGAGCGTGATCACCTCCTCGTCCAAGCCGCCGACCAGCAACAACGTCGGCGTACGCACCTGGGCCAACGCGCCTCCGGCCAGGTCCGGTCGACCGCCCCGACTGACCACGGCACCCACCCGGTCCGCGCGCGACGATGCCGCGACGAGTGCTGCGGCGGCCCCGGTGCTGGCCCCGAACAGGCCGATTGACACGTCACCGGCGGGCCGTTCCACGGCCAACCAGTCGACGATCCCGGCGAGCCGACTGGCCAGCAGCCCGATGTCGAACCGGAGTTCGGCGGTACGCGCGTCCACCTCGTCCTCGGCCGGGGTGAGCAGGTCCACCAGCACCGTGCCGAGCCCCCGACCGTTCAGCGCACGGGCCACCGCCACGTTGCGAGGGCTGTGCCGGGAACTGCCACTGCCGTGCGCGAAGAGGACCACACCGACCGGCTGGGCCGGCAGCATCAGGTCGGCGGACAGGTGCGCCTCCCCGACCGGAACGGTCACCGCTGCCTGCTCGTCCATGCCTCACCTCCGCGTGATCGCCTGGGGCCCGGGTACCCCGCCGGTCGCGCCGCACGCGCCCCGCCGGCCGCCGCGTTTGCCCCGTGCGGCGTCGGGTACGCGACCAGCGACCGCAGACCGTGTCGGCGCAACCGCGCCCCGACGGATCGCGAGGATCGTCATGGCCAAGCAGCAGATCTCCGAGCAGCAGCAGAAGACCGAGCGGGCCCGGCGGGAACAGGAGCCCGAGCGCAACCAGGACTTCGGGGACCAGGCCGCTTCGGCGCGGCTGCCCGACGATCCCAAGGCGGCGGCACCCCGGGACGCGATCGGGCGCCCGTCCACCGGTGAGCCGGTCTGACACACGAGCTGACCGGCGAGCCGGTCTGACACCGGTGCGAGGCGGTCGGGGCGGAGGTATTCCGCCCCGACCGTCACTGTTCGCGCTCGGGTAGACGCAGCAGCGGCGACCGGCCCGGTGGCTGCTCGGGTGCGGGGCCGGACGGATCGGCCGGCGGCACCGGCACCGTCACCGGCTCGTCACAGGTCACCCGCAGCAACTGGTCGTGGTGGCGCAGCTCCACCACGTCGTCCGGGCCGCCGTGGCGCAGCGAGTACGTCGTCTGGTGCGGCCGGACATCCACCCGCAGTGCCAGCCCTCGCCATTGCAGGGAGAACTCCAACCTGTTGAGTCGGCTGGAGAGCCGGGGGGCGAAGGACAGCTCGCCGTCGTGGTCGCGCAGGCCGCCGAACCCACTGACCAGGGCCAGCCACGCGCCGGCCAACGACGCCATGTGTACGCCGTCGCGGGTGTTCTCGTTGAGGTCGTGCAGGTCCATCAGCGCTGCCTCGCGCAGGTAGGTGTGCGCCAACTCCGGGTGGCCCACCTCGGCCGCGAGCACCGCCTGGGTGCACGCCGACAACGACGAGTCGCGGACGGTACGGCGCTCGTAGTAGAGGAAGTTGCGCAGCTTCTGCTCGGGGGTGAACGCGTCCCCCCGCCAGTGCATCGCGAGGACCAGGTCGGCCTGCTTGACCACCTGTTTGCGGTACAGCTCGAAGTACGGGTAGTGCAGCAGCAGCGGGTACTTCTCCGCCGGCGTGTGCGAGAAGTCCCATTCCTGGAGCCGGGTGAAGCCCTCCACCTGCTGGTGGACATCGAGCTCCTCGTCGTACGGGACGTGGATGGAGGTGGCGGCGTCCCGCCAGCTCGCGGCCTCCTCGTCGGTGACCCCGAGGTGGTACGCCTCGTCCCGGTAGCGCATCACCACGTCGGCGGCGGTGAGCAGGTTCCGCTGTGCCATCAGGTTGGTGTAGACGTTGTCGTTCTTCACGGCGGTGTACTCGTCCGGGCCGGTGACACCGTCGATGTGGAACCGCCCGTGCCGGTCGTGGTGGCCGATCGAGCGCCACAGCCGGGCGGTCTCCACCAGCAGCTCCAGGCCGATCTCCCGTTCCAGCTGGGTGTCTCCGGTGACCATCACGTAGCGGCGCATCGCGTCGGCGATGTCGGCGGCGATGTGGAAGGCAGCGGTGCCGGCCGGCCAGTAGCCGGACGACTCGGGCCCCTCGATGGTCCGCCAGGGGAAGGCCGCGCCCCTGAGGTTGAGCGTCTCGGCACGCTCCTTCGCCGAGTCCAACGTGCTGTACCGCCACTGCAACGCGCTGCGCACCGCGCTCGGCTGGGTGTACGTGAGCACCGGCAGGACGAACATCTCGGTGTCCCAGAACGCGTGCCCGTCGTAACCGGGACCGGTCAGCCCCTTCGCCGAGATCGGCCGCTGCTCGGCCCGCGCTCCGGCCTGGAGCACGTGGAAGAGGCCGAACCGGACCGCCTGCTGCACCTCCGGGTCGCCCTCGACGAGCACGTCGGACGCGTCCCAGAACTCGTCGAGGTAGTTGCGCTGCTCCCGGTGCAGGCCGTCCCACCCGTCCAGCCGGGCGCCGGCCAACGCCGCGCCGACCTGGTCGCGCAGGGCCGGCAGCGACCGGCGGCTGGACCAGCCGTACGTCAGGTACTTGATCACGCGCAGCTTCTCGCCGGGCTTGAGCACGCAGGCGATCGTGGTCCGCACCCAGTCCTGGTATCCCTCGGACTCGATCGTGGTGTGGTCCGGACCGTGCACCTCGTGCTCCATCGCGGCGGCGACCCGCAACCCGGAGACCTTCGTGCGGTGGATGAGCTGCCCGCCGTCCGGAGTGGTCAGCTCCTCCTCGGCCAGCAGCGGTGACTCCAGCACCGCCGCCACCCGGGGGTCCTTGCTCTGCGCGGGCAGCGACTCGTTGGCCACCAACTCGGACTGCACTATCAGCCGCAGTGGGCCGTCGACGGCCTCCACCTCGTAGCTGATGGCGGCGACGGACCGCTGGGTGAACGAGACCAGACGGGTGCTGCGGACCTTGACCTCCCGACCGGCCGGCGAGCGCCAGTGCAGCTCCCGGTGCAGGGTCCCGGCCCGCAGGTCGAGGACCCGCTCGTGGGACAACAGCTCCCCGTAGCGCACGTCCAGTGGCTCGTCGTCGACGAGCAGCCGGAGCAGCTTGCCGTTGGTGACGTTGACGATCGTCTGCCCGGACTCGGGGAAGCCGTAGCCCGCCTCCGCGTACGGGAGGGGACGCAGCTCGTAGAACGAGTTGAGGTAGGTGCCGGGCAGGCCGTGCGGCTCACCCTCGTCGAGGTTGCCCCGCAGGCCGACGTGCCCGTTGGAGAGCGCGAAGACCGACTCGGACTGGGCCAGCACGTCCATGTCCAGTCGGGTCTCCCGGACGTGCCACGGCTCGACCGGATAGGCCCGCTCCCGGATCACGCGGGACCCCGTTCCCCGGCGGCGGTGCGGGTCGGCGGCGACGGGTCGGCGACGGTCAGCAGGTCGGCCAGGTCCTTCACCACGACATCGGCGCCGTGCGCGAGCAACTCGTCCGCCTGCCCGACCCGGTCGACGCCGACCACGTAGCCGAAGCCACCGGCGCGGCCGGCGGCCACCCCGGAGAGCGCGTCCTCGAAGACGGCGGCGTGTGTCGGGTCGACGCCCAGCAGCCTGGCCCCGGCGAGGAAGGTGTCGGGGTGCGGTTTGCCGCGCAGCCCCTGAGCGCGGGCGACCAGCCCGTCGACTCGGGCTTCCAGCAGTGGTTCCAGCCCGGCGGCGGCGACCACCTCGCCACCGTTGGCGCTCGCTGTCACCACCGCCCGGCGCAGCCCGGCCTGGCTCGCCGCTTCGAGGTAGTGCACCGAGCCCGGGTAGACCTCGACACCCGAGGTGCGCAGGCGCTGCAGCAACAGGACGTTCTTGCGGTTGCCCACGCCGTTGACGGTGTCGGCGTCCGGCGGGTCGTCGGGGCTGCCCTCGGGCAGCACTATCCCCCGGGAGGCGAGGAACGACCGGACGCCGTCGGCGCGGGGGCGACCGTCGACGTAACGGTTGTAGTCCGGGCCCGGGTCGAACGGTTGGAACGGTTCGCCGGAGCGGGTGGCCCGCTGCTGGAGGAACTCGTCGAACGTCTGCTTCCAGGCGGCGTTGTGCACGCGGGCGGTCTGCGTCAGCACACCGTCCAGATCGAAGAGACAGGCGGTCACGTGAGCAGGTAGGCCCAGCACGGTACGAATCTATCCACCCTGCTGGGCCCGCAAACCCCTTTCGCCCGGCGTGGCACGGTTCAGTTGGGCCGCAACGTCCAGATCACGGTCATCGCCGAGGTCGGCTTGCCGTCCTCGGTCGCGATCTCCACCGGCACCGGGAACTCCGGCCGCCGGCCGGACTCCAGCTCCTCGATCACCTCGGGTGCCGGCCGGCCGAGGCGCGCGGTGGCCAGCACCGGGCCCATGGCGAGCTTCCGGTACGCGATGTCGGCCCGGACGGCGAGCGGCACGGCCCGGTCGAGCAGTTGCCCGAAGGCGGCCATGACGACCGCGCCGGAGGCCGTCTCGCCGAGGGTGAACATGGCACCGGCGTGGGGGCCGCCGATGTGGTTGTGGGTGGCCGGCGAGTCGGGCAACCGGACGACTGCCCGCACCCCACCCTCTGCCTCGGGTGCCACCTCGACGAACTCGAGGCCGAGCGTACGGGCGAAGGGCACCGCTTGCAGCATGCCGGCCGCCACCTGGCGGGAGTCGATGGTCATGGCCTGACGTTACTCGTCGGTAATCAGGGCGGCAACCAGCGGTTTCCCCGGTGACGGCCGGTGCTCACAGGTTGGCGATGGTGCGCAGGATCTCCGCGTAGAAGTTGCCGTCGATGCTGCGGAAGAACGAGAAATCCTGCCCCGGGTCGCCGAAGAACGGGCGCAGCGTCCACGCCAGCTGGGTGCCCACGAAACCGAAGAGCAGAATCCAGATGTAGAGCAGGGTCATGCTCGCCGGCCGCTGCGTCGGCTCGCCGCGCCGCACCGGCGGCTGGGCCCAGGGGCGCTGCACCGGCCCGTAGCCGGAGGGCACCGCGCCGGACGGGAACCCGGCGACGGCCGGCTGGCCGGTCGACTGCGCCGGAACGTGCGCCGGAGCCGGCGAGGTGGCCACGGCACCGTTCGCCGACGACCCGGCAGCCGTGGCTCCGGCCGGCGCGGCCACTGCGGCACCGGCCGACACGGCCACCGGCTCGGCAGCCTGACCGGCGACCGGCGCGGCAGCCGGTGCCGGGTCGGCCGACCCGGCAGCGGGCGTCGCCGGTGCCGGGACGTCGACAGACGCCGGGGCGTACGCGTCGGCGTGCGTCTTGGCGACCTCCGGCGCGAGCAGGCCGTGGTCGTTGAGCACCTGCATGCCGCCGGTCAGGAACCGCAGCCCGACCAGTGCCGACAGGGTCAGGATCGCCACGTTGAGCAGCTTGAAGAACCCGTAGTCGGGGGCGGTGATCAGGAAGAAGAGACTGATCGGCGCGAACGCCACAGCGAGCATCGAGGTGACCGTGATCGCCACCATCACCAGCGCCAACGACTGCCGCACCGAGAGCCGGGCACCGAAGACCAGGTTGAACAGGTAGAGCGTGGGCAGGCAGATGGCCAGCGTGACCAGGAACAGCAGGGGCAGCTTCAGCGCCGAGGTCAGCGCCATCAGCGGGCTGTGGAAGGCACCCAGCACCGCGCCGTAACAGGCCAGCGCGATGGCGGAGCTGGCCAACATGCGGCCGGTCAGCGCGTTGAGGTCGCCCTCGGCCACGATCTGCTGCCAGATGCCCGCGCGATCCCGCAGGATGCGCTCGATGACGAGCGGACTGGGACGGTCACCCGACACGGATGCACCCCTCTCGGTGGTCTTGCACAGTGGACTGGGTGCGCAGACGGTAAGACACCGCGCGGCCCGCCCGCCACCCCGCTCCGGCGAGTCGTCAGCGCCAACCCACGTCGATCCGGGCTCCGCGCTCGTCGAAGAAGTGCAACGCGTCCATCCGGACCGAGACGGCGAGCGGGTGACCGGCGCTGACCGCCGGGTACGGTGCCAGCCGCACCGCCAGTTCCGCCGGTCGACGGTGGTGCCGCCCCGGGTCGGGGAGCACGCTGGTCTGGGTGTTGCCGACCGGCGGCGCCTGCGACTCCACCGGCTTGCCGGCGAGTCGCTGCATCACCGAGCCGAACCGTCGCAGGCCACGTTGACCGACAGGTGGTGGGTCCAGCGGGGCGCCCATCTCGTCGACCATGATCGCGGTGGCGCCGATGTCGAGGAACGCCAACGACTCGTGCCCGTGGTGCTCCAGGTAGCGGATCCGCCCCCGCAGCACGTCGCCGGGGCTGTCCGGGGAGACCGGGGTGAGCGCCTCGGCGCGCATGCCGACCACGATCCGCTCGCCGTGGTAGTGCGCCACCGCCCGACTGCGGATGTCGTTCCAGGGAAGGTAGAGCGACTGCTCACCGAGGTTCAGCGTGACGTACCGGTCGAGGTGGACGTAGACCGACGCCTCCAGCAGGTTCATCCGCGGGCTGCCCAGGAAGGCGGCCACGTAGAGCGTCGCCGGGCGGCCGTACACCTGGGTGGGTGTGCCGACGTCCTGGAGCACGCCGCGGCGCATGATGGCCACCCGGTCGGCCATGGTGAGCGCCTCGGCCTGGTCGTGGGTGACGTAGACGGTGGTGACGCCCAGTTCCCGGGTGAGGCCCGAGATCTCCGCGCGCAGCTCGGCGCGGAGGCCGCTGTCCAGGTTCGAGAGTGGCTCGTCCATGAGGAACAGGCCGGGCCGCCGGACGATGGCCCGGCCCATCGCCACCCGCTGCCGCTGGCCGCCGGAGAGCTGACCGGGCTTGCGGGCCAGCACGTCGCCGATGCCCAGGGCACTCGCCACGTCACTGACGCGCTCGCCCCTCGGCTCCGGCTCGACCCCGGCCAGCCGCAGCGGAAAGGCGATGTTGTCGCCGACGGTCATGTGCGGGTAGAGCGCGAAGTCCTGAAAGACCATGGCGATCTTGCGGTCCCGTGGGGGCAGGTCGTTCGCCAGCTCTCCGTCGAGCATGACCGCACCCTGGGTCGGGTCCTCCAATCCGGCGATCATTCGCAGCACCGTCGACTTGCCGCAGCCGGACGGCCCGAGGAGCACCATGAACTCGCCGTCGTTCACATCGAGATTTATGCTGTCGACGGCCAACGTGCCGTCCCTGAAGACCTTGCTGACATCCTTGAGCGTGACGGTGCTCACCGTCGTCCCCCCCAGCTCGTCTCTGCCGATCCAGAAGACTGTGACCAGGATCATTCGATTCGCACATCGGGTAAACGTCTCATGTTTGGCTGATGACGCTGCTATTACACGACAGCGGCGATCAGCAGCGCGAAGAGCGCTCGCCCGGCTCACCCAGGAAAACCTGACGCACCACCCGTTCCGCCGCGTGCCCGTCGTCCAATGTGCAGAACCGGCGTCGAAAGTGCTGACGGGCCTTGTTCGCGGAATCGGAGCGCACCGCATCGGTACGGAACAGGTGGACCAGATCGGCGAAGGTGGTGGCCACCGCGCCGGGCGGCTCGGCCGTCACGTCGAAGTAGACGCCCCGGGCCAACCGGTACGCCTCCCAGTCCGGGGCATAGAGCACGATCGGCCGATCGAGTACCGCATAATCGAACATCGCCGACGAATAGTCGGTTATCAACACGTCCGCGATCAGGTAGAGGTCCTCCACCCGTTGGTGGCCGCTGACGTCGCGGACCCGTTCCCAGTCCGCCGGGCGACCGGGGCGGCGGTCCCGGTCGTGGAAGTAGTGACTGCGCATCAGCAGCCGGCCGGAGTCACCCAGCGCCCGCACGAACCGGTCCGGGTCGAACGGCGGCCGGTAGCCCGGAAGGTGCTCGCGGTGCGTCGGGGCGTACAGCACGACCTGCTCGTCGGGGCCGACGCCGAACTCGGCGCGCAGCCGGCGCACCTCGTCCGGGCCGGCCGTCACCAGGCGGTCGTTGCGCGGGTAACCCACCTCCAACGTCGTGTACGTGGCCGGGTACGCGCGGTCCCACATCTGGGTGGAGAAGCTGTTCGCGCTGACGCTGTAGTCCCAGCGGTCCACCCGGCGCAACAGCCCGGCGAAGTCCATCCGGCCCGCGCCGATCGGATAGCGCTGCTGGTCCAGGCCCATCACCTTGACCGGGGTGCCGTGGTGGGTCTGCAGGTGCACCTGCTCCGGCCGTTTGCGGACGAAATCGGGGAAGTTGACGTTGTTGACCAACCACCGGGCGCGGGCGAGCACCCGGTAGTACGCCGGAGTGCCGGCGACGACGTACTCCACTCCGGCCGGGACCGTGTCGACGCGGTCCCGGCGCACGACCCACACCCCGCGCACCTCGGGTGCCAACCGGCGGGCGACCTCGTAGATGGCCGCCGGGTTGCAGGAGTATCCGCGGTACCAGTAGGCGGCGTACACCGCGAGCGTCGGGTCGACCGGCCGACGCGACTCGGCCCGGTAGTACTCGCGCAGCAGCCCGTCACGGGTCAGCCGGGCACCGCGCCGCGCGACCGGGCCGACCCGTCGGCGGGCGGTACGGGCCTGCCGCCGGGCGACGTCACGGGCACGGCTCGCGGTCCGCAACGCGCTGAACGTGCGCCAACGGCCGGCCGCGACGAGCCGGTGTTTGATCCCCTCCACCCCGCCCGGCACCGGATAGCCGCCGGGCGGTAGCCAGCGTTCGTAGTCGGCGGTGATCTGCGCGAAGAACGCCGGCCGCAACTCCGGGGCGATCCGCTGGCCGTTGCCGAGCACGGTCAGGTAGTGCCAGATCATCCGCTCGAAGACCACCGGCCGCAGGGATTCCGTCGCCGGCCCCCACTCGTCCATCAGGTGGAAGACCCGGTGCCACTGGGGGAAGACCTCGAAGTGGCGATCGCCCCGGGTCCGGGTGATCGCACCGGCGCGGCGTTGCCGGTAGTTGACGCACACCCGGTCGAGGACGCCGATCCGCTGCGCGGCCATCAGCACCGGGTAGCTGAACGAGACGTCCTCGTACCAACCCGGGGCGAAACGCAGACCCAGGTCGATCAGGAACTCCCGGCGGACCAGGCGATTCCACGCCGTGTGCAGCAGGTGCATCGCCTCCGGCCGGTCCCGCAGCCGGAAGGTCTCCGGACCCGGCGACTCGGGGAACACCTCGGCCATCGCACTGCGGGTGGCGGTGTCGTTCCAATGGGTGCGTACGTGGTCGACGAGCAGCACGTCCGGGCGGGTCGCCCGCAACCGCTCGGCCACCTCGGTCAGGCACTCCGGGGTCAGCCAGTCGTCGCCGTCGAGGAACCACACGTACTCGCCGACGGCCCGGTCCAACCCGATGTTGCGGGCTGGACCGAGGCCGACGTTCTCCGGCAGCCGAACCGAGCGGACCCGCTGGTCGCGGGCCGCGTACTCGTCGATGATGTCGCCGCCGGCGTCCGGCGAACAGTCGTCGACGGCGATCACCTCGATGTCGGTCTCCGGCTGACCGAGGACGGAGTCGAGGCATTCGCGCAGGTATCCCTGCACGCGGAAGGCCGGCACCACGAAACTGATCAGGGTCATCCGGCCGTCCCTCCGTCAGCGCGGCGCGGCACCTCCAGCGCCCACCGGCGCGACCGACGCCCGCGCGCTACGGGCCGGTCGCACGAACCAGGCCAGGACGACGCTCACCACGAAGACCACGAGAAGGTACGCACCGAGTGTAGCCAGCCCGCTACCCGCCAGACCGACAATCGCCGCGAGGGCCAGCAGCGCCGAACGCCCCTCCCAACCCAGCGTGGCAGCGTGCAACGGCGGTGCCGCCTGCCGCTTCTCCAACCGGGCCGTCAGGTCGTAGTGGTGCACGGTGAGCACGAAGACGTACCCGAAGATCAACCAACCCGGCACCCCGCCGACCACACCGACCGCGATGGCGAACAGGTACTCGGCGGCCCGCAACGCGGCGGGGACCAGCCAGTCCAGGGGGCCGTTGTGCGCCGCCCCGGCCCCCAGGCCACCGACCAGGAGCACCAGCAGCGCCACCGGCACCGCCCAGCGCAGCCCGTCCGGCGCGTCCGTCAGCAGCGCCGCGACCAGCAGGACCGCCGGGCCGAGCGCGGCGATCACCGCCAGGGTGAGCGGCCCCATCGGGCGGACCACCGGCAGCAGGCGGGCCGACGGCCCGTCGTCGCGGTGCAGGGTGGCATCGACGGTGTCCAGCACCGGCACCCACATCCAGCGGGCCCGCAGCGTACGCAGCGCACCGGTGTACGCGAACGCCAGAACCCCCCACACCAGCACCGCGACCAGGCTGACCAGCGGGTTGAACAGCGCCACGGTCAGCGCGATCAGCGCCCAGCGCTCCCCGATCGGGAAGACGACGGTCCGCTTCAGCCAGTACGACAGCGAGCCGGTGTCCGCCTGCACCCTCGTCGACGCCGCGTTGAGCCGGTCACCGATCCCGCCGCTGGCACCCGTCGTCGTACGCGGTCGCCGGGCCGCCTCGTCGTGCAACACCCCGTACCAGGTGTCGGTCATGTGCCGGACGGTCTGCAGGGTCATCGCGGCGATGGCGAGGGCCCAGCCGTTGCCCAACCCGGCGTGGCTGACCCCGAAGCCGAGCCCAGCGTAGACCAGGTACTCCTTCGCCCGGTCCGCCATCGTGTCCAGCCAGCCACCCCAGGCGCTGAAGTTGCGGGTGTAGCGGGCCAACTGGCCGTCCACGCAGTCCAACACGAAACCGAGGTAGAGCAGCACCGCGCCACCGACCAGCGCGGGCCGCCCACCGACCCCGAACAGCACCGCCGCGGCCAGCGCGAACAGTACCGAGATCGCCGTCACCCCGGTCGGGGTGAGCCGCAGCCGGGCCGCCGACCGGACCAGGTACGGCGACCAGGTGCTGACGAAGTAGGTGGAGAAGAAGTCGTCCTTCTCCTTCACCGACAGCCGCAGCTCCGCCCGGTCCTCGTCGACAGCCGTCACCGCCGCCTCGGCAGCGGTCAGCTCGGCCGCGCTCTCGACCCGGCGGGCGACGAGCAGGCGTACCCGCTGGACGAAGATCAGGGTGCCGAGCGCCGCGAGGCCCGCGAACAGCCGGTCCACGGCGGCCCCGGGTTCGTCGTGGCCGGCTCCCCCGCCCGCCGGCAGCGGCGACACGTCGCCGGTCGGGCCGAGCGGGGCGGTGACGGGCCGCGCGCCGACGGCGGCGGCCCGGGCGGCGGCGGCGAGGTTCGGCAGGTCGTCCACGCCGACCCGCAACGCGCCACCGAACACACCCGTGGCGTCGCCGTCGAGGGCGTTCAGCGGCCCTGCGTCGACCACCTGGCCGCGTTCCTCCCGCACGGCCGTCCGCCCGGGCACCGGCGGGTCGCCGAGCACCAGCGCCACCGTCGGGCCCACCGGGCTGGTGGCCAGGTGCCGCAGTACGGCGGTGTGCGCCACCAGGTCCGTGCCGGTGACCAGCACCGGAGCGGTGGCGGTGCCCACCAGCGTGGCCAGTTCGTCGAGGTCGGCCGCGAAGCGCACGTCGCCCGCCCCGGCCTGGCGCAACTGGGCGGCCAGGCGGTCGGGCAGCGGCTCACCGGTCGCGGTGGTCAGGCCCGCCGCCGACGACCCGGCGGCGAGCACGATCGCGAGCGTCACCGCTGGACCGCTGCGTGGTACGCGTCGAGCGCCTCGGCGATGGTGCCGTCGAGCGTCAACCGGCCCGCGTCGAGGTACAACCCCCGACGACAGAACCGGGTCAGGTCCTTTTCGTTGTGTGACACCAACACCAGCGTGCGCCCCTCCCCGAGCAGACGATCAATAGTCGCGTAACACTTCTTGCGGAACTCCGCGTCGCCGACGGCTGTCACCTCGTCCATCAGCAGGATCGGATGCGGCAGATGCGAGATGATCGCGAATCCGAGCCGCACCTTCATACCCGACGAGTAGTGCCGCACCGACGTGTCGATGGCCCGTTCCACCTGCTCACCGGCGAACTCGACGATCTCGTCGAAGTGCCGCTTCAGGTAGCCCGTCGACAGCCCGTGCAGCCCACCGACCAGGTGCAGGTTCTCCCGCCCGGTCAGGTCGTTGGAGAAACCGGCGGACAACTCCAGTAACGGCGCCACCGCGCCGTTCACCCGGATGTCGCCCTCGTCCGGTATGAGCACCCCGGCGATCAACCGCAGCAGGGTGCTCTTGCCGGTGCCGTTACGGCCGATCACCCCGACGGTCTCGCCGGGTTCGACGGTGAACGACACGTCCCGCAGCGGCCAGAACTGGCCGGGCAGCGCACCACGCTTCCCGCGATGGATGAACAACTCCCGCAGCCGCAACTGCCGGCGACGGTTACGGACGAACCGGATGCCCAGCCCGTCGGCCTCGATGATCGGCGCGCCCACGTCAGAGTTCCTTGAGCACGGCGGGTTCCAGCCGACGGAACGACCACCAGCCGGCGGCCAGCACCAACACGCTGCCGACGACTGTGGTGGCGAGCAGCCGGGCGTCCGGGAACTCGTCCGGGTACCAGATCGCGTGGTGCAGTTGGAAGATCCCGACCAGCGGGTTCAGCTCGTACCCCACCTTCAACCAGCCGGGCAGGCTGGACTCCCGGACCAGGCTGAGCGGATAGATGATCGGCGTGGCGTAGAAGAGCACCCTGATGATCAACCGCATCAACCGCTCGACGTCGCGCATCAGCACGTTCCACGCGGACAGCAGCAGGGCGAGCCCGGTCAGCAGGACGGCCTGGACGGCCACCGCCAGCGGAAGGGAGAGCAACGACCAGCCGGGGTGGATCCGACCGTGCACCGCGTAGATCACCGCGATGGCGATCAGGATCGGCAGGCCGGCCGCGTACTCGGCGAACCGGCCGGTGACCCGGCCGATCGGGAAGACCTGACGCGGCACGTTCATCGTGGTGATCAGCCGCGACTGGCCGGTCAACGCGTTCGTCGCCTCGCTCAGCGCCGAACTGGTCCACATCCACGCGAAGATCCCGGTGACCAGGAACAACGGGTACGACTCGGCGGCCTCGCCGAGGTGCCGCCCGGTGTCGCGGGAGTAGAGCACCCCGAACACGAACCAGTAGATCGCGCCCATGCCGAGCGGCTCGATCAACGACCAGAAGTAACCCAGCACCGACTGCTGGTACTTGACCGCCAGGTCCCGTCTCACCAGGATGCGCAGCGAGTTGCGGTGCGACCACAGGGCCGCGACGCCAGAGGTCACCGCAGCCTCCCGCCTCCGGAAACGGACGCCAGGTTAGCAGTCGGTGAACGAATGCCCCGAATCGACCGGGCTCAGCACTCGATCACGTTGACGGCCAGACCGCCCCGCGCCGTCTCCTTGTACTTGACCTTCATGTCGGCGCCCGTCTCCCGCATGGTCTTGATGACCTTGTCCAGCGACACCTTGTGCACACCGTCGCCGCGCAGCGCCAGCCGGGCGGCCGTGATCGCCTTGATGCTAGCCACCGCGTTCCGCTCGATGCAGGGGATCTGCACCAGGCCACCCACCGGGTCACAGGTCAACCCGAGGTTGTGCTCCATCCCGATCTCGGCCGCGTTCTCCACCTGCTCCGGGGTGCCCCCCAGCGCCTCGGCCAACCCCGCCGCCGCCATCGAGCACGCCGAACCGACCTCACCCTGACAGCCGACCTCCGCGCCGGAGATCGAGGCGTTCTCCTTGAACAACACGCCGATCGCGCCGGCCGTCAACAGGAACCGCACCACACCGTCGTCGTCGGCGTTCTCGACGAAACGGGTGTAGTAGTGCAGCACCGCCGGGATGATCCCGGCCGCACCGTTGGTGGGCGCGGTGACCACCCGGCCACCAGCGGCGTTCTCCTCGTTGACCGCGAGCGCGAACAACGTCACCCAGTCCATCGCGTGCAACGGATCGGCCGTCCCGGCGTCCGCCTCCAGGCCGCGCCGCAGCTCCGCCGCGCGCCGCCGAACCTTCAAACCCCCAGGGAGTACGCCGTCACGCTCGCAACCGCGCTGCACGCACTCCCGCATCACCCGCCAGATCTCCAACAGACCCGCCCGGATGTCCGCCTCGCTGCGCCACGACCGCTCGTTGGCCAGCATCACCTCGCTGATCGACAGGCCGGTGCGGGACGTGACGTCGAGGAGTTGCGCCCCGGTCAGGAACGGGTACCGCACCGCCGTGCTGTCCGGCTTGATCCGGTCCGCGCCCGCCGCCGCCTCGTCCACCACGAACCCTCCACCGACCGAGTAGTAGCTGCGAGTCCTGACCTCCTCGCCGGCCGCGTTGAAGGCCGCGAAGGTCATCCCGTTCGGGTGGTACGGCAGCGACCGGCGGCGGTGCAGCGTCAGGTCCCGGTCCGGGTCGAAGTCGATCTCGTGCGCACCGAGGATGTTGATCCGCCGCTCGGCCCGGATCCGCTCGACCCGAGGACCGACGGTGTCCGTGTCGACGGTCTCCGGCGACTCGCCCGCCAACCCGAGCAGCACCGCCGGACCGCTGCCATGGCCGTGCCCGGTGGCCCCCAGCGAGCCGAACAACTCGGCCTGCACCCGCGCGACGTCACTGAGCAACCCGTCGGCCTTGAGCCCGCCGACGAACGTACGCGCCGCCCGCATCGGCCCCACCGTGTGTGAACTTGACGGCCCGATACCGACGCTGAAGAGGTCGAAAACACTGATCATGGCTGCGCTTCCTCGCCGTCGTCCCGGCGTACGGAACCGGCCGGGTCGTGGCCACCGGTAGGCGGCCCCGCTCGTGACCGCCCGGGGTGTGGGTTGCGGCCACCCGGGGTGTGGATGGCCGATCTGCCAGCCTACCCGCCCAGCTCACGGCCCACCCGGTCCGGGACGTGAACACCCGATCGCCATCTCCCACCCCGCGCTCACCCGCCGGGTCGCCCGCCCGCCCGCGCCGCTTGCCCCACTCGCACGCCAGCCCGCCAGCCCGTCCGCCCGCGCCGCTTGCCCGCCAGCCCGCCAGCCCGCCAGCCCGCCAGCCCGCCAGCCCGCCAGCCCGCCAGCCCGCCAGCAAGATCGTGCTCGATCCTGGATCCAGTGGTGTCAACGCGCGTTCGATGCCACTACAACCAGGATCGAGCACGATCTCCCTGCGACACGCTGAATCGTTTGCGACATCAGCTCCAAAGCACACCCGCAGACTCGGCGCCGGCACGTGGCGCGGCGACAGGACAAGCAGCTCGGGGAGGCCGTGCAGTCGGGCGGCGCACCAGAGGGTCGCGACGGGCGGCCGGAGACGGGCGGCCGGAGGCGGATGGGCTCGGGGAGGCGTCAGCGGGGGTCTGCCCGGGTATTGCACCTACGGGTCCACGGGTTGCCGCTCCACCTCGGGACCGAGGGCGAGCTGGTCATCCCCTTCTACCGTGGATTGCAGACGCGGCGCACCGCCGCAGAGTGGGAGTACGACGATGAGTCGCAAACTGGTCCGGCCCCGTGAGGGGCGCATGCTCGCCGGTGTCTGTGCTGGCCTCGGTCGACGGTTCGGCATGTCCGCAGGGATGGTCCGGCTGCTGTTCCTGCTGTCCCTGCTGCTGCCCGGCACGCAGGTGATCGTCTACCTGATCCTCTGGGTTCTCATGCCGAACGAGGACCGCTACCTCGCCTCCACCGGACACTGACCCGCCCCACACACCCCTGCGAGGCCCGGCGAGGCAGCAACATCAGGGTTGTTGCTGCCTCCCGACCTCCCGAGGCACCAACAACCCTGATGTTGCGCGAATCTTGACGCGCGGAGCGGCGCGGCGTGGGAGCGCGGAGCGGGGCGGGAGCGCGGAGCGGGCGGCGCGGGAGCGCGGAGCGGCGCGGGAGCGCGGAGCGGCGCGGGAGCGCGGAGCGGCGCAGGAGCAACGTGCGGAAGCGCCCGTCCCGACGTGAGTCGGGGCGGGCGCTTCCGCGTTGAGGGTGGGGCAGGTCAGGGAGCGATGTAGGTGACCGTGATCTGTTGATAGCCGAGGGAGCGGAGCAGCCCTTCCAGCATCTTGCGGGTGTTCTCCTCGGCTCGGGCGGAGAGACCGCTGTCGCGGGCGGCGGCGGTGATCCGCTCCTCGGCGAGCTTGTAGACCTGCTGCTGCCGGTTGGGGTCGTTGCCGACCAGGTCACCGAGCCGGTTGAGCAGACCGCGCTGCTCCGCGAAGACGTAGCTCTTGTCCATGTCGAGGTTGGTCTCGCCGAGCTGCGGCGCCGGCAGCTTGATCTCGACGGACTTGCCGTCGGCCGACTGGACGATGGCCCCGTCACCGATCTTGGTGAAGTCGACGTACGCCTCGACGCTGCCGGCCCCGACGAACAGGGTGCGCTCGTTGAGGAGGAAGTCGGGGACGTTGCGCCGGTCGTTCTGGGTGTCGACGACGACCTGGAAGTTGCCCTCGGCGGCCACGTAGCGGCTGAGGTCCTGGATCGACTTCAGCAGCGGTGGCTGACTGCGGTCGGTCTGCTCCTTGGCGAACGGGTTACGGAACTCCGGCAGGAAGCCGGTCGCCTGGATGCCGAGCAGCACCACCACGGCCAGCGCGGCGGCGCCGAGCAGCAGGAGCAGGCCGCGGGCCGCCCCACCGCCGCCGGGCGCTGGGCTGCCGGGGCCGCCAAAGCCTCCGGAGCCGTCGCCCGGTGTGTCGATGGTCGGCTCGGGTGTCGCGGCCGACCGCTCCTTGAGGTTTTCACCGGTCGGGTAACCGGGGAACTCCCTCGTGGGCTCGTTGGTGCCAGCGTCGCGGGCCATCACGCTCACCGTCCTTGTCAGACACGTCGTCTGTCAATGACGGTACGGCCCCCGTACGACAGTCGCGCGCCGAGCGCCCGGAATGCGCAAACGGGCAGGTCAGGCGAACGCGGAAAGCCCGGTGAGCCGCTGCCCCACGACCAGTTGGTGGATCTCCGACGTGCCCTCGTACGTCAGCACGCTCTCCAGGTTGTTGGCGTGCCGCATGATCGGGTACTCGCCGGAGACACCGTTGGCGCCGAGGATGGTGCGGCACTGCCGGGCGATGGCGAGGGCCTCCCGCACGTTGTTCAGCTTGCCCACGCTCACCTGATCGGGCCGCAGCCGGTGGGCGTCGGCGAGCCGACCCAGGTGCAGCGCGAGCAGTTGACCCTTCACCAGCTCGACGGCCATGTCGGCGAGCTTCGCCTGGGTGAGCTGGAACCCGGCGAGCGGGCGACCGAACTGGGTGCGGGTGCCCGCGTACGCCAGGGTTGTCTCCAGACAGTCACGGGCGGCGCCCACCGCGCCCCAGACGATGCCGTAGCGGGCCTCGGTGAGGCAGCTCAGCGGCGCCTTGAGCCCGACCGCCTCGGGCAGCCGGGCGTCCGCCGGGAGGCGGACGTCGTCGAGCGTGATCTCGCCGGTCACCGACGCGCGCAGCGACATCTTGCGGCGGATCTCCCGGGCCGTCACACCGGGCGTGTCCATGGGTACGGCGAAGCCGCGCACGCCCTCGTCGGTGCGCGCCCAGATCACCGCGACGTCGGCGATCGGCGCGTTGGTGATCCACATCTTGCCGCCGGTGAGCACCCAGTCGTCGCCGTCGCGGCGGGCCCGGGTGGTCATCGAGGCGGGGTCGGAGCCGTGGTCGGGCTCGGTCAGGCCGAAGCAGCCGATCGCCTCGCCGGTGGCCATCGACGGCAGCCAGCGTTGCTTCTGCTCCTCGCTGCCGTAGCGCCAGATGGCGTACATGGCGAGCGAACCCTGCACCGAGACCAGCGAACGGAGGCCGGAGTCGCCGGCCTCCAGTTCCTGGCAGGCGAGCCCGTACGCGACGGCGGAGGCGCCCGCACAGCCGTAGCCGGTGAGGTGCATGCCGAGCAGGCCGAGCTTGCCGAACTCCCGGGCCAGTTCGCGGGCGGGCACCTGGCCCTGCTCGTACCAGTCGGCGACGTACGGGCGCACCCGGTCGTCGACGAGCTGGCGGACGACGTCGCGGATCTGCCGCTCCTCCTCGCTGAGCGACGGGTCCAGGTCGAGCAGGTCCAGCGGAGCGGTCATGGACGCCACCTTAACGAAGGCTCAGCGCGCGGAAGAAGGGCTCGTCACTCGACCGGCTCGGAGAGCACCAGCACCCGGGCGTGGATCTGGTTGCGCTGCTGCAGGGCCGCGCGCAACGCACGGTGCAGCCCGTCCTCCAGGTAGAGGCCGCCGTTCCACTGCACGACGTGCGGGAAGAGGTCACCGTAGAAGGTGGAGTCCTCGGCGAGCAGCTTGTCGAGCGCCAACTCACGCTTGGTGGTGATCATCTGGTCCAGGCGCAGCGGCCGGGGCGGAATCTCCGCCCACTGCTTGAGCGTCAGATTGTGCTCCGGATAGGGACGCCCGTCCCGAACCGCTCTGAAGATCACGACGGCACGCTCCCCTCCCCGTGGCCGGGCCGACCGACGGCGCCGAGCCGGGCCGCGGCGGGCACCGCGCAGCGCGGCGCCGATGACCGTGCCAGCCTAGCCGCCCAGCGCACGCTGCGTTTCGCTCCCTGATGTCAGTTTCACTACCGGTCGTCCGATCCTCAAGCGGACAAACGGGACGGCACGCTCAGCTCCACCGGCCGCGCCGCACCACCTCGTCCATCGGACGACGCCCTCGGCGCAGCGACGGTGACCTATGGTCGGCGGCTCGGTAACCGATTGTGACGGCACCGACGGGTTGGTACTCCTCCGGCACGCCGAAAGCCTCCCGGTAGGGGGCCAACCGCTGGGGCGGGATGCCGAAGAAACAGGCCCCCAACCCCTCGTCCACGGCGGTGAGCAGCATCAGCAGTGCCGCGAAGCCGGTGTCGACGTGCCAGTACGGCACCGGCCAGCGGTCCACGGACTGGTCCGTCCACCCCTTGTCCGGCTCCGCGTACCGCCGCAGGTAGGCCGACTCGTTGGCGTGCGGCACGACGATCAGCGGAGCCCGGCGCATCCCGGCCAGCCAGCGTTCCCGCCCACCGCCGTCCGGTGTGGTGGCGGCCCAGAACCGCTCCCGGTCGGCTGACTCCTCCAGCACCAGGAAACCCCAGCCCTGGGCGAAGCCGGCCGACGGTGCCCGGACCGCGTGATCGAGCAGGCGGTTCACCACGTCGGGCGGGACCGGACGGTCCGGGTCGTAGTTGCGCACCATCCGCCGACGCCGGACGACCTCGGCGAACTCCATCAGGCCCCGGGCCGGATGCCCCAGGCACCCCGCCAGGTCGTGCCGGGCTTGAGCGTGAGCACGTCCCGTCCGGAGCGGAACGCGTCCGGCGGACAGGTCATCGGCTCGATCGCCACCGAGCGGCGGTGCCGGTCACCGACGAGGGAGTCCCCGGTGAACACCTGCCACCAGCCGAACTCGGCATCCGCCCAGATGCTGACGCCCGCCGAACCGTCCGGCGCGGCCAGGCTCACCGACGAGCCGCCGTCGGCGTCGCGGATCACCTCGCCGAAGCAGAGGTCCAGCTCGACGGCGCCGATCCGGCGCGGGCTGGTCCAGTCGTACTCGGTCCCGGCCACCGGGGTCGCGCCGACCGGCAGCAACCGGCCGTCCACCAGCAGTCGGGTACGGGTCGGCAGCCGCATGACCAGGTCGTCGACGGCGACGCCCGGCAGTTGCAGGTACGGGTGCACGGAGAAGCCGAACGGCGCGGCCTCCTCGCCGGTGTTGGTCACCTCGTGCTCGACGCGCAGCCCGTCCGCGCCGACGCTCCACCGGCTGAGCAGCCGCAACGGCCACGGGTAGCCGGGCTGCGGCGGCAGGTCGTAGCCGACGGTCACGGCGTCCTCGGACTGCTCCAGCAGCCGCCACGGCACCCAGTTGACCAGCCCGTGGATGGCCACGTGCCGCTCCGGCTCGGTCAGCGGGAGCTGGTGCGTCCGCTCCCCGAACGAGTAGCGGCCGTCGCGGATCCGGTTCGGCCAGGGCGCCAGCACCTGCCCGGCGCAGCCCGGGCTGACCTCGTCGGTCCGGTACCCGTCGACCAGGTCGACGCCGTCGTGCCGGTACGTCCGGAGCCCACCGCCCACCTCCACGATGACGGCCTCGTGACCGGCGGCGGAGATGGTCCACTGGGCGCCGGAGAACGGGCGCTGATCGGGGCTGTCCATGTCGGCGACCCTAACCGGTCACGTCCGGTCGCCGCTCGACGCCGTCGCGGCCCGGTAGCGCAGCAGCGCCGGGAACGCGACAGCGAGCACCACCACGAGGACCGCCGA
Source organism: Micromonospora sp. WMMD1155 (assembly GCF_029581275.1). Taxonomy (NCBI): domain Bacteria; kingdom Bacillati; phylum Actinomycetota; class Actinomycetes; order Micromonosporales; family Micromonosporaceae; genus Micromonospora; species Micromonospora sp. WMMD1155. The sequence goes on from NZ_CP120742.1 coordinate 2,163,650, forward strand.
GGCGAGCCCGCCGGCCACCCAGGCCACCCCGCCGCCGAAACCGGCGGCCATCGTGCCGGCCCGCAGGTCGCCCAGGCGTGGGCCACCGGCCACCACCACTGTGTTGACGCCCTGGAGTCGACCGCGCATCCGGTCCGGGGCGTAGACCAGCAGCATCGACTGCCGCAGCACCGCGCTGATCAGGTCGGCGGCACCGGCGACGGCGAGCAGGACCACCATGAGCCAGAGCTGGTGGGCGAGGCCGGCCGCGGCGATCGCCAGGCCCCAGCCGACCACCGCGAGCACCAGGCCGACGCCCTGCCGGCGGAGTCGGCCGATCCAGCCGGAGGTCAGGCCGCCGAGCATCGAGCCGATCGCGATGGCGCTGTAGAGCAGACCGACCGACCCGCCGCCGCCGAACCGCTCGTGGGCGATCTCCGGGAACAGCGCCCTCGGCATCGCGAGGATCATCGCGATCAGGTCCACGCCGAAGGACAGCAGCAGCACGGGTGTGCTGGCCAGGTAACGGAACCCGTCGACGACGCTGGCCAGGCCGGCACGCCGGGCCTGACCGTCCTCGGTCGGCTCGGGCGGCAACTTGGGCAGCCGCAGCGCGGCCCAGAGCATCGCGGTGAACAGCACCGCGTCCAGCCCGTACGCGATCGGCAGGACCACCGCGGTGTCCGGCGACGCGGAGAGGATCAGCCCGGCGGCGAGCGGCCCGGCCACCGAGGCGGCGGTGAACGTCGTGTAGTTCAGAGTGGTGGCGGACGCCACCAGGTCCTCCGGCACCAGTCGGGGCAGCATCGCGCTGCGGGCCGGCGAACTGATCGCGAACGCCACCGACTGCACCGCCATCAGCGCCAACAGCAGCACCGGGCTACCCACGTCCAGCAACGCCTGGACGAGCAGACCGAGAGTGGATGCCCAAAGCAACAATGAGCCGGCGAGCAGCACCGCGCGACGGTCGCGGGCGTCGGCGACCGCGCCGCCCCAGAGCCCGAAGATCAGCAGGGGTACGAAGGCCGCCACGCCCAGCAGACCCACCCAGAACGAGTCCCGGGTCAGCGCGTACATCTCCACCGGCACCGCGACGGCGGTGAACTGGAAACCGAACATCGCCACGGTGTTGCCGAGCCACAACCGCCGGTACGCGGGCACCCGCAGCGGACGTACGTCGATCGCCCAGCGGCGCGCTCCGCGCGGCCGAGCCTCCTGCACACCCGTCACGGCGCCAACCGCTCGACGGTCCAGCCACCCTCGTCGAGGCGGCGGAAGCGGAGCCGGTCGTGCAACCGGCCGGCCCGGCCCTGCCAGAACTCCACCGACTCGGGGTGGACCCGCAGCCCGCCCCAGTGCGGCGGGGTCGGAATATCGGCCTGGTCGGCGAACCGCTCGACCGACTCCTGATACCGCTGCTCGAGCACCGCCCGGCCCGACACCACCTGGGACTGCGGGCTGGCCCAGGCACCCAGTTGGGAGCCGCGCGGGCGGCTGGCGAAGTACGCCTCGCTCGCCGCCCGGTCGACCTGCGTGACCCGACCGGCGACGACCACCTGACGCTGCATGGGAAACCACGGAAAGACCAGGCTGGCGTACGGGTTGGCGGACGCCTCGACGCCCTTGCGCGACAGGTGGTTGGTGAAGAAGACGAAGCCCTCCGGGTCGTACCCCTTCAGCAGCACCGTGCGACCGCTCGGCCGGCCGGCCGCGTCAGCGGTGCCCACCACCATGGCGTTCGGTTCGGGCAGCCCGAAGGCCACCGCGTCGGCGAACCACCTGTCGAACTGGCTGTGCCAGTCCACGGCCAGGTCAGCCTCGGTCAGGCCCAGGTCCGCGGCGTACTCGTTACGCATCGCGGCCGGGGCGGGTGTGTCACCCGTCACGTCCCCACTCCTTCTCGGCGCTCTCGCCGACGCCCTCCCGCGCTGGCCAGCTCCCGCCCTGCCCAGTCTCACCGAGTGGAGCGGAGAATGCGCGCCCGAGGATGTCGCGTGCGGCACAGTCGCAGCGGGTCGCGTATCCCTTACTCAGCAGGCAAGATGTTCCGAACACATCCCTGAGGGTCGCCTAAGGCGCTCGGCCGACCGGGCCGGATGAGCTGTTCGGGCGCACCGACCAGATCCAGGAGAGCGACATGGCCGACTTCAAACCCGGGCTGGAGGGCGTCGTCGCCTTCGAGACCGAGATCGCCGAACCTGACCGCGAGGGCGGCGCGCTGCGCTATCGCGGGGTCGACATCGAGGATCTGATCGGCCAGGTGTCGTTCGGCAACGTGTGGGCGCTGCTGGTCGACGGCCGGTTCGGGCCGGGTCTGCCGCCGGCGGAGCCGTTCCCGGTGCCGGTGCACTCCGGTGACATCCGCGTCGACGTGCAGTCCGCGGTCGCCATGCTGGCCCCGTACTGGGGGCTCAACCAGCTGTTGGACATCTCCGACGAGCAGGCCCGCGAGGACCTGGCCCGGGTCTCGGTCACCGCGCTCTCCTTCGTCGCCCAGTCCGCTCGCGGCCTCGGCCTGCCCGCGGTGCCGCAGAAGGAGATCGACAAGGCGCAGACCATCGTCGAGCGGTTCATGAAGCGGTGGCGCGGCGAACCCGACCCGCGCCACGTCAAGGCCGTCGACGCGTACTTCATCTCGGCCGCCGAGCACGGCCTGAACGCCTCCACCTTCACCGCTCGCATCGTCGCCTCCACCGGCGCGGACGCGGCCGCCTGCATCTCGTCCGGCATCGGCGCCCTCTCCGGGCCGCTGCACGGCGGCGCACCGTCCCGGGTGCTCAGCATGCTGGAGGCGGTGGAGCGCAGCGGCGACGCCGAGGGCTACGTCAAGGGCGTGCTCGACCGCGGTGAGCGGTTGATGGGCTTCGGCCACCGCGTCTACCGGGCCGAGGACCCGCGCGCCCGCGTGCTCCGGCGCACCGCCAAGGAGCTGGGCGCGCCGCGCTTCGAGATCGCCGAGGCGCTGGAGAAGGCGGCCCTCGCCGAGTTGCAGGCCCGCCGCCCGGACCGGGTGCTGGCCACCAACGTCGAGTTCTGGTCGGCCGTGGTACTGGACTTCGCCGAGGTGCCGGCGCACATGTTCACCTCGATGTTCACCTGCGCGCGGATGGGCGGCTGGAGCGCGCACATCCTGGAGCAGAAGCGCCTGCAGCGGCTGGTCCGCCCGTCCGCCCGCTACGTCGGCCCGGAGACCCGCAAGCCGTCCGACGTCGAGGGTTGGGGCGCGGTCCCGCACGGCGTCTGAGCTGCGTTCCGGGGCCCCGGCCCGACGTCGGACGTCGGGCCGGGGCCGCTGCGCGTCGTGGGCCCCGTCGGTCCGGGTGGTGTGGCGAAGGACTCAGGCCGACCGCCGGGGGCTCGGCTTCCACCGATGGCTCCGGGTGCGAGGATGGGGGCCGGCAGTGTCGCCGGGCCCGCCCTCGCTCCTTGCGGAAGGATCTCCAAGACCGTGGCTGACGCACCGACCATCCGGATTCCCGATGACATCAAGCCCGCCGACGGACGTTTCGGCTGCGGCCCGTCCAAGGTCCGCCCGGCGGCGGTGTCCGCACTCTCCGAGGTCGCGACCACCTACCTGGGCACCTCGCACCGGCAGAAGACGGTCCGCGACCAGGTGGCCCGGCTGCGCTCCGGCATCGCCGAGTTCTTCTCGCTGCCGGAGGGCTACGAGGTCGTGATCGGCAACGGTGGCACCACCGCGTTCTGGGAGGTCGCCACCTTCGGCCTGATCCGCGACCGGGCCCAGTTCGCCAGCTTCGGCGAGTTCGGCGCCAAGTTCGCCAAGTCGGTGAAGGACGCGCCGTTCCTGGGCGAGCCGACCGTCCGCAAGGCCGACGCGGGCAGCGCACCGACCCTGGTCGCCGAGTCCGGTGTGGACGCGTACGCGACGCCGCAGAACGAGACCTCCACCGGTGTGGCGGTCCCGATCAGCCGGGTGGCCGGCGCGGACGAGGGCGCGTTGCTGCTTGTCGACGCGACCTCCGGCGCGGGCGGCTTGGACGTCAACGTCGGCGAGACCGACGTCTACTACTTCGCCCCGCAGAAGTGCTTCGGCTCCGACGGTGGCCTCTGGCTGGCCCTGATGTCGCCCGCCGCACTGGACCGGGCCGCCGAGATCAAGGCCTCCGGGCGCTACATCCCCGCCTTCCTCGACCTGGTCACCGCGATCGACAACTCGCGGCTGGAGCAGACCTACAACACCCCGGCGCTCGCCACCATCTTCCTGGCGGCCGAGCAGACCGACTGGATGAACGCGCAGGGCGGCCTGTCCTGGGCGGCCAAGCGCACCGCCGAGAGCGCCGCCGCGGTGTACGGCTGGGCGGAACGCTCCACGGTGGCCACTCCGTTCGTCACCGACCCGGCGCTGCGCTCGAACGTGGTCGCCACGATCGACTTCGCCGACGGGGTGGACGCGACGGCCATCGCGAAGGCGCTGCGCGCCAACGGCATCGTGGACACCGAGCCGTACCGCAAGCTCGGCCGCAACCAGCTCCGGGTGGCGCTGTTCCCGGCGGTCGAGCCGGCCGACGTCGAGGCGCTGACCGCGTCCATCGACTACGTGGTCGAGCGACTCTGAGCTTCGTCACGGTCGGTGTCCGTCGGGGCCTCCACGGACACCGACCGTGATCATCGCCGCAGCTCAGTCACGACATGCGGGGTGTCGCTTCCCCCACCCCGAGGCAGATGCGCGTACGGTGGTCGGAGACGCCTGGGTGGCCGACTCGTGGCGTGCGGCCAGCGAAGCGGGACGGAGGCAACGCAATGCGCCCAGTACGCTTCGTCGCCCTCTCCGAGGACGGCCATGCCCTGGTTCTCGCCGACGAGGTCGGGCGGTTGCTCGCGCTGCCGATCGACGAACGGATCTCCGGCGCGCTGCACGCCGAGCCGGGCACGCCGCCGCTCGTGGTGGCGCCGACCGCGGCCGACCCGACTCCCTCACTGTCTCCTCGGGACATTCAGGCCCGCATCCGCTCCGGCGAGTCCGCCGAGGATGTCGCCCGGATCGCCGGTGTTCCGGTCGACCGGGTGCTGCGGTATGCCGGCCCGGTGTTGCAGGAGCGGGCGATGCTCGCGCAGCACGCTCGCCGCACCCGTCTCAAGGGAGCGGAGAAGCCCACCCCGCTCGCCGAGGTGGTCAACGGCCGGTTGAGCCAGCACGGCATCGACACCGAGAAGATCTCCTGGGACGCGTACCGGCGTGACGACGGCACCTGGCGGATCATCGCCACCTGGCCGTCCGGCAAGGCCACCGCCCAGGCCGTCTGGGATCTCGACAAGACCCGGCAGTCGGTGGCCCCGCACGACGACATGGCGCAATACCTGTGCGCCGAGCGGCCCACGCCGATCCTCGGCCAGGAGCCTGCGCCGGAGCGGGGCGGGCACGCCCTGCCGGGTCCGTCGCGTGGTGAGCCGAGCCGTGGTGGGCACGGGTTGCCGGCCGCGTCCGACCACCCACGTCCCGGTCGGGATCCGATCCGTGCCGGCCGCGACGCGCTGCTCGCCTCACTGGACCGTCCGCTCGGTGCGTCGTCCGGCCGTGGGCTGGAGCCGCGTACTCCGGCTGCTCTCGCCGGGTCGGACGCGCCCCGGCAGCGGCCGGTCGGCGGGGGCGCCGCCGCGCTCCTCGGCGGCGGGCAGGGGTCGGCCTTCGACGACGACTCGGACGCGCCCAAGGAGGTCCCGGCCGTGCCGTCGCTGGCGGTGCTGCGGCCTCGTCGGACGGGCGCCGCGGCGGCCGCGGGCGGCGGCGGCGAGTCCACCGACGCGAACGGCAAGCCACGCAAGCGGTTGCCGAGCTGGGACGACGTGCTCTTCGGCAGCGGTCCGGCGGCGCGCGAATCCTCCTGACGCTTCGCGTCGACGGGGTGGTGATTCACCACCCCGTCGACGCGGGAGAGCCGGCTACACCGACTGCTGGTCGTGCCCGTGCCGCAGCGCGGCGACCTCGCGTACGGCCTCGGCAACCGCTCGGAAGTCCTTCTTGAGGATTGCGCCGTGGTTGCTGGTGACCTTCGCCGAGATGCGGATGTGCGGGTTGCGGGCGGTCGCCGAGTCGAGACCGGCACGGATCCTCTCCTGCTCGTCGCCCCGGCTGCCCAGCGACGTCCCGGAGGCGACCACGTACCGCACCGGAACGGCGATGGCGTCGAGCACCGGGCCCAGCTCGCTCTCCCGGGAGAGCCTGCCCAGCTCGATGTTGCTGTTCGCCATCTGTTCGGCGTTCATCCGTGGGGTCAGACCGGTCGGGCGTAGCAGCGGCATGAACAGGTTCAGCCGCCGGAACAGTTTCCTGATCCGCTGCTCCATGGCCTCGTCGAGCCAGTCGTATGGAAAAGCGCCGTCGACCAGGACCACCCCGAGCGTCCGCTCCGGGTTCCGGTTGGCCCAGTGCGCGGCGACGACCGCCCCGTACGACCAGCCCACCACCATCGCTTGGTCGACGCCCCGGGCTGCGAGGACGGCATCGACGTCCCGCACGGCGGCCTCGAACGAGTAGTCCGCCGAGCGTTTCGACTTCCTGCCGCGGGCCCGCTCGTCGTAGCTGATGTGCCGGAAGTCCGCGCCCAGTTCGGCGACGACCCGCCGCCAGTAGCCCTGGGTGGCGAACTGGCCGTTGAGGTAGACCACGGGGATTCCGGGACCGCCGGTGTCGGTGACGGCCAGGGCCGTGTCGTCGACCGGCACCATGCCGGTCCAGGTCGAGCTGGTGGAGATGGTCACGTCGTACTCCTGTCGCGTTGGGGGTTCGATCCAGCTCAGCGGCTGCGGGCGGTGATGTCGCCGTACGAGGTGGTGGCTCGGATGTCGAGTGCGGTGGTGCCGTCGTTCTTGAGGGAGTTGCTGATCCGGCCGGAGCCGGTGTCCGCGTCCAACGCGGCCGAGACGCCGGCGGCGGCGGTGACCGAGATGTCGCCGGACTGGGTGCGCAGCACGACGGTGCCGTGCACGGCTTCGGTGATCCGGATGTCGCCCCGCGCGGTGCTGATCTCGGCGGGTCCGTTGAGCCGGCCGATCTCGACGTCGCCGTCGATCGCGGTGAGGCGGACGCTCGCCGCCTCATCGATCTTGATCTGGCGGTACGCGCCGTCGAAGGTGATGTCGGCGAGGCGTCCGACGCTACGAAGCTCGGCGCTGGCGGACGTGGCCTGGATGCGGGAGTCGGCGGGCAGCCGGACGGTGACCTGCAGGGATCCGGACGGGCCGAGGAGGGCGTTGCCGGGCGTCGCGGCCGTGACCCTCAGGACGCCGTCGGCGTACGTGACGGTGGTCTGCTCGGCGGCCCTGCTGTCGCGGTTCTTGGCGGGGTCGGTGGGCAGCACCTCAACGGTGGTGTCGGAGCGGTCGGCGGCGATGACCTGAACGCGCCCGGCGGGGATGTCCAGGACGGCGGAGATCGGGGTGGGGGTGTCGAAGGTCATCATCGGGCTCTCCCATGCTCGCGTGTCGTTTCTGACATCGGAAACGCTACGTTGCTTTCCATCTTGCGGCAACAGGTTTGTTGCACTCATATGCTGAAACCCCAGGTCAAGACACCTAAACTGTTGCATCAGCCTGTCGCCTAATGCAATGCGAGCGCCTCGACTTGTTGCAATGGGTCAGAAGTGAACGCTATGCTGGAGGCGTCTTGAACCGCCTGAAGGAGCACCGAGGGAGATCGCGATGCCGGGAGGCAGGCTCAGTCAGCAGGAACGCCAGCAGATCGCGCTGGGGCTGGGCGACAGCCTCCCGTACGCGGAGATAGCGCGGCGGATCGACCGTCCCACCTCGACGGTCACGCGGGAGGTCATGCGCAACGGCGGCCCCACCGCGTACCGCGCCGATCTGGCCCACCGCGCCACCGAACGCCGCGCCCACCGGCGCAGGCAGGTCACCGCCGGTACGGAGTCGGTTCTCCAACCGCGTGGACGGGACGCCGAGGCGGTTGCCGAATACGAGGAAACCTTCACCACAGTCCTCATGGCGTCGGGCCTGACCAAGATGGCGGCCCGCGTGCTGACCTGCCTGTACACCACCGATGCGGGCAGCCTCACCGCATCCCAGCTCGCCCAGCGCCTCCAGGTCAGCCCGGCGTCGATCTCCAAAGCGATCACGTTCCTGGAGGGCCAGAGCCTGGTCCGCCGGGAACGCGACGAACGTCGCCGCGATCGCTACCTCGTCGACGATGAGCTCTTCTACCAGGCCACCATCACCAGCGCGCGCGCCAACGACCAGCTCGTGGAGACCGCGCGGCGAGGCGTCGCCCTGCTCGGCCCGCACACCCCCGCCGCGGCCCGCCTGGAGAACATCGCCCGCTTCCTCGATTTCATCAGCGAGAGCATGGTCCGCGCCGCCGAACAGGCCCGCGAGATCCTCCACACCAGAGCGGAGAGGACAACCGGCGACGCTGCCCGACCACGTCCCGGCCAGGGATGAGAATGGCCGTCCGGCCGGTCGCGTCGCGGTCAGAGCGGCCAGGCGGCGAGTCGTTCGTAGCGTGCCCGCCGCGCGTCGAGATGGCTGCGCATCAGCAGCAGCTCGGGCACCGGCCACTCCGGGCCGTGGTAGTCGTCGAGGTTCGCCCGGTCGGCCTCGACATCGGCCGGGGTCATCCGGTCGCCGGGCCGGGCGACGGTGAGGTGCGGCCGGAACGGCTTCTCGTCGTACGGCAGCCCGGCGTGTCGCAGTCGGGTCCGGATCTCCCCGGCCAGCAGGTGCAGGGCCTCGACGTCACCCCGTAGGTCCACCCAGAGCACCGTGGACCGTCCCTGGCCGAACCGACCGCCGCCGCCGAGACTGAGCCGGGGCGCCGCGTCGCGGTGGTCACGGAACCACTCGGTGGCCAGCCCGAGCGCGCTCTCCACCTCGACCAGCCGGGCGGCCTCGACCGCACCGAGGAAGGCCACTGTGACATGCAGGTGGGCCGGGTCGGCGAGCCGGACGTCGACACCGGCGGCGGCCGCCGCCGTGACGCGCAACCGGGTCAGCCGAGTGCCCAGATGGTTGACCGCCGCCAACGACGGGTCGACCGCGACGAACAGCCGCACGCTCAGCGGTGCCGCTGCCAGTGCCCGGCCCTCGCGGCGGGCAGGCTCAGCCCGGCGGCGTGCAGCACACCCTCCACCCGGACCCGCTCGATCTCCTGGTCGACGCCGTCCAACTCGCCGAGGTGCTCGGTGATGCCGAGGGCTCGGCAGGCGAGGCGGAGCCGGTCGTCGTACGCCTGGACCAGCGCGCCGTGCCAGACCATCGGCCGGCCGGCGCCCCCGAGCCGTTGACCGCCGAGACGTCGCAGGTCGGCGGCGAGCTGCTCCAGGGGTCGCCGGTCGGTGCGGTCGAAGGCGCTGAGGTCGATGTCCCGGGTCAACGCGTCGGCCTCGATGGCCCGGTCGAGGCGCGCGATGGTGCGTTTCGCCTGTCGACGCTCACGCCACTCGGACCAGCCACAGACCGTGCGATCGAGGATCTCGTCATAGCAGAACAGCAGGGCGAATGCCGCCGGAAGACTGGCCACGGCGAGGAGCGCCAGGGCCAGCATCAGCGCGCGTTCGACTCCCACACATCGACGCTAGGCCCCATCGTGCCCCCTCGCCAGCGATTTGCGCGCATCCGCGCCATCCGCTGAAGAACGCGGATGGCGCGGACGGAGTTCCGCACGTCAGCAGTCGGCGGACGTGACGTAGAAACGGGGCATCGGCAGCACCCGGAAGCGCACCCGGGCACCGGAGCGGCGCAGCTGCCAGGTGAGAGCGATCAGCGCGGCGGACAACGAGATCAGCCCGCCCATCCAGATGCTGGCACCCGCGCCGTAGGTCTCCGCGACCCAGCCGATCAGCGGCGCGCCCACCGGGTTGGTTCCCAGGAACACCAGCACCCACAGCGCCATCACCCGACCCCGGAAGGCCGCGTCCACGCCCATCTGGATGCGCTGATTGGCGGCCTGGGCGAAGAAGACCATGCAGAAACCGGTCGGCACCAGCAGGACCACGACCAGCCAGTACACCGAGGCGAGGCCGACCAGGGTGCCGAAGCTGGCGCAGGCGATGGCCGCACCGAGCACCAACCACACCGACGGGCGACTGCGCCGACCGGTGCCACTGAGCGCGCCGCCGAGCGCACCGACGGCCAGCGCCGTGCTGAACAGGCCGAACGAGGCCGCGCCGGTGTTGAAGACGGTCTTCGCCAAAGCGGCCAGGGTGAGCTGGAAGTTGAACAACGACATGCCGATCACCGACATGACCGCCATCGGTAGCAGCAGGTCGGGTCGACGCCACACGTACCGCAGACCGTCGACGACCCGGGCGGACGCCCGCTCGTCACGCGGCAGCAGGGCGTCGCGGTGCAGCTCGGACGTCCGCATCCGGACGACGTTGACCAGGGGCGCGACGGAGCTGAGAGCGGTGAACAGGAACACCGGGCCGACGTCGAACGCGGCGATGGCCAGGCCGGCGACGGCCGGGCCGACGATCCGGGCGGAGTTGAACACGGCGGCGTTCAGCGACAGCGCGTTGGGCAGCAGCGGCGTGCCGACGAGTTCGGAGACGAACGACTGGCGGACCGGGGTCTCGACGGCGTTGGCCGTGCCGAGCAGCGCGGCGAAGGCGAAGACGTGCCAGAGCTGCACCAGGTCGGTGAGGACCAGCACGGACATGCCGAGCGCCAGCAGGCTCCAGAACGAGTTGGCGGCGAAGAGCAGCACCCGCTTGTCGTACCGGTCGGCGAGCCGTCCGGAGAGCAGGGTGAGCAGCAGAACCGGGGTGAACTGACACGCGGTGACCACCCCGAGCGCGGTCGCCGAGTTGTCGGAGAGCTCGAGGACGAGCCAGTCCTGGGCGATGAACATCATCCAGACGCCGATCAGTTTGATCAGCTGCCCGGATGCGAAGAGGCGGTAGTTGCGGACCTGTAGGGACTGGAACATCGTGCTCAGCTTGGCCTGCACTCTTGGTGCGCCTCCTTCAGGACGTACGCGTCATCGACAGGTGACGGCACGGACCCGGTGGCGCGGGCGCGGCTCAGGCGCGAGCGAGCTGCTGAAGAAGCTGGGCGGCCCTGAGCAGGGTCTCCCGTTCGTCCTCGTCGAGCGCGGCCAGCCGGTGGGCCAGCCATTCGTCGCGGGCCCGCTCGAACTGGTCGAGCACGGCCTGCCCCCCTTCGGTCGCCGCGAGGATGACCTGCCGGCCGTCGGTCGGGTGGGGTGTCCGCCGGACGAGGCCGCGGTCCTCCAACTTCCCGACGATCTTGGTCATCGTCGGTGGCTGCACCCGCTCCACGTCGGCCAGCTCCCGGGGCGTCAGCGCGCCCGCCAGCCGCAGGCTGGTGAGCGCGGAAACCTGGGTGACCGTGAGGTCGCCGACCGGTCGGGCCTGGCGGACCCGCCGGTTGAGTCGGGTGATCGCATCACGCAACTGGGGAGCCAGTTGCGCCGGTGGCACGCGTTCCGCCGTCACCGTCCGCTCCATCACGTTAGTTAGCTTAACTAATGAGCCTGGCTAACGACATCTCTTATGACCGGGCTCACGAGGACATCAGTGCTGTTCCGGGCGGGGTAATCCCGTTCGACCCCCCGCCCGGCCCCACGTCAGAGCACCAGGGACTCGATCGGCCCGCGCAGGAAGTACAGCACGAACAACGCGGCCACCCCGTACAGCAGCGGGTGGATCTCGCGGGCCTTGCCCTTGGCCAGCTTGACGACCACGAAGGTGATCAGGCCGGCGCCGATCCCGTTGGAGATCGAGTAGGTGAACGGCATCAACACGATGGTGAGGAACGCCGGGATCGCGATCTCGTAGTCGGACCAGTCGATGGTCCGCACCGCGGTCATCATCAGGAAACCGACGACGACCAGGGCCGTCGAGGCCGCCTCGAACGGCACGATCACCACCAACGGCGCCAGGAACATCGCCAGCAGGAAGAGCACGCCGGTGACCAGGTTGGCCACACCGGTCCGGGCGCCCTCCGCGACACCGGCGGCACTCTCGATGTACGACGTGTTACTGGACGTGCTGGCCGCGCCACCGGCCGCCGCGGCGATCGAGTCGACGAGCAGGATCTCCTCGGCCCGCGGCGGGGTGCCCTTCTCGTCGAGCAGGCCGCCCTCCTGGCCGACGGCCACCATCGTGCCCATGGTGTCGAAGAAGTCCGTGATCAGCAGCGTGAAGACGAACATCAGCACGACCAACCAGCCGGCCCGACCCCACGAGTCGAGCACGTTGAACTTGCCGAGCAACGACAGGTCGGGCAGGTCCACAACCGTCTTCGGCAGCTCCGGCACGTTCAGCGACCAACCCTTCGGGTTGGGTCGACCGTTGACGAACGACGGGCCGATGTCGCCGATCGCCTCCACGATCACCGCCAGCACCGTCGAGGCGAGGATGCCGATCAGGATCGCCCCCCGCACCCGGCGGACCACCAGCACCAGGGTGATCAGCAGACCCACCACGAAGACCAGCATCGGCCAGCTCACCAGCTTGCCGCCGATGCCCAGGCCGACCGGGACCGTGGTGTTGGCCTCGTCCGGGATCCGCCTGACGAAACCGGCGTCCACCAGGCCGATGATGGTCAGGAACAGACCGATGCCGACGCCGATCGCGGTCTTCATCTGGGTCGGCACCGCACGGAACACAGCGGTCCGCAGACCGGTCAACACCAGCACCGCGATGATCACACCCTCGATCACCACCAGGCCCATCGCGTCGGCCCAGGTCATCTCGGGGGCGATCTCGTACGCCACCAGCGCGTTGACGCCCAGACCGGCGGCGAGCGCCAACGGGAACCGGCCGACGACACCCATCAGGATGGTCATCAGGCCGGCGACCAGCGCGGTCGCGGCAGCCAGCGCGGGAATCGGGAGGGTCTTGCCGTCACCGTCGACGGCACCACCCAGGATCAACGGGTTGAGCACCACGATGTACGCCATCGTGAAGAAGGTCGCCAGGCCACCGCGTACCTCACGGCTCATCGTCGAGCCACGGGCGGAGATTTCGAAGAACCGGTCGAAGCCGTTACGCGGTTGAGCGGGGTTGGGAGGTGTGCCGTTCTCGGGCGGCGCTACTGCCATCAGGTCCTCGCAGGTGATCTTCCGGTTGTCGCGCGCATCGTCCCAGATCAGCGACGGGCAGGGGAAGTCAGTCGCGTACGCTTGCCGAATGCCGAACGAGCAACCACCGCGGCCCGCACCGCTGGACCCACCGATGGTGCCGTTCGCAGTCGCCGGGTTGGTCGCGTGGGCGGTGGCCGGGCTGGTCCTGCTGATCTTCTTCCGGGGTTGGCTGACCGACCACGGTCACCAGAACTGGCTCTGGACCTGCCTCGCCGGTTTCCTGTGGGGCTTCCCGGGGCTCGCCGTGATGATGCGGCACGACGCCAACCGACGCCGCCGCCGCGCGAGCTGACCCCGCGAGCGAACGATCAGGAGTGCCCGTACGGCTCCGCCGGCTCGGCGGCCTCCACCGAGCCCGGGGCGCGACTGACCGACATGGCCTCCACCGCGCTGTCGTCGTACACCGTGGGTAGCTCTTCGACAGCGGTCTCGGCCGCCTCGATGAGCGTCTCGGAGTGCGCACCGCAGCCGTGGTCGGCGCTCACCACCCGACCGTCGTCCGGGGCGAAGAAGTTGCCGCACGCCCCGAACGCCTGCCGCATCGCACCGGCCAGCGGCAGGTAGAAACCGCAGCTGCCGCAGCGGGCGGCGGCCGGCGCGGCGGTGGAGATCGGCGCGTCGGGGCCGTGGTCGCCGTCGTACCAGCGCTGCGCCGCCTCCATGCGGCCCTCGCGGGAGAACACGCGCGCCCGCCCGAGGCCCAACTCCCACGCGGTCTCCTCGACCGCCGGGTCGTCGGAGAGCAGGTAGCCGGGGACCAACCGGTCGTCGTCCGGCGGAGTCGGGAGCAGGTCACCCGGACCCAGATCGCCCGGCTTGAGCCGCTCCTGCCAGGGCAGCCAGCCGGGCGCGAGGAGCGCGTCGGGCCCGGGCAGCAACACCGTCTCGCAGATGGTCACCGTCTTGCTGCGCGACACCCGGGTGACGGTGACCGCCCAGCGCCAACCCCGGTAACCGGCGAGACGGCATTCGAAGTAGTGGGTGACCAGACGGTCACCTTCGGCCACGACCTGCAGGTGGTCGCCGACATCGTCGGCGCCGACCTCGGTGATGCCGGCACGGGCCACCTCGACGGCGGCGGCGCAGACCTGGTCGAGACGGGCGGCACGGGTGGAGGCGGGCCTGGTCACCCGACCATTGTTCCCCATGCGCCCCGCACGGGTGACAGGGACTCCCGGGGAACCTTTCCGAGCAGTGGTGTGGGCGTACCCGGATCAGATGGGCGAGGATGGTGCACATGCCGTCGTACTCCCGCTCCGAGCGATCCCTCCTCGGGCGGACGGTCGGCACCGGCATCCGCGCCGTCCGCCTGCTGCTCCGCGGTTCGGTGGGCAGCGGCCGGTGGGTGACCCGCCGGGCCGGTCGGGCCCGGGCCCGGGGCGCCGGTGGCGAGGTCGGCATGGTCCGTCTGTTCGACCTGCACGCGCTCTCCTGCGCCGGCGACACCCTGATCGCCATCGGCCTGGCCGGGACGATCTTCTTCAACGTGCCGCTGGGCGAGGCCCGCAGCAAGGTCGCGCTCTACCTGCTGGTGACCATGGTGCCGTTCGCCATGCTCGCTCCCGTGGTCGGCCCGCTGCTGGACCACTTCCGGCACGGCCGGCGGTACGCGCTGGCCGCCACGATGCTGGGCCGCGCGTTCCTGGCCTGGTTGATCTCCGACTACATCCACGGGTTCGGGCTCTATCCGGCCGCGTTCGGGGTGCTTGCGCTGTCCCGGGCGTACGGCGTGGCCCGCTCCGCAGCCGTGCCCCGGTTGTTGCCGGAGGGCCTCGGTCTGTCCCAGGTGGGTGCCCGGGCCAGCGTCTACGGCACGGTCGCGGGCGCGCTCGTCGCGCCGATCGGGTTGGCCGCGTTCTGGTTCGGGCCGCAGTGGCCGCTGCGCGTCGCGTCGGTGATCTTCCTGGTCGGCATGGTGATCTCCCTGCGCCTGCCACCGAAGGCCGACTCGGAGCCGCCGGAGCGGGTGCCCCGGCCGCTGCGCGCGCTGGGCCGCAACCGGGGCGACCGGCCCCTCGGCCGGGGCCGTCCGGCCGGCCGGTTGGTGATCGCCACGCTGGTCGGGGCCGCGATGCTCCGCGCGGTGTACGGCTTCCTGCTGCTCTTCCTCGCCTTCGCGATCAAGAAGGGCGACCTGACCACCGTGGCGTTCGGCCGGGAGCTGGGCGCCGAGTGGGCGTTGGGTGTGGTCGGCGGCGCGCTCGCGGTCGGCACGTTCCTGGCCACCGCCATCGGCACCCGTCTGCGCATCCATCGGCCGACCGCCATCCAGTCCAGCAGCATGATCATCGTGGCGGGCGTGGCGGTCCTCGCCGTCATCCAGTTCTCGCTGGTGATGGTCGCCCTGCTCTGCCTGGTCGCGGCCCTGGTCAGCGGGATAGCGAAGCTGGCCGTGGACGCCTCGATCCAGGAGCGCATCCCGGAGCGGCTGCGGGCGAGTTCCTTCGCCCATTCGGAGACGGTGCTGATGCTCGCCTTCGTCGCCGGCGGAGGCTTGGGGCTGGTGCCGTTCAACGGTCGGATGGGCATCGCGGTGGCCGCCGGGGTCGGCGTCCTGGCGGCGATCAGGGGTGTGCTGGTGGCCGCCAGGTTGCGCGGCGAGAAGCTGGCCGGCCGACCGCTCGGTGACGACGAGCTGACCGAGGACGAACCGGCCGACGAGCCCGCCGATGTCGCGCCCACCTCGCCGGCCCCGGCGACCTCGTCGCAGTACGACGACCCGAGCCTGGCCCCTCCGGGCTACCACATCTACCGTCCGTCCTCGGCCGTCGGAGGCCCGGGTGGCGGGGCGGAGGACGAGACCCGCCGCGAATCCCCCGGCTCGGTCTCGTGACCGGCCTGCTGGTGGTGACGGCGGTCCCCGCCGAAGCGGACGCGGTCCGCGCCGGCCTGGCCGACCACTCCGTGACCGTCGCGCCGGTCGGCGTGGGCCCCGCCGTCGCCGGTGCCGCCACCGCCCGACTGCTGGCGCTGGCCGAGGCCGCCGGCCGCCCGTACAGTGCGGTGGTCAGCGCCGGCGTGGCCGGCGGCTTCACCGGGCGCGCCGAGGTCGGCGACACCGTGCTCGGCACCGTCAGCATCGCCGCCGACCTGGGCGCCGAGTCACCGGACGGCTTCATCCCCGTCGACGAGTTGGGCATGCCGCCGGCGATGCTGGGCGTCGGCGGCGTGGTGCCGGCCGACCAGGCCCTGCTGGCGGCACTGCGGGCCGCACTCCCGGCGGCTACGACCGGGCCGGTGCTCACCGTCAGCACGGTCACCGGCAGCGCAGCCGGCACGCGGGAGCTGCGCCGCAGGCACCCGGAGGCGGTCGCCGAGGCCATGGAGGGGTACGGGGTGGCCGTCGCCGCCGCCCAGGCCGGGGTGCCCTTCGCCGAGCTACGCACCATCTCCAACCCGATCGGCCCGCGCGACCGTGACGCCTGGCGACTGCACGAAGCCCTCGCCGCCCTGACCGTCGCTGCGCGCGCTGCGCTGAGCAGGGGCCGCTCAGCCGTAGCTCTGCCGGCGGCTCAGCCGTAGCTCTGCCGTCGGGTGCGGCCCAGCCGTAGCGCGGCGGGCCGGCGGGCCTCGATCTCGAAGCCGCAGGCCAGCAGTAGGTCGATGCCGGCGTCCTCGGCAAGCGCGGCGGCGTCCTCGACACCCGCCGCGCGCATGTCGGTGAGCAGAGCCGTGACCAGCCGACGTCCGAGCCCCAGCCGTCGGTACCGGGGATCGACCAGCACACCGTCGAGCACCATCTCCCGCTCCGCCATACCGGGGTGCCACTCCCCTCGCTCAAGGTGGGGACTCCGCTCATGCGCCCGCAGTTCGCCGACCGACTGCCCGTCGGGCAACTCGGCGACGTACCGCCAGCAGGCGGCCGGCAGATCGCCCACGAGACGGCGAACCTGGACCGCCCGACGGACCTCAGCGCCCCACCGCCGGTTGTCCCGGTAACGCCGGTTCAGTTCGTACGCGGCCGGTGGCAGCGGAAGTGGGTATCGCTCGGGCGGCAACCGGTACCACTCCGCCCACCAGGCACCCGGCCAGTCCCGAGGCTCGTAGACCGGCCAGACGTCCAGGTGAGCCGGGTAGCGCCGCCCGGCATCGTCCCGCATGTCGTCGTGCGGAACAGGGGTCGGGTCGGTGATGACGGGGGTCGCCGGCACACCGACGGCCAGCTCCCCACCCGCCGCCCGGACGAGACGCTCCACCGTCCGGAACCGGGGATCGACCGCGCGCCCCGACTCGATCCGAGCCAGCGTCGGCTGCGGCACTCCGGACTTTTCGGCCAACTCCCGCTGACTGAGGTCGGCGCGACGGCGCAGAGCTCGCAGAGCCCGGCCGAGATCGGTTTCGCCGGCTTCTCCCGTGCGGTCGGCCTCGGTCACAGGTCGATGTTCCCTGGCGGTCACCTGGCTATCAACAGCCACGCCAGAGCTGTGGATAACCCTGTGGAAAAGCTCCCGAGCCGGTGGACGGTCACTCCGCAGGCCCTTTGGAGCTGAATCGTTTACGACATCACTGCGCCGACTCATCCCCATGACCGCGCTGCCCCAAGACCGCACAACCTGACCGCGGCCAGCGGCACCGCCCTGCACGACGCACCGCGGACGGCGCCGCACACGCGAGACGCGCACGAGCAAGACGCGACACGAGCGAGACGCGCACGAGCAAGACGCGACACGAGCAAGACGCGAGGCGCACCGCCCGACCGGGTCGGACCGGGCGCCGTTGGCCGGGAAGGACGCACACGGGAGCAAGACGCGCACGAGCATGACGAGGCACGAGCAAGATACGCACGAGCAAGATGCCGCACGAACGAGATGCGGTCCGATCCGGCCCGGCGCGGCCGCAGTGCGGCACCGGCGAGGCGCATCCGGCGCGGCATTCTCCGGAGCAGCCCCTCCCGGTGCGATTCGCTTACGACATCAGCTCCAAAGGAAGCCCGAGGCATGTGCCCAGCTGGCCTGGTCGACCGTCTTCGCCGCCGACCAGACCAGACCGGGCCGGACCGGGCCGGACCGGACCGGGCCGGGCCGGGCCGGACCGGACCGGACCGGACCGGGCCGGGCCGGGCGGAGCCGAGCCGAGCCCTTCAGTCCGTCACGGATCACAGTGGCCGGGGTGGGCGCGGGCCAGGAGACGGGGGCAGGGCTAACGTGAGGGACGTGGCGCTCTCCCTGGCGATCTCGCCCTGCCCCAACGACACGTTCGTCTTCCACGCGCTGGTGCACGGTCGGGTCCCCGGTGCACCGCCGGTCGAGGTGACGTACGCGGACGTGGACGTGACCAACACGGCGGCCGAGCGGGGCGCCTTCGACCTGGTCAAGGTGAGCTTCGCGGCGCTGCCCTGGCTGCTCGACGACTACCACCTGCTGCCCTGCGGTGGCGCGCTCGGCCGGGGCTGTGGCCCGCTGGTGCTCACCAGGGGCGACCGCACCGACCTGACCGGCGCCACGGTCGCGGTGCCGGGCGATCGGACCACCGCGTACCTGCTGTTCCGGCTCTGGTCGGCCGGGCAGCCGCCGGCCCGGATCGAGGTGGTCCCGTTCCACGAGATCATGCCGGGCGTCGCGGCCGGCCGCTACGACGCCGGGTTGGTCATCCACGAGGCCCGGTTCACCTACCACCGGCACGGTCTGAGCGCGCTCGTCGACCTCGGCGAGTGGTGGGAGGCCGACACCGGCCTGCCCATTCCACTCGGTGCGATCCTGGCCCGACGCGGCGCCGTCGATCCGGAGGCCGCGGCAGGCTGGATCCGCGAGTCCGTCCGGCAGGCGTGGGCAGACCCGGCCGCCAGCCGGGAGTACGTGTTGGCGCACGCCCAGGAGATGGAACTCGACGTGGTGGACCGGCACATCGGCCTCTACGTCAACGAGTTCACCGCGGACCTGGGAGAGGCCGGTTTCGCCGCGGTGGCGGCACTGCTCGACCGGGCCGCCACCGCCGGCCTGGTGCCTCAGACCTCCAGCTCGCGCGCCACCGCGTGGACCAGCTGAGCGATCTTCTGCGCGGTCTTCTTGTCCGGGTACCGGCCCCGGCGCAGGTCGGGCTGGACCTTGGCCTCCAGCACCTTGATCATGTCTTCGACCAGGCCGTGCAACTCCTCGGCCGGTCGACGGCGCAACTCCGCCATCGACGGCGGCGCGTCCAGCAGCTTGACTCCCATGGCCTGCGCGCCCCGACGGCTGTCCACCACGCTGAAGTCGACCCGTTGGCCACCCTTGAGGTCGGTGACACCCGCCGGCAACGCCCCCTTGGGCAGGAACACGTCCCCGCCCTCGTCACTCGTGACGAAGCCGTATCCCTTGGCCGTGTCGTACCACTTCACTCGACCCGTAGGCACCTGAAAACCCCTGCTTCACTTGAGCCGCTACTGCTCCAAGGCTAGCTGGATCATGCCGTCGAGTGCCGCTGGGAATTCGGTGAGCCGATCCAGCACCAGTTCCGCCCCGGCCGAGCGCAGCTCATCCCGCGAGCACGGACCGCTCGCGACCCCGATCCCGGGCACCCCGGCCGCTGCCGCCGCCACCATGTCCGCGACATGGTCACCGACGTAGTGGGTGGCGCCGTGCTCGCGGAGGGCGATCGCCTTCTGCTCGGCGAACAGGTCGCCGGCCAACTCGTCGACCTCGAGACCGAGGTGGTCCAGGTGCAACCGGGCCAGCCGGCCGATCTTGGACGTGACGACCAGCACCCGCCCACCCCGCGCACGGATCGCGTCGATGGACTCCCGCGCGCCGGGCAGCAGGAGCGTCGGGGTGATCGCGTACGCCGGATACAGCTCGCGGTACACGAGCACGGCCGACTCGACCTGCTCCGGTGGGAACCAGTGCGCGATCTCGGTACGCAGCGGCGGCCCGAGGCGGGACACCGCCAGCTCGGCGTCGATCGGCACGCCGGTCTTCGCGGTCAGCGCGCGGTACGCCGCAGCGATGCCGGGGCGGGAGTCGACCAGGGTCATGTCGAGATCGAATCCGACGGTCAGTGCGGGCATGCCGAAAACGTACCCGGCGACTCCCGTCCGGCCGAACGTCCGAGGGGCGCGGAAGCCCGCTGCCGGGCTAGCGTGGAAAGACGATGACCACCTCACTCGCCGACCACCTGCGGTCGCTGCCCGACGATTCCCTGGCCGCCCTGCTCCAGCTGCGGCCCGATCTCGTCGTGCCCGTGCCGGCCGACGTCTCCGCCCTGGCCATCCGGGCCCAGTCCCGCGTCTCGGTGGCACGTGCGCTGGACGGGCTGGACCAGTTCACCCTTCAGATCCTCGACGCCGCCCGCCTCACCCGGAGCCCGGACGACGGCACCACGGCCACCGACGCCGTCCTGGCCATGGCGACCTCCGGGCCGCACCCGCCGGCTCCGACGGCCGTCCGGGCCGCCGTGGGGCGGTTGCGTGCGCTTTTTCTGCTGTACGGCCCGGAGCACGCGCTGGAGGTGGTGCCCGCCGTCGACGAAGTCGCCCCGTACCCCGCTGGGCTCGGCCGACCGGCCGCGGAGCTGGACCCGCGCACGGCCGCGCTCTGCGCGGACCCGGCGAAACTGCGCCGGACGCTGCTCGCCGCCCCGCCCTCGGCCCGGGCGGTCCTGGACCGCCTGGCTGCCGGCCCTCCGGTGGGCAGTGTGCCCCCGGGGGCGTTGCAGGCGCCCCCGATCGGTGCGCAGGACCCGGTGCTCTCCGACCCGACGAACGGTGGCGCCCCAGCAGGCTCCCCGGTGCGGTGGCTCGTGGACAACCGGCTGCTGGTCCCCGTGACGACCGGCTCGTCGACGGCCGGCGGCACGGTGGAGTTGCCCCGCGAGGTCGGCCTGCTGCTGCGCCGCGACAGTGGCCCCCTCGGGCCCCTGCGGACCAGCCCACCGGCGGTCGCCGGGGCGCCGCGTGAACCGAAGGCCGTCGACTCGGCCGGGGCCGGGCAGACGATGGAGGTAGTCCGGAACACCGAAGGGCTGCTGGAGCAGCTCGCCGACGAACCCGCGCCGGTGCTGCGCTCGGGCGGCATCGGCGTACGGGACCTGCGGCGGTTGGCGCGTACCGGCGCGCTGGACGAACCGACGACGGCGCTGCTGCTGGAGGTGGCGTATGCGGCGGGGCTCCTCGGCGAGTTGGAGATGCCGGGCGCGGCGACCGGCCGGTACGGGGCCGATCAGCAGGTGCTGCCGACCGGCGGGTACGAGGTGTGGCGGGCCGCCTCACTGGCCCAACGCTGGGAGCAGTTGGCCCGAGCCTGGTTGACGATGACGCGGCAGGTGGGGCTGGTCGGCCGCCGGGACGACCGGGACCGGCCGATCACCGCGCTCTCCTCCGAGGCCGAACGGGCCAGTGTCCCCGGCGTCCGGCGAGCCGTGCTCGGCGTGCTCGCCGATCTGGAGCCGGCGACCGCCCCCACCTCCGACGAGGTGCAGGCGCTGCTCGACTGGCGGGCACCCCGACGCAGCCGGGGTCGGGACGCCGCCCACCGGGAGGTGCTGGCCGAGGCCGCGCAGCTGGGCGTCACGGGGCTGGGGGCACTCACCTCCTACGGTCGGCTGCTGCTGGGTGACCTGACGTCGACCGACGAGCGGGGCGGCGAGGACCCGCTGGGTGTGCACGCGGACGTCGAGAGCGGTGACCCGTCCAGTGCCGCCCGGGCATTGGACGCGCTGCTGCCCGCACCGGTCGACCACTTCCTGGTGCAGGCCGACCTGACCGTGGTGGTGCCCGGCCCACCCGAACCGGCGCTCGCCGCCGAGTTGGATGCGATGACCGAACTCGAATCCGCCGGCGGGGCCAGCGTGCACCGGGTGACCACGGCGAGCGTGCGACGCGCGCTGGATTCCGGCTACACGGCCGACGACCTGCACGACGTGTTCCGACGGCGGTCCCGCACCCCGGTTCCGCAGGGTCTCACCTACCTGGTCGACGACGTGGCCCGTAAGCACGGCGGGCTGCGGGTGGGCCTGGCCGGGGCGTACCTGCGCAGCGACGACGAGGCGCTGCTCAGTGAGGTGTTGGCGGACCGCAGGTTGGAGTCGTTGGCGCTGCGTCGGCTCGCGCCGACGGTCCTGTGCACGCAGTACCAGGTGGGTCGGCTGTTGAGTGCGCTGCGCGACGCCGGGTACGCCCCGGTGCAGGAGGACGGCAGCGGCAGCACCGTGCTGGCCCGGCCGCGGATCCGACGGGCTCCGGCTCGGGTGTCGGTGACCACTCGGACACTCGACCCGTTGGCCACCCCGAAGCTGCCGATGCCCCGGCTGCTCGGTGTGGTGGAGCACATCCGACGGGGTGAGGCGGCGGCGCGGGCGGCCCGACGGGCACCGGCGGTGGTGCGTGGTGGTGCGGCGGGGCTGGGCGGCGGCCCGGTGCCTGCGCACACGCACAGCGAGGCCCTGGCGGTGCTCCAGCAGGCGGTACGGGACAAGGCGCTGGTCTGGGTCGGTTATGTCGACGCACACGGGGCGACCGCGTCCCGCCTGGTCAAACCGGTTTCGATCGGTGCCGGCTACCTGCGCGCCGAGGACGAACGAACCGAGATGCTGCACACGTTCGCGCTGCACCGGATCACCGCGGCGGTGCTGGCGGACTGACCGGCTCGGACCCGATCGACCGGCAGCGCCACCGCGGGCGCTGTCGGTCAGCGGCGGTTACGGCTGCGGCGTACGGTACCGACCACCGAGATGATCAGAAGTAGTGCGAAGCCGGCGCCGGCGGACTCCCCGACCGAGTCGACGAAGCCCTGCCGCAGCACCAGCCAGCCGAAGAGGAACCACCCGACGAGGAGTGCCGCCGCGACGGCGTACGCGATCACCGTCGCCCTGGACACCTCGTCGGGTGGTGCCTGTTCGTGTTCCGCGATCACGTCACGGTCGACCGTCATACCCAGCCTCCCCGCCCGGTCCGGCCCTGGACTCCCAGGGTGACACTCGTTGGACCGGTCGGACAGGGGTTGAACCCCCGATTCGCCGCCGTGTCGTCAGGTGCCGGGGCGTCGACCGATCAGCACCACCCGCGTGCCGACCTTGCCCAGCTCCCACATCCGGACCGCGTCGACGTGCAGGAGGTTGACGCAGCCGTGCGAGCCGATCGACTTGTCGTGCAGGTAGGTGGTGGTCTCGTGGAAGCCCATTCCCTGGGTGAAGTGCTGCCAGTAGGGCAGCCACACCTCGTACGGGTCGGACCACTCCTTGGGATTGCGGAAGTTGACCGTGAACGTGCCGGACGGGGTGCGGTAGCCGGACATTCCGGTGCGGGTCACCGTCGGCTCCATGATCACCTTGCCGCCCCGGACCGCCCAGACGGTCTGCCGGGTCAGGTCGACACAGAACGTGGTGCCCGTGCCCGCCTTGCAGCGGCTGGGATCGGTGGTGGCGAGGCGCTGGGCCACGTCGAGGGTGGTCGGTCCGGCGCGACCCTCGACGGGGCGAATGCCGTACCTCTTCTGGAACTTCTTGATGGCGGCGCAGTCGGCGGCGGACTGCCGGCCGTCCACGCTGACCGCCCCGAACCCGCCCAACCGGGCCAGGTGTGTCTCCACCGCGCGCTGGTGTTGGCCCTGTGGGCAGCCGGCGACGGTCGGCGTACCCCTGCTGGGGGTTGGTCCGGGTGTGGCACTGCGGGTGGGTTTCGGCTTGGGCTTGGGTGTGGCGGAGGTGGGTGCGGCCGGCGGCGGCCGGTCGCGCTGGTCCGGCCCGGGCGTGCCGCTCGCCCCCGTTGCCTGTTCCGCCGCACCGGCTGGGGCGGCTCCCCCGCCACCACTCCCACCGGACTGCGGATCGAACGTGCACGCACCGGAACCGACCAGCACGACCACCAGCAGGGCGACCAGCCGGGAAGTGTTCACGACACGCTTCATGGCACCTCCCCGGAGAATCGTCCCTTTGCTAGACGTTCGTGAGTGCCGTCACGGTTGCACCCGGTGAGCATCTTTCTTCGGGCATCCCGCCGCGTGCAACACTGGATGGTCGGCCAGCTGCGGGTATGCGACCCGCCCGAGCCGAAGATCGACCGAGGAGAGGACGCTGGCGTGAGCGGTGGACCACTGATCGTGCAGTCGGACAAGACCCTGCTGCTGGAGATCGACCACCCCGACGCGCAGGCCTGCCGGATGGCCATCGCGCCCTTCGCCGAGTTGGAGCGCTCGCCGGAGCACGTGCACACGTACCGGCTGACCCCGCTGGGTCTGTGGAACGCCCGCGCGGCGGGGCACGACGCCGAGGGTGTGGTCGACTCGCTCCTGAAGTACTCCCGCTATCCGGTGCCGCACGCGCTGCTGGTGGACGTGGCGGAGACGATGGACCGGTACGGTCGGCTCCAACTCGCCAACGACCCGGCACACGGGCTGGTGCTGCGGGCACTGGACCGGCTGGTGCTGATCGAGGTGGCCAAGAGCAAGAAGCTCGCCGGCATGCTCGGCGACAAGATCGACGACGACACCATCCGGGTGCACCCGTCCGAGCGTGGCCGACTCAAGCAGGCGCTGCTCAAGCTGGGCTGGCCGGCGGAGGACCTGGCCGGTTACGTCGACGGTGAGGCGCACCCGATCGAGCTGGCCGAGGCCGGCAAGGACGGGCGCAAGCCGTGGACGCTTCGGTCGTACCAGCGGGAGGCCGTCGAGGCGTTCTGGGCCGGCGGGTCGGGCGTGGTGGTGCTGCCCTGTGGTGCCGGCAAGACCCTGGTCGGGGCGGCGGCGATGGCCGAGGCGAAGGCGACCACGCTGATCCTGGTCACCAACACGGTCGCCGGTCGGCAGTGGAAGCGGGAGCTGATCGCCCGCACGTCGCTGACCGAGGAGGAGATCGGCGAGTACTCCGGCGAGCGCAAGGAGATCCGCCCGGTCACCATCGCCACGTACCAGGTGCTCACCTCGCGGCGCGGCGGTGCGTTCACCCACCTGGACCTGTTCGGGGCCCGCGACTGGGGCCTGGTCGTCTACGACGAGGTGCACCTGCTGCCCGCGCCGATCTTCCGCTTCACGGCGGACCTCCAGGCCCGCCGTCGGCTGGGCCTCACCGCGACTCTGGTACGCGAAGACGGCCGCGAGGGTGACGTGTTCAGCCTGATCGGCCCGAAGCGGTACGACGCGCCGTGGAAGGACATCGAGTCGCAGGGGTGGATCGCCCCGGCCGAGTGCACCGAGGTCCGGGTGACCCTGACCGACGCGGAGCGGATGTCGTACGCGACGGCGGAGGCCGAGGAGCGCTACCGGATGGCGGCGACCGCCCGCACCAAGCTGCCGGTGGTGAAGGCGCTGGTCGATCAGCACCCGGAGGACCAGGTGCTGGTCATCGGGGCGTACATCGATCAGTTGCACCAGCTCGGCGAGTACCTCGACGCGCCGATCATCCAGGGTTCGACCACGAACAAGGAACGGGAGCGACTGTTCGACGCGTTCCGCTCCGGCGAGCTGCGGACGTTGGTGATCTCCAAGGTCGGCAACTTCTCCATCGACCTTCCCGAGGCGGCGGTGGCGATCCAGGTGTCCGGGACGTTCGGGTCACGCCAGGAGGAGGCGCAACGGCTGGGTCGGGTGCTCCGGCCGAAGGCCGACGGCCGACAGGCGCACTTCTACACCGTGGTGTCCCGGGACACGATCGACACCGAGTACGCGGCACACCGGCAGCGCTTCCTCGCCGAGCAGGGTTACGCGTACACGATCGTCGACGCCGACGACGTCCTCGGCCCGAAGCTCCCGACCATCGACTGACGCTTTTCCCCTTGATCGACTCAGTTTTCAGGAAGTCGCGGTGTCCGGTGCGCTGTGATGCCCCGACTTCCTGGAACCCGAGTCGATCAGTGCGGTGGGTTCGGGCGCGTGGCGGGGACCGGCTGTCTCTCGCGCTCACTATCGAGCTGATGTCGTAAACGAATCGGCCGGATCCGGGGTACCGCCCGTCGTTGTCATCGCATGGTTCACCCGTCGCGTATGTCGTGGTCGTGGCGGAGGGCTCGGTCGTCCCTGGCGGCCATCGTGACAGCCACAGTGGTGGTGGCAGGAATGGCCGCCTGACGGTGGACGCACGACCACCCGCCGTACGGTCCGGAAGCCCTGGCCATCACCTCCTCGCTCAGCCTCGTCAGCCACGCGGAGGCGCAGGCGGCGCTCGGCGAGAAGATCCCCCGCCGCTGGTCTCCGACGAACGCGACCCGCTGGTGCTGGGTCGGGCCTGACCCTCACCGGGAGAAGCGGTTGACCAGCACCGCCAACCGGCGGTCGTGGTCGGCGCGGCGGAGTCGGCCGCTGCGCATCAGCGTGACCAGCCCGTGCAGGCCGCTCCAGAACGTCTCGGTGACCGCCTCCAGGTCGTCGTCACCGGCCGCCGGACGCACCGCCTCGGCCAGTTCGGCGAAGCCCCGGGCCAGGTCGGTCGGAACGTCCTGGCTGGCGAACGGCAGATCGACGGCGAGGACGAACATCGCGTCGTAGATCGCCGGCCGTTGCTCGGCGAACGCGGTGTACGCAGCGGCGACGTCGGCGACCGCTTGGCGGGGGTCGGCGGCCGAGGTCCGGGCCGAGGCGAGCGCTGCGGCCAGTTCGGCGAACCCCTCGACGGCGACCGCCGCCATGATCGCGTCCTTGCCCTTGAAGTGGCTGTAGAGGACGGGCTGGCTGTATTCGATCTCGGCGGCGAGCCGGCGGGTGGTCACCGCGTCCCAGCCTTCGGCGAGGGCCAAATCACGGGCTGCCGCGACGATGGCGCGTTCCCGTTCCGCCCGCTCACGTTCCCGGCGTGCCTGCGTCGACATGACAGTGAGCCTAGCACCGCTAGCATTGCTGTCGATGCTCTGCTAGCGTCGCTCTCATATCTAGCAGCGCTAGGAATTGGAGCAGACCATGCTGACACCCCTCGCCTACGGGCTCGCCGTCGTACTCAGCCTCTTCGTCGTCTTCATCGGCGCGCGGTTCCTGCTGGTGCCCCAGGCGGCGGCAGCGGGGTACGGCGTTCCGGCCCGGCCGGACGGCGATACCGCGTACCTGACGGTCAAGGGCCTGAAGGACCTCACCTTCGGCCTGCTCGGCCTCGCCCTGATCGCCTTCACGACCGCCGACGCGGTCGCGTGGTTCATGCTGATCGTCGCGCTCGTCCCACTCGGCGACACGTTCATCGTGCTGCGCAACGGCGGCACGAAGGCCGTCGCCTTCGGCATCCACTTCGCCACCGCCGTGGTCGTCCTCCTGAACGCCGCCCTCCTCTTCGCCCTCTGACCCACCCCGCACCAGGCCCGACCCGACCATTTGATCAAGAGGTTTGCGTCACCGACGAGCCGATCGATGACGCGAACCTCTTGATCAACCCAGCTCGGCCGGGGGGGTCACGACGTGGGGGGTGGGCAGCGGTCGGGGAGGGTCACCCGGCCGGGGCGGTGGTCGAAACTGTCCATGGTGAACCACTCGTCCAGCTCGGGGTCGAAGAGGTTCTGCAGGCCGAACTGGAGCACCTGCCACCACCGGGTCGGGTCGCGCTGATCGACGTAGATGTCGCCGAGCGCGAGCGGGAACCGGAAGAACTCCCCCGGCACGGTGGAGCCGCCGACGACACCGACCCGCCAGTGGTCGACGTGCCGGTCCCTCTCCCCCTGCAGGATCTCCGGCCCGACGAAACGAGACGTCTTCAGCTTGTCGTTGAAGATCTGCCGGTTGAAGAACCCCGGGACCTTGCTGCACTCGCGCGGCGGGAACAGCGGGATGTTCGGCCACTTGTAGGTGAGCGTGTAGAGCGTGTTCTCGTAGATCAGGTTGGTGAACCAGATCGGATGCTCCGGGCCGCCGGCGACCATCTGACTGTTGCCGTCACGGCCCTGCCAGGTGAACGGCACGTCGATGCCGAGGTCGCGCACGATGTACCGGCCGGTGCCCTGGAAGTCCGCCGGCAACTGCGGCGGGCGCGGCTCGGTCGGCACGGGCGTCAGGTCGCCGTCGGCCCCGGCCGCGCGGGGCAGCGGGGCCGCCGCCGGGCCGGGCGCGACCACCCCGAGGGCGAACAGCGCACCGGCCACCGCCGAAACCACAGCCCGACGTGTACGCCTCGACACCACCATCGCCCCCGCCACTGTGGAAAGACCACGCACCTGCCTTCGGCGAAGCGTAGGAGCAGGGAGAACGTGAAAGCCGGTGGAACGGGCGGCCTCCACCGGAAGGGTGACGCACCCGCGCAGCCCTGATCGACTCCGTTTGCTGAAAGTCGCGGTATCCGAGGCGTGTTGATACCGCGACTTCCGGCAAACCGAGTCGATCAGGGCGCGGGGCCGGAGCGGGAGCCGGCCCGGGACCGACGGGGTCCCGGGCCGGCGTTGCGCGAACCTGATTACCTGATCAGCTTCCAGGGGCCGTTCCGGTCACCCGGCTCCTGGCCGCGCGTCCACCACCTGGCCTCGTACACGTGGCCCTTGAAGGACACCCGGTCGCCCGCGTTGTAGACCTTCGTGAGCGTCCAGGCCGCCGGGCTGTTGTCCGGCGGGGTGGGGGCGATCTCCTCCCAGGGGCCGTTGCGGTCACCGGGTTTCTGGTTGCGGGTGTACCACTGGGCCCGCCACTTCCTGCCGTCGTATACGGCGATGTCACCGGAGTTGAAGATCCGCGACGCGGTCCAGATCGAGGTGCCGTCCTCGGTCATGGCCAGTTCCTGCCACGCGCCGTTCGGGTCGGCGCCCGGCTTCTGGTTCTTCGTGTACCAGGAGGCCCGGAAGACTCGGCCCTGGTACGTGGCCCGGTCCCCGTCGTTGTAGACGGTCGACGGGTTCCACTCCGGCGGCAGGTTCACCAGCAGGGTGGCGCCGGCCTCGACCGGGGTCAGGTGGTCGCTGCCCGGGTACGACGCGGTCAGGTTGTGCCGGCCGCCCGCGAGGCCCACCGGAAGGGTGAACGTCGCGACCCCGTTCGTGACCGTGGCCGAGCCGCGAACTGTCGTACCCTCGCGCAACTCCACCGCGCCGGTCACCGGCGTGCTGCCGGCCGCGACCGTCACGGTCACCGTCGCCGCGGTGCCCCAGGCGGTCGGGGCGGCGGTGACGGTCATCGTCGGGACCTGCTTGGCGGTACGGAACACGGCCGGCTGGGCCACCGCCTCGCCGCCGTCGGCGCTGCGCGCGGACACGATCCAGCCGTACGAGGTGCCCGGCAGGAGCTTGTCCCACGTCGTCGTGGCCACGCCGTTCGATGTCACCTCGTCGGCGCCGATCGTGCCGGACGGCACGTACGCGGCGAGCGAGTCGGTGGTGAACGACGTCTTGCGGGTGGTGAGGTCCACCGGCAGCGTCAGGTTGTCCTCCGCGCCGTTGTAGCGCGGCTTCGTCTGGCTGCCGTCCTGGCGGATGTCGTACTCGGTCGCCCCGAAGTTCTTCAGGAACGGCGAGTACGTGTCGATGTGCATCTCGGCCCGGTCCACGTCGAACTGGAGCAGACGCAGGAAGCTCGCCCCGAACTGCAACCGGTCGGTGGCCTTGTGGTCCGGATTGCCGTCGCCGTTGACGTCGATCGTGCCGTCCGCGGCGACCTGGTTCGGCCACAGCTCGGCGGCGGTGACCGTGTAGAACTGGTAGTCGGCCAGCAGCTCCACGACGTCGTGGCTGACGGTGACGCCGATCTTCGACTTCAGGTTGGTGCCCACGCCGTGCTCGTGACCGGCGAGGACCAGGAAGACGTTCGGGTTGGTCTCCACGACCTGCTTGAACAGCGGTGAGCCGTCCGGCGCGGAGAAGTCCGCCCCGCGACCGTCGGGGTTGGCCGACGGCTTCAGGTAGTCGTGGGAGAGCAGGATCCCGTTGCGGTCCTTGTACCGCTTGAAGATCGAGTCGGCCCATTTGGCCTCGGCCGGCGTCACCCCGTACGACAGGCCGACCGCGACGAAGTCCAGTCCACCGGCGGAGAACAGCAGGTAGTTGTTCTGGTTGTCGGTGCCGGGCGTGACGGAGCCGTCGGCCTTGGTCACCTCGTCCCACGCGTGGTATTCGGTGCCCTTCGGCCAGGACTTCGCCGTCCTGTAGTACCGGTCGGCGCTGAAGGTCCGGCTGAACCGGGACGTCGGGCCGGTCTCGGCGCCCAACTGGTCGTCATGGTTACCGGCGATGACCTGGTTGACGACGCCGTTGTCGTCGAGGATCTTCTGGAAGCCGGAGGCGACGGCGAGTTCCTTCTCGACCTGCTCGTGCAGCCCGGGCCGCTTGAGCGAACCGTCCGGGTTCTTCGCCAGCGGGTCGTAGTAGTCGTTCTCGATGATGTCGCCGGTGTGGGCCGTGTACGCGATCTTGCGGCTGTCCGCGTTGTCGGCGATCCACTGCATCTGGTCGCGGTACGCGGCCGACCAGATCGCCTGCTCCTCGGCCGTCTCGACGTCCGAAGGCTCGGCGTTGCCGTCGAAGTCGTCGTACGTGCCGCCGGCCGCACCCTCGGTGATGTACTGCGTGTCGGTGAAGTGCGCCAGCGAGAAGTCGTACGACGCCGGGTCCTCGAAGCGGTCCTTGTCGTTCTGCGCCGTCGAGTCGCGCGGGGACAGGTCGTCGGCGAACGGGTCCTCACCGGTGACCAGCACGTGGACGACGCCACCCTCGCGGTGACCGGCCTCCACCTGCGCGGTCAGGACGGTGTCCTGCCCGGCCTGACCACGGGAGCTGGTCAGCACCACCCACTTCTTCGTGGCCGGGTCCCAGACCCGCAGCGCCACGACCCGGGCCGGGTCGATGGTCCCCGACCAGCGCAGCGTCGGCTCCGGTTTGGTCGCCGCCAGCGGCAGGTCGTACCGCTGGAAGACCACCCCCCGGCCGGACGCGCTGTCGATCGTCGCCCCGTCGAGGGGACGCAGCGAGGTGACGTCCACGGTCTTGTCGTGCTGGACGTCGAGCGTGGTCGGCACGTCGGCCGCCTCACCCTGGTAGCCGTCGGTCGGCAGGACCACGTCGGCCTTGGTGAAGGTGGCGGTCAACCCGACACCCTCCGCGCCGGGGATGCGGGCGGACAGCTCGGCGGAGAGCGGGTCGGTGCCCTTGACCGTCGAGTTCAGCTCGGTCGGGACGTCCGGGATGCTCGCGCTGCTGAACCGCACCTCCCGGGTGGCGGTGTTGCCGAGCGCGTCGGTCGCCGTCACCGCGATGGTGTGCTCACCGGCGGGCAGACCGTGGCCGATCTGGTCACCCTGCTCGACGGCCGCGCCGTCCAGCGTGAGGACCGGCGTACCGACCAACCCGGTGGCGTCCTTGATCCTGACGTCGAGCGCGACGGTCGAGGTCAGCCGCTGCCCGGCGGCCGGGACGCTGCTCGCGATCTCCGGGGCGGTGTTGTCGCTGGTGAAGCGCCGCGTCGAGGTCTTGCCCCCGACGACGGCCGTGATGGTGTGCGCGCCGTCCGCGATCGTCGTCGTGTCGACGTCCGCGCGCCGGCCGGACGCCGGCAGCGCCGAGCCGTCCGGCGCGGTGACGTCGAACATCACCATCGTGGTCAGCACGCCGTTGAAGCTGCTGCCGCAGGTGCCGTCACCGAGGTACGTGGTCACCTGGGAACCGGCCGGGTAACTGGCCGAGCCGATGGTGACCGTCGTCTGCGCGGTCGACCGGGTCAGCTGCGTCGCCTTCGCACCGGCCGGGAGCAGCTGGAAGTCCCGCAGGGTGAAGTCGTCGAAGTTGTCGCAGCCGCCCGGCTTGGCGCTGCCGCGGTCGTCGCCCGCCACGAACTCGACGGCGTTGACACCCGGCACCAGCCACTCGTTGGGGAAGCTGAGGTCCGCGACCTCCTTCTCCCACATGCCGATCTCCAGCGGGATGCCGTTGACCAGCACCGTGTTGTCGTACCCGTTGTCGCTGCCGTTGCCGCCGACGAACACCTTCAGGTGCGCGTCGCCCCCGCTGCCGAGGGTGTCGACGGTGCGTGTCGTCGGCGCGCCCTCGACGGTGAAGTGCAGCTCGGCCTCCTTGTTGGGCCCGCAGGTGCCGTCACCCAAGGCCAACGAGGCCGCAGTCGTCTCCGCCTTCGTCACCGTCGTGCCGCTGGTCGTGACGACGAACGTGCTGCCGGCCGTCACCGTGCCCGCCGTGCTCAGCGTGAGGCTCGTCGCGGCCCGGGTGAGCTTGAAGTCGTCGTGGTTGGCGCAGGTCGCCCCGTTGAGCGTGCCGTTGTAGTCGCCGGTCTTCACCTCGACGACGTTGTCGCCGAGACGCAGGAACCGGGTCGGGAACGCCAGCTCGACGTCCTCCGCGCCGGTGGCGCCGTAGTCACCGCCGAGGTCGACCCGGTGGCCGTTGACCAGTACGAAGTTGTGGTACCGCGCCTCGACCGAGTTGCCGGCCTCGACGGTGAGGCCGAGGGTGGCGGTGCCGGCGGCCAACGTCTCCGCGTTCTCGGCGGGCTTGCCGTCGATCGCCAGCGACTCGACGTGCTCCTTGCCGCCGCTGGGCAGCGCCGCGATCACCGGGCGGGTTCCGCGTACGCGGGCACCGTCGGCGGGAGTGACAGCGGCCGCGCCGGCCGGGGAGTTGTTGACGTCGACGGTGACGGACGTCTTCGCACCGGACAGCGTGGTGGCGCTGACGGTGTGCGTACCGTTGCTGAGCTTGGTGGTGTCCAGGTCGGTGCGCAGGCCGGAGGTGCTGCCCGGCTCACCGGAGATGACGAAGGTCAGGTCCTGGTTGAGCAGCTTCGCGGAGCTGCCGCAGGTGCCGTCCCCGAAGTTGTAGCTGAACAGGTTCTGCTCGCCGTCGGCGACCACACCGAGCAGGCTGAGGCTGATGCTGCTCAACGCGTAGTCGTCGTAGTTGGGGCAGCGGCCACCCTCACCGTTCGGCAGTTCCTCGTAGCCGACGGCGGTCTTGGTGGTCGTGTCCACCCAGGCCGCTCCGGTGTGGACGGTGACGGTGTTCGCGCCGACGCGCAGCCAGTCGCCCGGGAAGTCGAGGGTGCCGACCTGCCCACCGGGGATGTCCGGGAGGTAGACCCGGTCCGCCTCGGCGGTGCGACCGTTGACGGTGATGTAGTTGCGGTAGCGGGCCTCGGTGCCGTTGCCACCCATCTCGAAGGCGAAGTGGGCGGTGCCGGCGGTCTTGTCGGCGTCGATCTTGTCGCCGTCGACGGCGAGCGTGGTGACCGAGTCGTTCTCGGTGACCGGCTCGACGACGACGGGGACGGTACCCTCGACGTTCTGCCCGCTGCTCAGGTTGATCAGCGGCGTGTTGCCGCTGGTCGGGGTCGCCTGCGCCCCGGCGAGGGTGGGGCTGAGTGTGGTCGCCGGTCCGGCGACGAGGAGGAGCGCGACCGCGGACAGGAGTCCGCGTGTTCGCCTCCTACGCGCACGTCTCTCGTGCGTCATGGCGGGGTCTCTCCTTGGTGGACAGATCAGTGATCGCCACCGACGTGCAAAGAAACCCACCACGGAACTGCGAGGACGCGAGCGGTCGAGGACAGGCCAGCGCCACGGTCCACAGATGCGGTGGCACGCCGGTGGCGCGGCCGTTGGATGACCCTGCCGCCTCTGTGCGAACGTGCCGGCCAAGCCTGATGAGGGGCGGGCGCTGTACGGGTGAACAGTTAGTTGATCAACTGAGCTGTCGAGCGGCGCCGCACACCGCGCCTCGGCGAAGTGGCGGTCTCCGAGCGGCCGAATAGCGCGGCTTCGGCGATCTGGAGTCGATCAAGGCGTGGGCGCGCCCTCGGAGGTCAGAGGATGCGGGTCACCCGTTCGGCGGCGACGACCGCGTCCCGCCGCGCCGGGTCGAGGTTGGCGCTGATCACCACGGACGCGCCGACCGAGAGCGGCGCGAGCAACCACTTCAGCGGCTGCTCGGTCTCGGCGGCGTCGACAAGCAGTCGGTCCCCGGCGCGCAGGTCCAGCATCTGCGCGAACTCCTGGGCGAGCGCACCCCACTGGCCGTAGGTGGTGCCGTCCGCGGTGGCCGGGTCCGACGGGTGGATGGCGGTGTGGTCGGGCGTGGTGTCCGGGTGACGGAGCACCTCGGCGGACCAGTCCAGCCAGCCCAGCGGCACGTCGGCCAGCGGACCTGGGCCGGTGCCGACGAGGTAGCGGTGCGTCGCGTCCGGCACGTCCTCCAGCCAGTCGTCCTGCCGCTCCGGCGTCACGAGGACCGCGTCGAACGGCCGGTCACCGCCCGCCTCCAACACCGCCAGGCCCGCCGTGGCGCGCGGTCGGAACGACACCGCCAGGCCCGAGGCCCAGGCGCCCAACAACACCGCTGCGGTACGCCAGTGCGGCGGCAGCAGCACCGCTACGCGGCTGCCGGGGCCGAGCCCGCAGCCGTCCCGGAGCAGGCTCGCGCTGCGCGCCGCCCACTGACCGACCTGCTGGGCGGTCAGGTCGATGCGCTCACCGGTCGCCTCGTCGCGGTAGCTCAGCATCGGGCGCTGGGCGTCGGCGGGCGGGACCGACAGGTCGGCCGTGACGGTTGGCTGCATCTCCACGCTCCCCGGTCGAGGTCGGCACCACAGTACTCAACGACTTTGGTCGCGGTCATCGTCGGCCGATGGCCGTATCGGTTGGCCGGTCGGCCCGGGAACGGTACGGGTGACACCCCCGAAGCGCTGCCGAGGAGCTCCCATGCCGGCCGAGCCTGACCCCGCCCCCACCGAGTCCCCCGTGCCTGCCGAACCCGTCGCCACCCGCCGCGCCACCGCTGTTCCGCTGCGGCGCAGGCTCCCGCCGGTGATCGCGTTGCTGCTGCTCGCGCCCTGGGCGGCCGAGTGCTCGTGGGGTGGCTTCGCCATCGACGACTTCCTGCCGGTGCTGATCTTCCTGGGTCCGATGTACGGTGGCGCGGCGATCCTGATCCGGGAGACCGCCCGGCACCTCGGCGCGGGCTGGCCGACGATCGTGCTGCTCGCCGCCGCGTTCGGGGTGCTCCAGGCCGGGCTGGTCGACCAGTCGCTGTTCAACCCCGACTTCCTCGACGACACCCAGTACGCCGACACCGCTGCCGCCGCCGAGGCGACGCTGGTGCCGGGGCTCGGATTCAGCCTCCGGCAGGCCTTCGACTACGTGGGCAACCACATCGTGCTGACCATCTGCGCGCCGATCGTGCTGATCGAGTCGTTCCTCGGGGCGGACCGCCGGCTTCGGCCGTGGCTCGGGCGCCCCGGCCTGGCCGTGGTCGGGGTGCTCTACCTGCTCGGCAGCCTGCTCGTCTTCGCGTCCCCCGAGGGTCGGAAGAACTTCCTGGCCAGCCCTCTCCAACTGACCTTCGCCGCGATGGTGGCCCTCGCACTCGTCACGGCGGCCCTCCTGCCGCGCTGGCGACACCCGGGCCGGATGGCCGGTGGTGCATGGAGAGCAGCAGAGCAAAGGGAGCCTCGCCGCATTCGTCGGGTGCCGCATCCGCTGTGGGTGGGCCTGCTGATCGTCCTCGTTCATCTCGGCACCGACCTGACCCCCGGCTGGGCGGGAGTGGCCATCGCGCTGGGGCTCGCCGCCATCGTGGGGGCCACCATCGCCTACTGGTCGGCGGGCGTGCGCTGGGGGCAGCGGCACGTGCTCACGGCCGCCTCGGCGAGCGTGGTCAGCGCAGCCGCGTTCGCGTACCTCGTGCCGCCGTACTCCCCGGGGAGCCCGGCGGCGGCAGTGGCCGGCGACATCGCGGTCACCGTCATCACCGTGGCCCTGGTCGGCGGCGCCTGGTGGCGATCCGGCCAGGGCGGGCAGCCGGCGACTACACTCGCGGCCACACCGCTTTCGAGGGAGCCGCGCAGTGGGTGAACTGCTGTCCACGGTGGTTCAGATCATCAGCTCGTACGTCACCAGAGTGCTGGACCGGCGTGCGGTGTCCCAGGACGCGAAGGTCGGCGCCGATCTGCTGGGCGTGGTCCTGACCCTTCAGGAGCTGTGCCTGAACGGCGAGCGCCTCCTGACCCTGGCCGACACGCTGATCTCCGGCGGCGAGCCCCGCGCCGACGACCAATCGGAGTTCGCCGCCCTCCTGCACCGGCAGTCCACGCTGATCAACCAGCTTCGACGGAGTATCGACGGCTCCCGGGCACTGCTCGCCACCGTGGACGTGGATTTCGCGTTCGCGATGGCACCCTTCCTCGACGGCAAGTCAGGGTTGCTGACCCGCTGGCAGCAACAGGCTGCACTCAGCCAGTTCTCCACGACGACGTTGTTCTTCCTGCCCGCCGAGGCCGTCACCCGGGTGGTCGCCGACAGTCCCGCCGCGTTCACGGCAACCACGCTCGACCGCAACCGGACGGACTTCGTGTTGGTGGTGGCGAACGAGGTGCGCAACGCGCGGCGGCGGGAGGCACCGGATATCCGAGCGGTCGCCGACGACGAGCGGGAGACCCTGCTCCGGGAGGTGGCGCACGCCCGCTCCGAGATCGAGAACGCCCGGGTGCTGTGTGGGCAACTGCTCACGGCAACCCAGCAGGCCATCGGCGCGGACGCCACCGCCCAACTGAGGCGCACGCTGACCGACCGGCGCTGACGGCGCTGACTCAGGATCGGTCCCAGTCGTAGCCGGCGCGGGCGAACGCCACACTGCCGTCGCCGGTGGCGTAGACCTTCAGGGACAGCAACCCCAGTGATCGGGTGAAGTTCTCGATGTTGGAGCGGAGTCGCGGGAAGAGTCCGCTGCCCTTCAACTCGTCGGCGATGCGGATCTCGTCGAGTGACGCGGACCGCGTGGTGAAGGACAGCCGCAACTCGATCAGGGCCTGGAAGACGCCGGACGGCACGATGCGCATCGAGACCGCGCCCCCGCCCTCGATGTAGAGCGACATCTCGATCCTGGCCTCGGGCAGGTCCGCCGTCAGCACCTCGCACACCTGGCTCGGGGTCAGCTTCATCCACTGTCGCCAGGCGGCGAGGAAGTGGGCGTCCGCCCGGTCGACAGTCAACACCGGTTCCATCGCCCGCAGGTCGGCCACGGTCAGCGCCTCGACGGCCGGTCGATCCCCGACTCGGGCCTGCTCGTACGGGGTCAGCGGCACTCCGGCCTCCAGCAGGAGCTTGTCCCAGTACGGATCGGGCCAGAACGGAGCGGTCAGGAACCCGCTCACGTGGCACCAGAGTTCGTGCCAGAGCTGGACAACACGCAGTGGGCGTAGGCCGAGCCGCATGGCACCGACGATGGCGCACCGGAGCACCAGCAGCGTCGCGGTGAGGGCGAACACGTTCACGTCCGGCCGGTCGGCTTGAGCCAGCGCCCGAACGGCTTCCCGTTCCAGGTCGGTGTATCCGACCATCTCCGGCGCGTCGGTGACGGTCACCTCGATCGCGGTGTCCAGCAGGGAGTTGACGTCAGGAGGCACCCACCCCACGTCGTTGTTCAGCAGCACCAGACGTACCTCATGGTCGTGCATCCGTCCCTGGAGTTGCAGGAACGGCTCTCCAGTCGGCAGCACACCGTGCTTCAGCCAGGTCACCGCCTCGGCGTGCAGTCGCAGGCACTGACCGATCGCGGGCACCGTGACGACCAGGGCGGGACCGTCGGACACCACAGTCAACGCCGGAATCTCACGCAGCGCATCGACAAGCTCACTCTGACGCATGGCCGAACTCTAGCGACAGGTGTCTCCTGGCCGGCTGCTTCGCCCGCTGTTCACGTCGCGGCAAGCTCACGCTCCCCGACAGGTGTCAGCCTCCGTGCGGGTACGACCTAACGGAGGAAGTCCTTGACACTCAGACGAGCATTCACCGCGCTCACCGCCGCCGGTGTCGCCGCCGCCAGCCTGACCGGGGCCACCCCCGCGTCGGCCGGCGGACACCACCACCCGGGCGCGCCACTCGCCTTCGACCGGGTCGCCACGTACCCGGTGTTCCAGAACCGCCCGGCCGGTGAGGACCCGGCGACCGCGACGGTCGCCGAGATCTCGGCGGTCAGCGAGGACGGCCGCACGCTGATCCACACCGACGCGCTGGCGAAGCGGATCGGTTTCCTGGACATCTCCCGGGCCGACCGGCCGCGCGGCCTCGGCACGCTCTCCCTGGCCCAGCTCGGCGACGCCGAGGACGAGCCGACCTCGGTCGCCGTGGTCGGGAAGTACGTGCTGGTGGTGGTCAACACCAGCAGCAGCTTCACCGAGCCGTCCGGTCGCCTCGACGTGATCGAGTTGGCCGGCCGCAAGCGGGTGGCCAGCTTCGACCTGGGCGGCCAGCCCGACTCGATCGCGATCAGCACCGACAAGCGGTACGCCGCGATCGCCATCGAGAACGAGCGCGACGAGGAGGCCATCCCGCCCGGCGGCGAGGAGGGTGACCTGCCCCAGGCACCCGCCGGTTTCGTGCAGATCGTCG
Source organism: Micromonospora sp. WMMD1155 (assembly GCF_029581275.1). NCBI lineage: Bacteria > Bacillati > Actinomycetota > Actinomycetes > Micromonosporales > Micromonosporaceae > Micromonospora > Micromonospora sp. WMMD1155. The sequence continues at coordinate 2,201,889 of NZ_CP120742.1, forward strand.
ACCTGAGCGGGAAGTCCCCGGCCGGTTGGCGGCTCCGCCCGGTCGCGCTGACCGGCGCCGACGGCAGCGCGCTGCCCGCGCTGGTCCAGGCGGGCCTCGCCGCGCCCAGCGACCCGGAGCCGGAGTACGTCTCGATCAACAGCCGCAACCAGCTGGCCGTGACGCTGCAGGAGAACAACGGCGTCGCCCTGATCGACCTGCCCACCGGCCGGATCACCAAGGTGTTCAGCGCTGGCACCGCCACGGTCAGTGGGATCGACACCAGCAAGGACGGTGTCATCGACCTGACCGGCAGCATCACCGACGTGCCGCGCGAGCCGGACGCGGTGGCCTGGATCGACGACCGTTACCTCGCCACGGCCAACGAGGGTGACTGGCACGGCGGCACCCGCGGCTGGTCCGTCTTCGACAGCCGCAGCGGCCGAGTCGCCTGGGACGCCGGGAACACCTTCGAGCGGCTCGCCGTCACGTACGGGCTGCACAACGAGGACCGGGCCGGCAAGAAGGGCACCGAGCCGGAGGGCGTGGCGGTCGCCGAGTACGACGGGGTGCGGTACGCGTTCGTCGGCTCGGAGCGCAGCAACTTCGTCGCCGTGTACGACCTGACCAACCCCGCCAGGCCGGTGTTCCAGCAGGTCCTGCCCACCACCAACGGGCCGGAGGGGCTGCTGCCGATCCCGGCGCGTGGTCTGCTCGCGGTCTCCAGCGAGGAGGACGACGCGTCGGTGAACGTCCGGGCGTCGGTGTCCCTCTTCCAGCTCGGCAAGGGCAACCCGGCATTCCCGAGCATCGTGTCCGGCACCGACCCGGCCGGCGCACCGATCGGTTGGGGCGCGCTCGGCGCGTTGAGCGCGGTACCGGGCAAGCGGGATCAGCTCTACAGCGTCACCGACGCGGCGTACAGCCAGACCCGCATCCTCACCATCGACGCGAAGCGGACGCCCGCCGTGATCACCGGCGCGTTGCCGGTGAAGGACGCGGCCGGAGCACCCGTCGGGTACGACGCGGAGGGCGTCTTCGCCCGCCCGCAGGGCGGCTTCTGGCTGGCCGTCGAGGGTGCCAAGGGTGCGGAGAACAAGCTGGTCCGGCTCGACGCGGCCGGGGTGACCCGGCAGACGATCGCGCTACCCGCCGAGGTCGCCGCCGGTCTCGGTAAGCAGGGACTGGAAGGCGTCACCGCGACCACCGACCGACAGGGCCGGGAGATCGTCTGGGTGGCCGTGCAGCGGGAGTTGAGCACCGATCCGGCGGGCGTCGTCCGGCTCGGCCGGTACGACGTCACCACGGGCACCTGGAGTTGGTTCGGCTACCGGTTGGGCACCACCACCGTCCCCGGCGACTGGATGGGCCTCTCCGAGATCACCGTGGTCGGCGACCGGCTCGCCGTCATCGAACGGGACAAGCTGAACGGCCCGGCCGCCACGGTCAAGCGGATCTACACGGTGCCGCTGCCGGGTGCGGCGGCGACCGGCCCGCTGACGGTGCTGCCGAAGACGCTCGCCGTCGACCTGCTGCCCGCGCTGCGCGCCAGCAACGGGTGGACCCAGGAGAAGCTGGAGGGTCTGACCGTGGCCGGCAACGGTGAGGTGTACGCGATCACCGACAACGACGCGGTGCAGGACGCCACCGGCGAGACGGTGCTCCTGCGGCTCGGCTCCAGCCGGAAGGTCTTCGGACACCGCTGATCGGGAACGGCCGGTGGGGGCTCGCCGCCCGCACCGGCCGGACGAGCCGCATCGGCCCGGTGTCCATCCGGGTGGACACCGGGCCTCGCGGGTCTACTTCTTGATCATCACGACGTCGGTCGGGCGCTGGACCGTCACGTCGACGCCGTAGTCGAACAGTTCGAGCGTCGAGTCGGCGGTTCCGGTGTCGAGCCGACCCTTCGCCGTCGACTGCCAGGTGACGGTGAGCGCCACCTTCGCGATCCGGCCGTCGCGGTTCAGCGTGACGTCGCCGGTCGTGCTGCTCGACCCGTCCCTGTCCGTGCTGGCGTACGTGAAGTGCAGGGTGCCGTCCGGGTTCTCGGTGACCGTCGCGTTCACGCGCTTCAACGCCGCGAACAGGGCAGCCGGGTCGGGTTCGGCGGCACCCAGCACCGCATTCCCGTCGCCGTAGAGGAAGAGCCGGTTGTACGTCCCCGGGTACTGCCCGTAACGGCCGTACGTCTCGCCCGGCCCCTTGTCGGCCGGCAGCGGGCTCAGCGGGCGCTCGCCACCCTCGTACCGGGTGCCGTTGATCAGCAGCTCGGTCATCACCGAGTCGTCCTGGGGCGCACGGACGTAGCCGGTCGAGGTCCTCGGGTCGAAGGCGCCCTCGTAGGTCAGCCCGCCCGGACCCGAGCTGGTCAGCCGCATCCGGTAGCTGATGTTCTCGCTGGCGGCGGCGGCCGAGACGAGCCGCATCGCCGGTGAGACGGGCCCCGGTCGCGCGGCCTCGGTGCTGACTCCGGGCCGACCCGACGGTGCGATCGTCGGCAGGGTCACGGCGGTGCCGACGCCCAGCGCCAGCAGCACGCAGGTGCCGCCGACAAGCTCTGTGGTCCGGCGTCGGCGGGCCCGTCGACCGCGCTCGATCAACGTGCCCACCGGGGGTTCGGAGCCGCTTTCGCCGTCGACCATGTCGTGCAGCCGATGGGCGAGACGGTCGTCGATGCTGTTCATGACGTTCACCTGCTTACCGAGTCGAAGGATTCCTCAAGGAGGTGGCGCAGTGCGCCCAGCGCCCGGGCGTTCTGGCTCTTGACCGTGCCCAGCGAGCAACCCAGCACCTGGGCGACCTCGCGCTCGCTCAGGTCCTCGTAGTGCCGGAGCACCACCACCGCCCGCTGCTTCGCCGGCAGCGACATCAGCGCCCGGCGCAGGACGACCGCGTCCGGGCCGACGTCGTCCGCCGGGGTGGCCCGGTCGGGGACGTCCGCGAAGAGGCTCTCGCGTCGCCGCCGTCGCCAGGCGGACGTGTGGTTGTTGACCAGGGCCCGGCGCAGGTAGGCGTGCGGGTCGCCGAGCCGGGACAGTCGCCGCCACCTCTCGTAGACCTTGACCAGGCTGTCCTGGAGCAACTCCTCGGCCCGCCACCGGTCGCCGCTGAGCAGCATGGCCAGCCGGATGTGCCGCTGCCACGCCACCTCGACGAACGCGACGTAGGACCGGTCCGCCGCGGACAGTGGTTTCTGTTGGTCGGTCACGCGCCTTACACGCCGCGGGGTCACCGAAGGTTGTCAGGCCGAGGGTAGTTCCGGGCCGCCGTCGAGCAGCGGAGCGAGCAGGTCGTCGTACTCCTCGACCCGGGCCAGGACCTCGGCGGCGGTGAACTGCCGGACGGCCGGTTTCCGACCGCGGGCGCCGGTCTCGACCTCGTCCCAGGTCAGCGGCGTCGACACCGACGGCACCGACTGGGCCCGCAGGGAGTACGGCGCCACGGTGGTCTTCGCCGCGTTGTTCTGGCTCCAGTCGATGAAGACCTTCCCCGGGCGGAGGTTCTTCGCCATCTTCGACACGATCAGCTTCGGGTGGGCCTGCTCCAACTCCTGGGCGATCCGCCGGGCGTAGGCGGAGACGTCGTCGGACGACTGGGTGCCCGCGATCGGGCAGCAGAGCTGCATGCCCTTCTTGCCGGAGGTCTTCGGGTACGACTCGATGCCGTCGTCGGCGAGCCGGTCCCGCATCAGCACCGCCACCGGACAGCACTCGGCGAGCCCCGCCGGGGGCCCCGGGTCCAGGTCGACGACCATCATGTCCGGGTGCTCGCCCACCTTCCACTGCGGCGTGTGCAGCTCCAACGCCGCCAGGTTGGCCAGCCACACCAGCGTGGGCAGGTCGTCGGCGACCACGTAGTCGATCGTCTCCCGGCCCTTCGTCGAGCCGGGCGCGGGCAGGTTCTCCACCCGCACCCAGTCCGGGGTCGCGGCCGGGGTGTTCTTCTCGAAGAACGACTTGTCGTCCACCCCGTTGGGGTAGCGGATCCGGGTCACCGGCCGATCCCGCAGGTGCGGCAGCAGCACCGGGGAGATCCGGGTGTAGTAGTCGATCACCTCGCCCTTGGTGAATCCCGCCGCCGGGTAGAGCACCTTGTCCAGGTTGGACAGCTCCAGCGGGCGGCCCTCGACATCCACCCGTAGCCGCTCAGCCGGCATCGTCGACCTCCTCCGGAGGCTTGTCCGGGCGCAGCCGCAGCACCCGGGGGAAGCGCAGTCGGCCGTCGGGGGTGCGTTGGCCGTACTTCACCTCCACCACCACCCGGGGTTCTACCCAGATGGCTCCCCGGGCATCCTCGCGCGGCACGCCGGGCGCGAACGGCGACGCGCCGGACCGCAGCGGCTCCAACTCGGCGAGGAGTTGCCGCTCGATCGCCGCGCCGATTCCGCCGCCGACCCGACCCCGGTAGATCAACCTGCCGTCCGGGCCGGGCACACCGACCAGCAGCCCGCCGATCCGGCGCGCGCCCGGTCGCCAGCCGCCGACGACGAAGTCACCGGTCACCTCCAGCTTGACCTTCACCCAGTCCGGTGAGCGCACCCCTGGGCGGTAGACGGCACCGACCCGCTTGGCCATCACGCCCTCCAGGCCGTGCTCGCCCGCCGCCTCGTAGGTGGCCGGCCCGTCGGCGAACATCGGCGGCACCGCCCAGCGGGCGCTCCCCAGACCCAGCCCGTCCAGGGCCTCCCGGCGGCGCTCGTACGGCCAGCCGGTCAGGTCGTCGCCGTCGAGCCGCAGCAGGTCGAAGATCATGTACGTCACCGGCATGACCGCCGCCAACCGGGCCGCCTTGTTGCGGTCCCGCACGTGCATCCGCTCGGCCAGCGCGGTGAACGACGGCTGCCCACCCTCGCCGAGCAGCACCACCTCGCCGTCGAGCAGCGCGTCGCCGACCTGCTCGGGCAGGGAGGCCAACTCCGGGTACGCGGCGGTGATCTCCACGCCGGAACGGGCATACAGGTGCTGGCCACCACCTGAGATGTCGGCGAGCGCGCGGACCCCGTCCCACTTGAACTCGTACGCCCAGCCGTCACCCGCCGGGAGCGGCCCGGTCATCGCGAGCATCGGCTTGAGCGGCGCGCCGGGCACGACCCGACTGTAGTAGCAGGCCGAACACCTCGCGTCCGGTTCTTTCGGATGCGAGCATGGTCGATACCGGGGAAGGGAGCGCAGGATGCGTGCCATCTGGAAGGGAGCCGTGTCGTTCGGGCTCGTCTCGATCGGGGTGAAGCTCTACTCCGCGACCGAGGAGAAGGACATCCGGTTCCACCAGGTGCACCGCGAGGACGGCGGGCGGATCCGCTACAAGCGCACCTGCTCGGTCTGCGGCGAGGAGGTCACCTACGACGACATCGCCAAGGGCTACGACATCGGTGGCGGCGAGATGGTGATCCTCACCGACGAGGACTTCGCCGACCTGCCGCTGACCAGTTCCCGGGCGATCGACGTGCTGGAGTTCGTACCGGCCGAGCAGGTCGACCCGATCCTCTACAACAAGGCGTACTTCCTCGAACCGGAGGGCGCGGCGACCAAGCCGTACGTGCTGCTGCGCGACGCGCTCATCGACTCGGAGCGGGTGGCCATCGTGAAGGTGGCGCTCCGTCAGCGGGAGCAGCTCGCCACGCTGCGGGTCCGCGAGGGTGTGCTGCTGCTCAACACGATGCTCTGGCCGGACGAGATCCGTACCCCGGACTTCGGTTTCCTCGACGAGGACCTCAAGGTGCGCCCGCCGGAGCTGGCGATGGCCAGCTCCCTGATCGACTCGATGACCGGCGAGTTCGAGCCGGACGTCTTCACCGACGACTACCGGGCCGCGTTGCAGGAGGTCATCGACGCCAAGGTGGAGGGTCGGGAGGTCGTCCAGCCGGAGGAGGTCGAGGAGGCCCCGGCCGCCGCGGTGGACCTGATGGCCGCGTTGAAGGCGTCGGTGGAGCGGGCCAAGGCGGCTCGCGGCGAGCAACCCGCCCGCGGCGGCGGCGGCGAGCCGACACCCATCTCGTCGGCCCGGTCCGCGCAGAAGGCGGCCGAGAAGAAGGCCGCGAAGGCCCCCGCGAAGAAGACCCCGGCGAAGAAGTCCGCCGAGAAGAAGGCGGCCGAACCGGCGAAGAAGACCGCCGCCAAGAAGACCGCCGCGAAGAAGGCGGAGCCGGCGAAGAAGACGGCCGCGCGCAAGACCGCACCCCGCAAGAGCGCCTGACCGTACGGCAGCGACGGCGGTGTCCGCCGCACCGGGTACGCTCCGCCGGCCGCTGGCGACCGGAGGAGCCCTCATGCCGTACACCCCTGATCTGGACCGGTTGCTGACGCCCGGCGCCCGCTTCACCGACCAGCACGGCGCGTACCTGATCGAGGCCCACCCGGTGGACGACGTCGTGCTGCCGACCGGTCGGGTGGTCGGGTGCGACCCGCTGGTCTGCCCGGAGGCCGAGCCGTTCACGGTGACCGTGCCGCCGGGGCGGTATCCCGCCCGCGCCTGGGTGGCGGCGGTGCTCCGCGAGGACACCGAGGTGGACCGGCGGGTGGCCGCGTTCGAGCTGGTCGTCTCGACCGAGCCGACGATTCGTTGGGAACCGGCGGTCGCGGGCGACCAGGACGTCGCCACGCTCGGTGCGGACGACTACTTCGGGTACGGGGTGGACGCCGGCGTCGGCACCCTCGCCGACCCCACCGCGCTCGCGGTCCTGGAGGGCTGGGACGAGGAGCGGGTCGAGGAGGTCTTCATCCCGACCGAGCTGCCCTCGTCCCCGGTGCCAGGGCTCATCACCGCCGTGTTGGACGAGGCCAGCGGGGCCAACCTCGTCATCGTGACGAGCGGTTGGGGCGACGGCTGCTACGGCACCTGGATCGGTCGTACCGCCGACGGCCGGGTCACCTCGTTCGTGACCGACTTCATGGTCGTCCCGGAATAACGCCCGCCGACGTCCCGGAACCGCCGGGGTGGGCGATCCGAGGCGTGCGCGGCGGGCACAGTGGGCCGCGGTGCGGGTACCGTGTGCGTCGGCTTTCCCCCCGGCACCGGGTGCCGGCCACACTTCGCAGCAGGGAGTCGACGACGTGAGCGAGCGGACGCAGCAGACGGGCCCGGACCAGAGCCCGGCGACCAAGTCGGGGCGCCGATTGGCCGCCCAGTTGGCGGCGAAGAAGGCAGCCGACGCGAGGCGAAAGCGCAACGCGTGGGCCAGCGGCCTCGCCGCGGTCGCCGTGGTCGGGGTGCTGATCACCGTCTTCGTGACGATCGGCGGGGGCGACGACAAGCCCGAGAACCAGGCCGATGCGACGCCGTCCGCCTCCGCTCCGGCCCCCGACGCGCCCGGCGCTCCCCCCGCCCCGCAGCTCCCCGAGGGCGCCGACCCGGCGCTGGGCACCAAGCCGACTGTCACTCCGGGCACCGGTGACCTCAAGAAGCTCACTGTCACCCCGCTGATCAAGGGCACCGGTCCGGCCGTGCAGAAGGGCCAGAACATCACCACCAACTACGTGGGGGTGTTCTACAAGGACGGCAAGGAGTTCGACTCGTCCTGGAACAATGGGCAACCGGCCACCTTCCCGATCGGCGTCGGTCAGGTCATCCCCGGCTGGGACCAGGGCCTGGTCGGCGTGACGGTGGGCAGCCGGGTGCAGCTCGACATCCCGGGCGAGTTGGCGTACGGCAACGACGAGGCGAACGCCGGTGGACGCCCGACCGGTCCGCTGCGCTTCGTGGTGGACGTCCTCGCCGCTCAGTGACCTGACCGAATCGCCCCGGTTGTCCGCTGGTCGCGATGGAGTTGTTCACATGGGGCTTCCGGCCCGTCACCCACCGGCAGTAGGTTCGGCGTCACCCCGGGCGGTGCACGCCCGGGGTGAGCATCCGTAACCGGGACGCGGAGGTGCGTGTGACGGCGTTGGACGAGGCTGGACGGACGGCCCGCGTGATGTGGGCGTACTTCGAGCCGGTGCACGCGGTCACCTACCTCCACCCACGGGCCCGCGCCGCGTACGAGGCGGTCGGTCTGCGGGGCTACTGGCGGGGCTACTTCGCCGGCCGGGCCGCGCCGCTGGGCGCGACCGAGGCGGCCCCGGTGATCGCCGCCTTCTTCAACTTCGCGCCGCCGATGGTCACCCGGGCGCTGCCTGCGGTGTGGCGGCTGGCCACCCCGCAGGAGGCGCTGCGCGCCCGCCTGACCGGCGCGGTGCAGGCGCTCGCGGAGCTGACCTACGAGCTGCCGGAGTCGCACCTGGCGGAGGCCGCCGACCTGCTGGAGCGGGCCGCGTCGGCGGTGCAGACCGCCGGGCGGGTGCTCGGCGCGGCCAACGCCGCGCTGCCGGTCGGGGAATACCCGCTGGCCCGGCTCTGGCAGGCCGCCACGACGCTGCGCGAGCACCGTGGCGACGGGCACGTGGCGGCGTTGGTGGCCGCCGGGCTGGACCCGGTCGAGACGCTGACCTGGCGGGTGGCGGCGGACGGCTCGCAGCCGCAGTACCTGTTGGGCCGGGGATGGTCCGAGGAGCAGTGGAAGGCCGCCCGCGAACGCCTGACGCAGCGGGGCTGGCTGGCCGGGGACGGCACGGTCACCGAGCACAGCCGGGCCGAGTTCGAGGCCGTCGAGGAGGCCACCGACCGGGCCGCCGCCCACCCGTGGCAGGCGCTCACCCCGGGCGAGACGGACCGGCTTCGGGAGCTGTTGGACCCCATCGCCCGTTCCTGCCACACCCTGGTCCCGGCGGAGAGTCCAGTCGGGCTGCCCGCGCTGCCCGGCTGACCCGGCAGGCACCGGTCGGGCAGGATGGTGCCGTGACGGATGCTGTGGTATTCGACCTGGACGGCGTGATCGTGGATTCCGAGCCGGTGTGGGAGGAGGTCCGCCGGGCGTACGTGGCGACGCACGGCGGGACGTGGCAGTCGGACACCCAACGTCGCCTGATGGGGATGAGCACCGGCGAGTGGGCCGACTACCTCAGCGGCGAGTTGGGCGTGGACCGCACGGCCGAGCAGGTCGCCGTCGAGGTCGTCGAGGAGATGACCCGGCGCTACCGGGACCACGTACCCCTCATCGACGGCGCCGACCAGGTCGTCCGCCGGATGGCCGCCCGCTGGCCGCTGGGGCTGGCCAGCTCGTCACCGACCCGGCTGATCGAGGCGGCGCTGGCCGCCACCGGCCTGACCGACGCGTTCGGCGCGACGCTCTCCACCGAGCAGACCGAGCGGGGCAAGCCCGCGCCGGACGTGTACCTGAGCGTCGCGGGACGCCTCGGCGTCGACCCGGCTCGCTGCGTGGCGGTGGAGGACTCGTCGAACGGGGTGCGGTCCGCCGCCGCGGCGGGCATGCGGGTGGTGGCGGTGCCACACGGCTCGTACCCTCTCGACCCGGACGCCGCCCGGCTGGCCACCGTGACACTGGGCGCGATCGGTGAGCTGACCCCGGAGCTGCTGGACGACCGGGGTTGACAGGGGCCGGGCGGGGTAGAGACCACGAATGAAGGCCATCGTGTACGAGCGCGCCGGTGACCCTTCGGTGCTCAAACTGGTCGACCGGCCGGTGCCGGAGCCGGACGCGGGCGAGGTTCTGGTGCGGGTCGCGGTCTCCGGGGTCAATCCGACGGACTGGAAGTCCCGCCGCAGCTCGGCACCGGACGGATGGCAGATTCCCGGGCAGGACGGCGCGGGGGTGGTGGAGGCCGTCGGCGAGGGAGTCGACCCGGACCTGATCGGTGAGCGCGTCTGGATCTGGGAGGCGGCCTGGCAGCGGCCGTGGGGGACGTCGGCGGAGTACACGCTGGTGCCGGTCCGGCAGGTGGTACGCCTCGGTGACGCCCCGTTCGAGCTGGGGGCCGCCCTGGGCATCCCGTTCCTCACCGCGCACCGCTGTCTGACCGCCGGCGAATTCATGCCGGACACGCTGCGCGCCGGTGCGTTGGCGGACCACACCGTGCTGGTGCAGGGCGGGGCGGGCGCGGTCGGCAACGCCGCGATCCAGCTCGCCCGGTGGGCCGATGCCACGGTGATCGCGACGGTGAGCAGTGCGGAGAAGGCACAGCTCGCGGCGGCCGCCGGCGCCTCTCACGTGATCGACTACCGGAAGCAGGACGTGGTCGAGGAGGTCCACCGGATCGCCCCCGACGGGGTGCACACGATCGTGGAGGTCGCCCCGGCCCAGAACGCGGCGGTGGACGTGCAGGTGCTGCGACACGGCGGGGCGGTCTGCGTGTACGCCGACAACGGGGGCGCCGACCTGACGATCCCGGTCCGCCCACTGATGGTGCCGAACGCGCGCTGGCAGTTCGTGCTGGTCTACACGGAGCCGAAGGCGGCCAAGGCGCAGGGTGTCAAGGACGTGGCGGCGGCGGCCGGCCAGGGCGCGCTGCGGGTCGGCGCGGTGGCCGGACTCCCCCTGCACTACTACCCGCTGGCCGATACGTCAGCGGCGCACCAGGCGGTGGAGGACTCGACGGTGGGCAAGGTCCTGGTGCGAACCAGCGACGCCTGATCGGGTCGCGGACCACCCGATTTCCCCGTCATCAGGACAGAGGCGAAGAAGTTTCGCAACAATGACGGTGCGGGTCGTCCCGCGTGGAACGGGCGGCCCCGGCGCGGTGCGAACGCCGGGGCCGCCCTCCCGGGGAAGGATCTTCAGGAGTTACCCCTGCCCCAACAGGCGACAGTGCCGGGGAAAACGTTACGGGGCTGTCAGCTCCCGGACACTCAGCTCACCCTCGGCGTACCGCGATCGGACCACCTTCTTGTCGAACTTGCCCACGCTGGTCTTGGGCACCGCGTCGATGAACGCCCAGCGCTCGGGCAGCTGCCAACGCGCCACCGAGTCGGCCAGGAAGTCCCGCAGCTCCTCCGCGGTCACCGAGGCACCCTCGCGAACCACGACGGTGGCCAGCGGTCGCTCGTCCCACCGCTCGTCCGGCACTCCCACCACGCACGCCTCCAGCACCGCCGGGTGGGCCATCAGGGCGTTCTCCAGCTCCACCGACGAGATCCACTCACCCCCGGACTTGATCACGTCCTTGGCGCGGTCGGTCAGCGCGATGTAGCCGTCCGGCGAGAGGGTGCCCACGTCCCCGGTCCGCAGCCAGCCGTCGCGGAACTTCTCCTCGTCCGGGGCGTCGTCGCCGACGTACCTGTCGGTCACCCACGGCCCCCGGACCTCCAGCTCGCCCACGGCCGCGCCGTCGGCGGGCAACGGCTCGCCCGACGGGCCGACGATCCGCGCCTGCACGCCCGCCGGCACCCGCCCCTGCGTGTAGCGGTAGCGCCACGCCTGCTCCCCCGTCACCCCGGCGGGTGGACGCGAGACCGACCCCAGCGGGGACATCTCGGTCATCCCCCAGGCGTGGATGACGTCGATGCCGTGCCGCTCGTCGAACGCGTGCATCAGCGCCGGCGGGCAGGCCGAGCCACCGACGATCACCTCGGTGAGCGAGGAGGTGTCCACGTCGTGGCTGTCCAGGTACGCCAGCAGATCCGTCCAGATGGTCGGCACCGCACCGGCCAGCGTGGGCCGCTCGGCGGCGATCATCTCGGCGATCGGCGCGGCCTGGAGGAACCGGTCCGGCATGATCAGCGACGCGCCGGAGAGGAAGGCGGCGTACGGCAGCCCCCAGGACATGGCGTGGAACATCGGCACGATGGCCAACTCCCGGTCGGTCGGCCCGAGACCGAAGCCCTCCGGCATGCACACCTGCAACGAGTGCAGGTAGATCGACCGGTGCGAGTAGGCGACGCCCTTCGGGTTTCCGGTGGTGCCCGAGGTGTAGCAGAGTGCCGCGGCGTCACGCTCGTCCACCTCCGGCCAGTCGTACGCCTCGGGCCGGTCCGCGAGCAGCGCATCCCAGTGATGAACCGTGATGCGCTCGCCGGCTGCCGCCACCAGCGGTGCCGGGTCACCACCGCCCACCACCACGACGTGCCGCACCGTGGTCAACTCGCCGATCACCCGGGCCAGCAGCGGGATGAGCGTGGTGTCGACGAGCACCACCCGGTCCTCGGCGTGGTTGGCGATGTAGGCGACCTGGTCGGGAAAGAGCCTGATGTTGAGCGTGTGCAGCACCGCACCCATGCTCGGCACCGCGAAGTAGGCGACCAGGTGCTCGTTGTTGTTCCACATGAAGGTGGCGACGCGCTCGTCACCGGTCACCCCGCACTCGTCGCGTAGCGCGTGCGCCAGCCGGGCGGCGGAGCGACCCACCTCGGCGTACGTCATCCGGCGGGGTTCGGCGCCGGTCCAGGTCACCACCTCGGCCGTGCCGTGCACTCCCGCGCCGTGCTCGAGGATCCGGGAGACCTGGAGTGGGGCGTCCATCATCGTGCTACGCATGGGTAACAAGCTAGTGTCGCGGGTCACACGTTGGGAACCCCCGTAAGTTGGCGCAGGTGAGCATCTCCTGGGCCGACTCGTACGTAGGGCAGTTGCGCGCAATCGCCGGGGACCGGACGCTGATGTTCGTCGGCGCTCGTGCCGTGGTCAGCGACGACGCCGGACGCATCCTGCTGATTCAGCGCTCGGACAACGGTCAGTGGGCCATGCCGGCCGGCGCGATGGAACTCGGCGAGTCGATCGCCGACTGCGCGGTCCGCGAGGTCCGCGAGGAGACCGGGCTGCGCGCGTTGCGGGTGTGCGCGTTCGCCCTCTACACCGGCCCGGACCGGACCAGCACCAACATGTACGGGCACACGTACCAGGTGTTCACCACGGCGTTCAAGGTGGAGGAGTGGGACGGGCAGCTGGCCCGGGTCACCGACGAGACCACCGACGCGGGCTTCTTCGCCCGCGACCGCTTCCCGACCCCACTCTCCACGTCGGTCCTGGAGACCCTGGCCGACCTGGACGTCTTCGAGCAGACGAACCGGCTGATCCTGAAGTAGGTCGGCCCCCGGGTCGCCCTACTGCGGGTGGCGCATCCCGGCGAAGAACCCCTCCTGGATCCAGTTCGGGTACGCGACCGGCAGCTTGGTGGCCTCGTCCAGTTCGGTGAGATCCTGCTCGGTCAGGGTGAGGTCCGAGGCGGCGATGTTGTCCACCAACTGGTCCAGCTTGCGCGCGCCGACGACCACGCTGGTCACGGCCGGCCGGGACAGCAGCCAGGCGACGGCGACCCGGGCGGGGCTGACGTCGTGCCGCTCGGCGACGCCCTTGAGCACGTCGACCACCCCGAAGGCGTGCTCCGGGTCGAACGGCGTGAAGCTGGTGTAACCGGGCTGGGCGCTGCGCGCGCCGCTGTCGGCGACGGTGCCGTCCCGGCCGACCTTGCCGGAGAGGAAACCACCGGCGAGAGGGCTCCACACGGTCAGCCCGACATTCGCGTCGAGCGCCATCGGCACCACGTCGCGCTCCACGTCCCGCCCGAGCAGGGAGTAGTACTCCTGCACGGAGACGAAGCCGGCCAGCTTCTCCCGAGCGGAGATGCCCAGCGCCTTGGAGATCTGCCAGGCGGCGAAGTTGGCGCAGCCGATGTAGCGGACCTTGCCCTGTCGGACCGCGTCGTCGAGCGCGCGCAGCATCTCCTCCATCGGGGTGACCTGGTCGAAGTTGTGGATCTGGTACAGGTCGATGTGGTCGGTGCCCAGCCGGCGCAGGCTGTCCTCCAGGTTCTGCATGATGTGCAGCCGGGAGGTGCCGACGTCGTTCGGGCCGGGCCCGGTCCGCGAGTGCACCTTGGTCGCCAGCACGACGTCGCGACGCCGCTTGCCGAGCGCCCGGCCGAGCAGCTCCTCGCTCTCGCCGTCGCTGTAGCCGTCCGCGGTGTCGACGAAGTTCACGCCCGCGTCCAGCGCCGTGTCGACCATCCGCTGCGCCTCGGGCAGGTCCAGAGCACCGAGGGTTCCCCAGAGCGGATGCCCGCTGCCACCGAAGGTCATCGCGCCGAGCGAGATCTCCGAGACGTACACCCCGGTGTTGCCCAACAGCCGGTACTTCACGTGTGTTGCTCCTCGTGGTGGGTCGGAGGCCGAGGTCAGGCGCCCCGTGGTCACTATGTCGGACACTGTGTCCGGCAAAGAGCGTACGTCGCCGCCCCCACCCCCGGCCACCTAGGATTCCGGCTATGCCCTCGATCACCCGCCGCCGCCCGCGCAACCCCGACGGTCGGGCCGCCGTCGAGGCGCGGGTACTGGCGGCCACCGAGCGCCTGCTGCGGGAAGGGACCCGGTTCACCGACCTCGGGGTGCAGCGGATCGCCGCCGAGGCCGGAGTGGCGCGGTCGACCTTCTACACCCACTTCCGGGACAAGAGCGAACTGCTCATGCGCCTCGCCGGCACCATGCGGGAGACCTCGTTCGGCCGCACCGGCGAGTGGAGTCCGGCCGGGCCGGGCGACCCGTTCGCGGCGCTGACCGAGGTCTTCGCCGACGTGATTCGGATTTACCGGACATACGCCCCGGTGCTGGCAGCGGTCAGCGAGGTCGCCGCGTACGACGAGGTGGTCCGGGAGTACTGGGCGGCGGGGCTGGAACGGTTCGTGACGCGCACCGCGCAGGCACTCCGCATCGAGCAGCAGGCCGGACGTACCCCCGCCGACCTGGACGTGACGGCGGCCAGCCGGCTGATCGTGGTCGGCGGTGACCGCTTCCTCGCGGACCACGTCAGCACCACCTCGGCCGACCCCGAGACCGACGCGGCGGCGGCCCGGGAGTTGGCCGCGACCTGGTGGTACGGCGCCTACCGACGCCCCGCCTGACACTCAGATCATCGTCTGGGACTTGGCCTCCATGTCGGCGGCGGCCTCGTCCTTGGATTCGCGGGTCAGCGGCTTACCGCCCGGGGAGGGCGCCTTACCGCCGAGCGGGTCCGCGCCACCGGTTGCGCCCTGCGGGCCGGCACCGCGCAGCTGGGTGTTGGGCAGCGTCAGCGTGACCACCACCGCCAGGATCGCGATCACGCCGGCGGTCAGGAAGACCATGTCCAACGCGTCGACGAAGGCTCCCTGGATGGCCGCGCGCACCGGCGCCGGCAGGGCCAGGATGGTCGCCGGATCGTTGATCGAGATGTTGGAGCCGCCACTCGCCGCCACCGCGGCCTGCTCCTCCGGCGGGAGTTGCGCGATCGCACCGGGCAGCCGGTCCGCGAGTCCGCCGGTCAGCCGGGACGAGAGCACCGTGCCGAGGATCGCCACCCCGAACGAGCCGCCCAGCGACCGGAAGAAGGTCGCCGAGGAGGTGCCGGCGCCCAGGTCGCGTACGGACACCGCGTTCTGCACCGCGAGGATCAACGACTGCATGCACAGGCCCAGCCCGACGCCGATCACCACCATGAACCCGAAGGCCACCCAGAGCGAGGTGGTCACCTCCAGGCTGGTGAACAGGAACATGCCGACGAGGAGGGTCACCGAACCGGCCACCGGGAACCACTTGTACCTGCCGATCCGGGTCATCGCGCGGCCGGTCAGGATCGAGGTGATGATGATGCCGGCCATCATCGGCAGCATCAGCAGACCGCTGCGGGTCGGCGAGGCGCCCTTGACGATCTGCAGGTAGAGCGGGATGAAGATGATCGAGCCGAACATCACCAGACCGATGATGAGCAGCGCCGAGTTGGCCAGCGCGAAGGTGGCGCTGCGGAACAGCCGCAGCGGCAGGATCGGTTCGGCGACCCGGGCCTCCTGGAGGACGAAGAGCACCCCCAGCACCGCGCCGACGACGAACAGACTGATGATCACGCCGGAGCCCCAGGCGTACTCGTTGCCGCCCCAGCTCAACGCGAGCAGCAACGCACTCACCCCGGCGACCAGCAGGCCGGCACCGAGCCAGTCGATCGAGTGGTCCCGGCGTTCGAACGGGATCAACCGCATCACGTGGTAGCAGACCACGATGGCCAGGACCGCCAGCGGCACGTTGATATAGAAGATCCACCGCCAGTCGGTCTCCGCGAAGTACCCACCGACCAGCGGCCCGGCCACCGACGAGATCCCGAAGACCGCACCGAACAGACCCTGGTAACGACCCCGCTCCCGGGGGGACACCACGTCCGAGATGATGGTGAACGCGAGCGTCAGCAGACCACCCGCACCGAGGCCCTGGATGCCCCGGGTGATGATCAGCTGGGTCATGTTCTGGGACAGCCCGGCCAGCAACGACCCGACCAGGAACGTGCCGATCGAGAAGAGGAAGACCGGTCTGCGCCCGTACAGGTCGGCCATCTTGCCGTACAACGGCGTCGACGCGGTCGAGGCGAGCAGGTACGCGGTGACCACCCACGAGTAGTGGTTGATCCCGCCCAACTCGCCGACGATTGTCGGCAGGGCTGTGCCGACGATGGTCTGGTCGAGCGCGGCCAACAGCATCCCGGTCATCAGACCGACCATGAGCAGTCGGATCTGCTGACGGTTCAGCACCGGCGCGTCGGAGGCTTCGGTGGTCATGTGCCCTTCTATCCGGCGAGCCGAGGAACATGCGCCCAACCCCCCGAAAACCCCCGCCATCTCTGTTGATCAAGAGGTTTGCGTCAGGGAACACCGCGAAAATGACGCAAACCTCTTGATCAACGGGAACGAGAGCGGGGGTGGGTTGGGTGGGTGGGTGGGTGGGGGCGGTCAGGCGGCGAAGGTTTGGGTGATCTTCTGGCAGAAGGCGGGGAGGTCATCGGGGTTGCGGCTGCTGGTCAGGTTGCCGTCGGTCACACACTCCTCGTCCACCCAGGTCGCGCCCGCGTTCGTCAGGTCGGTACGCAGCGTCGGCCAGGAGGTGATCCGCCGGCCACGCACCACGTCCGCCTCGATGAGCGTCCACGGGCCGTGACAGATCACCCCGACGGGCTTGCCCGCGTCGAAGAACGCCTTCACGAACCGCACCGCGTCCGGGTCGCCCCGCAGGAAGTCCGGGTTGGCCACCCCACCGGGCAACACCAGCGCGTCGTAGCCGGCGGCGTCCGCCTTGTCCGCAGTCACGTCCACGTCGTACGTCTTGGACTGGTCCAGATGGTTGAAGGACTGGATCGTGCCGGGCTTCAACGAGACCAGCTCGACCGTCGCGCCGGCGTTCTCGACCGCCTCGCGCGGCTGGACGTACTCGACCTCCTCGACGCCGTCGGTGGCCAGGAACGCGATCCGCTTGCCGTGCAATGTCGCTGCCATGTCGGTACATCTCCTTTCCGGGGGTACCCCAATCCCCTTCCCCGCCCGGAACGCCCGAAACAGCTCCGACCGGTGACGAACCACCGAAGGGCGTACGACCAGCGGCGGGACCGCCGGGGCCCAGGTTTGGCCAGGAAGGCGGTGGGGACCCGGGGAGGCATGGCAGGAGCAGCAGCGGAACAGCGCCGGCTCGCCACCGTCGTGGAGAGCTGGCTCGGACGCCCAGTCCTGATCGTCGGTGACGCCATGTTGGACGAATGGCGGTTCGCCGACTCCGATCGGCTCTGCCGGGAGGCACCCGCTCCCGTCCTGACCCTGCGCAGACGCATCTCCGCAGCCGGTGGCGCCGCGAACACCGCGGTGAACGTCGCCGCGCTCGGCGGGCGCGCGGTGCTGGTGGCACCGGTCGGCGCCGACGTGGCCGGCGACGAACTGCACGACTGTCTGGACCGCGCCGGCGTCTGGGACCGCACCGTCAACCAACCGGGACGGCCCACCCCGGTCAAGCGGCGAATGCTGGCCGGCAACCAGATCCTGCTCCGGGAGGACTCCGGCGACCCGGACGACGCCCTCGACCCGGAGGGCGTGAGTCGGCTGCTCACCGCGCTGAGCTGCGCGACCGAGGAGCTGCGCGCCGCCGCCGGTGGGGAGGCGCCGACCCTGGTCGTCTGCGACTACGGCCTGGGCGCGCTGCCCGCGCCGGTCCGCGCATGGCTGGTCGAGCAACGCGAGCGGTACGCCACCGTCGCGCTGGACGCCCACGACCTGGCCGACTGGCGAGGGCTCGCGCCGACGGTCGTCACTCCCAGCTTCGCCGAGGCGACCCGACTGCTGGCCCGAGCCGCCGGTACGACCCGACCAGCCGGCGGGACCGAACTGCACCTGGAGCACCCGGACGTCGACCCGGCCGACGGGCCCTCCGAGATGACCGCCGGCGCGGCACCGGGCGCGGTACGCGCCGACGACGTCGCCGACCGCCCCGGTCCGGTCGGTGAGCCCGTCCGGGGTGAGGGTCGGGTGGCCCTCACCGGCGACGGCCTCAGCGTCACCGGCACCGGCGTCACGGTGAACACCCAGGCCGGGGAGGGCGTGGACCGGGCCGTCCTGGCCGAGTCGCGGCTGGCCGAGTTGCGCGCCCACACCGGCGCGGACGTGGTCGCGGTGACCCTGGACACCGAGGGGGCGGTGGTCGGCGGTGCCGAGGGGGCACCACGCCGCAGCCACAGCACCCCGGTTCCGGCCAGTCACGCCGTGGGCGCCGGGGACGCGTACCTGGCGGCGATGACGTTGGCCCTGGCCGCCGACGCGCCGCTGCCCACCGCCGCCCAGCTCGCCCAGTTGGCGGCCACCATCACCGTCTCCGACACCGGCACCTGCGTGTGCCGCCGGGAGGACCTGCTCACCGCGCTCGACCGACCGACCGGCGCGACGGACCGCTCCGCGTTGGTCGGCACCGACGAGTTGGACGCGATCGTCGCCGAGTACCGCGAGGCGGGGCGGTCGGTGGTGTTCACCAACGGTTGCTTCGACGTGTTGCATCGCGGGCACGTGCGCTACCTGGAGCAGGCCCGAGCGTTGGGCGACCTGCTCATCGTGGCGGTCAACTCGGACGGCAGCGTACGACGGTTGAAGGGCCCGGACCGCCCGGTCAACCCGGTCGAGGACCGGGGTGCCCTGCTCGCCGCGCTGGCCTGTGTGGACCACGTCGTGGTCTTCGAGGAGGATTCGCCCGCCGCGCTGATCGAGGCGGTCCGGCCGGACGTCTACGTCAAGGGCGGCGACTACCCACCGGAGCTGGTCCCGGAAGCCCCGCTGGTGCGCCGGCTGGGCGGCCAGGTCCGCACCCTCGGGTACGTGCCGGACCGGTCCACCTCCGCGATCATCGAGCGGATCCGGTCGCACAGTCAGGACGCGGCCCCCCGCGCCACGGACCGGGTGCCCGACGAGTCGCTGAGCACCCGCACCCAGGCGTCGTGAACCGCCCCCTCGACCTCGGCGCCCCGGCGGAGTTCCGCGCCGACCGGCTGCTCGACGTGCTGATTCCGACCCGGAACCGGCCCGCCGAGTTGGCGGTCACCCTGGCCGGGCTCGCCGCCCAGGACGGGGTGCCCGGCTTCGGGGTGGTGGTCAGCGACCAGTCCGACGGGGAGCCCGCGTACGCCCACCCCGCCGCGGCCACCATGGTTCGGGCGCTGCGCCAGGGAGGGCACCCGGTGCTGCTGACCCGTCGGCTGCCCCGCCGGGGGTTGGCCGAGCATCGGGCGTACCTGCTCGCCGCCTCGGCGGCCCGGTACGTCCTCAACCTCGACGACGACATCTGGCTGGAGCCGGGGGCGGTGCACCGGCTGGTCACCGCGATCGGTGAGCTGGGCTGCGGGTTCGTCGGCAACGGCGTGCACGGGCTCTCGTACCTCGACGACGTGCGGCCGGAGTCGCACGGGCACTACGAGGAGTGGATCGGCCCGCCGACTGCGGAGCGGATCCGCCCGGACACCCCGGAGTGGGGTCGCGCCCGGATCCACTCGGCGGCCAACCTCCTGCACGTCACCGAGCAGTTGGCGCTGCCGCCGGGCGCGTGGCGGGCGTACAAGGTCTCCTGGATCGGCGGGTGCGTGCTCTACGACCGGGCCAAGCTCGTCGACGTCGGCGGGTTCGACTTCTGGCGTCGGGTGCAGGAGAAACACCAGGGTGAGGACGTGGCCGCACAGCTCGCGGTGCTGGCCCGGTACGGCGGGGCGGGCATCCTGCCCAGCGGCGCGTACCACCTGGAGTCTCCGACCACTGTCACCGACCGGGACGTCGAGGCGTGGGAGGTGGTCCTCGCCGAGGAGGGCGCGCCTACGGGTTGAGCAGCTCCCGGGCCGCTTCGAGCACCTCGACCACCGGCACGTCCGCCACGAACGAGTCCCGGTGTGGGCACTCGCCGTCGCCGGGGCGGTGCGGGTAGATGCCCGGTGTGCAGTCCACCCCGCAGACCGGGCAGTGCACCGTCCAGGAACAGATCGGCCGATGCCGGCCCCGCAGCGGGTTCGCCGTGTTGATCAGGTTACCGACCCAGAAGATGCCCACCGTGGACGTGCCCACCGCGGCGGCCACGTGCAGCGGGCCAGTGTCGTTGGAGACGACCAACGCGCAGTCGGCGTAGCAGCCCAGCAACCCGCCGAGGCTGAGCGTCCCCACCTGCGGCCGGACCGGAACCCCGGCCGCCGCGACGACCCGGTCCACCACGTCCTGCTCGGCGGGCGTACCGGTGACCAGCACCTCGTAGCCGTCACCATGCAGCTCGCGGGCCACCTCGGCGAAGCGCTCGGCGGGCCACCGACGGCGGGTGTCGCTGGCCCCCGGGTGCAGCGCCACCCGGGGTCGGTCCGCCGGCCCGAGCACCTGGGCCGCTTCGGCCCGGTCGGCGTCGGTCACCGTCAGCGTCGGGGTGATGGTGGTGGCCGGTGCCCCGACCAGCGCCACCACCTCCAGGTAGCGGATCACCTCGTGCTGGTAGTAGACGTAGCGGAGCCACCGGTCCAGCGGCGGCGCGTCGTCGGCCCGCAGGCCGACCGTCACCCGGGCACCCAGCCGACTCATCAGCGGGTTCGAGTTGGCGCCGCCGCCGTGGATCTGCACCGCCAGGTCGAAACCCTCGGCGGAGACCGCGGCCACGAAGTCGTCGATCGACGACTCCGGCTCACCCGGGTCGGGCGTCCGGATGCCGGGGGCCGGCGGCACCACCAGCACCCGGTCCACCGGGCCCGGCCGGTCGCGCCAGAGCTTCGCGTGCCACGGCGCGCCGAGCAACACGATCTCCGCCGAGGGGTACGCGGCCCGCAGCGCGTCCAGCGCCGGCAGGACGAAAACGAAGTCACCGAGCGCGTTGGCGCGCAACACGGCGATCCGCCGCACGTCGGGAAGGCGCTCGGGGGTCGGGCCGAGCACGGACGGGGTGACCACGCAGACCGCTACTGCCGGTCGATCTCGCCGACGGTGTCCGGGCGGTGCAACTCCCGGTCCGCAGCGGGATCGGCCGGCATCGGCGTACCCGTGGAGGGTCCACCGGAGCGCGGCCCGGTGCGACCGACGGTGATGGTGCGCGGCACGGGCCGGGACGCCCGGGGCAACCGGACCCGGAGCAGGCCGTGGTCCATCACCGCGTCGATGGCGTCCGGGTCGACCCGGGCCGGCAGGTCGACGCGGTACTCGAAGCCGCGGGTCTCGAAACCGCCGGGAATGCCCTGGTCGGCGTTGACCTCCGCCTCGGAGCGGGCGCGCACGCACAACTCGCGGTCGTCCAACTCGACCGCCACCTCCTCCGGGGCGACGCCGGGCAGCCGGACGACGACCTCCCAACCGTCCGAGGTCTCGGTCAGTTCGACGTCGGACGCGCCGGCCCGGCCGCCGACCAGGCGGCTCAGCTCGGCGCGCAGCGACTGCAACTCGCCCATCGGGTCCCAGCCCTGCTGTCGGCCGCCCCGCCAACCCCGGCCGAAGCCGCCGGTCTGCTGCTCGCTCATCACACGTCTCCGATCCGCTGAGCCGCCGCGGGCGGCCGTAGTGAACTGGGCGCGTCCAGGTTGGCGTCGTGGTCGACGCCCACCCCGAGCCGGTCGACCAACTCGCCGCCCAGCCAGGCGCTGATGCCGAGGATCGCCACAGCGACCACCTCGATGGCGATCAGCGCGCCGCCGGCAGCACGGGAGTCCGCGTTGAGGCGGACCGCCCACACGGCCGCGAAGAGCAGGATCACCGCGACGTTGGCGGCGGCGTGCAGCAGACCCACCCGCTTGGCGCGGGTGCCGGTCGGGATCGCCAACAGGTCGAACGAGCCGGCAGCCGCGGCGAGCAGGCCGCCGATCAGACCCACCGTGATGTTCCAGTACGCGACCTCGCCCAGGAAGTCGGGACCACCGACGGTGTCGACCACGTCGAACAGCACAGCCGTGACCAGCAGCGCGACCGGGAACATGACCAGCATCGGGTGGACTGGATGGCCCAGCACCTTGAGTCGGCTCTCCATCTCCCGGCCTCCACTGGTCGGCGTCCTGCGGAACGGTCTCATTGCGGGGGGCGCTCAGGTCAGGCCCTACCCCCGACAACCGGGCACAAACCTCGTGCTGGTCAGGGCGGCCTAGGCTGACGAACGGTGCTACCCGCCAACGGGTCAACGCCTGAGGGAGGAGCAACGTGACGGTGGAGATCACTTCCCACGAGGAGCTGCGCGCCCTGCTCGGTACGCCGAACGCACGGGCCGCCGACAAGGAACGCACCCGCCTGCACGAACGGGACCGCGAATGGCTCGCCGCCTCGCCGTTCTGCCTGGTGGCCACGGCCGGCGCGGACGGCAGCTGCGACGTCTCCCCCAAGGGCGACCCGGCGGGCTTCGCCCTGGTGCTGGACGACACGACGATCGCGCTACCCGAGCGGCCGGGCAACAAGCGGGCCGACGGTTACCACAACATCGTCGACAACCCGCACGTCGGGCTGCTCTTCGTCATCCCCGGGCGGACCGACACGCTGCGGATCAACGGGCGGGCCCGCCTGGTCAGCGACGCGCCGTGGTTCGACGACATGGTGGTCAAGGGGCACCGGCCGGTGCTCGCCGTGGTGGTGGAGATCGAGCAGATCTTCTACCACTGCGCGAAGGCGTTCCTGCGGTCCGCGTTGTGGAAGCCGGACACCTGGCAGCCCGACCTGCTGCCGTCCCGCGCACGCCTGATCAAGGAGGTGGAGGCGCCGTCGGAGAGCCTCGAAGACCTGGAACGCCACTACGGCCCCGACTACGCGCAGACCATCTACGCCTGAGTCACGGGCGCACACCCCCGTCCACGCCCAGGCCGCCCACCACTGTGGTCTCCTGACCCGTGAACTCACCGGTGAGCATCGGCATGGCGCGGCCGATGGCCGCCCTCGTCTCGGGAAGCCGCAGGGAGGCGGCGTGGTGCTCCTTGCTCTGCCACACCTCGCTGACCCAGATGGTGGCGTCGTCGGTCGCCGAGACACTCACCAGGTAGAGGTCACAGCCCGCTTCCCGAAGGCCGTCCGCGCCACTCATCAGGATGGCCACGACGTCATCACGGCGACCCGGCTTCGCCTTCATCGATGCGATGTACCCGTACGACACGACAACTCCCCGTTCTCGGTGACTCTCGTGAGGTCACCGTAGAACGCAGAAGGTGCCGTGATCTAGCGTTGCCGCCGTGGACGGTGACGACTGGTTGGCAGACACCCGCACCTCGTACGACAGGGTCGCGGTCGACTACGCCCGTCTGGTGCACGACCTCCTGGCGCAGTCACCACACGAACGGGCGGCTCTGGCGTTGTTCGCCGAACTCGTCGGCGCGGCCGGAGGCGGGTCGGTCGCCGACGTGGGCTGCGGAACCGGGCGCATCACCGCCCACCTGCGCACACTCGGCGTCGACGCCTTCGGGATCGACCTCTCACCCGGGATGATCGCGGTGGCCCGCCGGAATCATCCCGGCCTGAGGTTCGAGGTCGGCTCGATGACCGACCTCGACCTGCCCGACGGTTCGATCACCGGCCTGATCGCCTGGTACTCACTGATCCACATCCCGGACGACCAGCTCGGCGCGGTCTTCGCGCACTTCCGGCGGGTGGTGCGTCCCGGTGGTCCACTGCTGCTCGGCTTCCACGTGGGCGACGAGACGACGGTCAAGACGGAGGGCTACGGCGGCCACCCGATGAAGGTCGACGTGCATCGTCGCCAGCCCGCCCAGCTGGCAGGCCGGCTGCGGGCGAGCGGTTTCCGGGTCGAGTCGCAGACGACTCTCACCTCGCCCGAGAGCAGACTCGGAGGGATCATCCTCGGGCGGCGCGAGACCTGACCCGGGCACTTCCTCCGTCGGTCAGATCAGGAACTGATGCCCATCAGGTCGGGAGCGTCGTCGTCCCCACCGGAGCTGACGTCGGTGCCGCGATCGTGGTAGCCACGCCAGTACGCCTGCTGCGGTGCCCGCGCCACCGATACCACCACCACCCTGATGCCGCCGGCCAACTGTCGGCTGTTGACGATCAGGGCGGCCACCGAGGCGGCGGCGGCGATCGCACCGACGGCGAAGGCCCGACCGGACACCGCGCCGTCCCAGTCGATCGCGGCGACCAGCACGGTGGCCAGCCAGCAGAGTCCGGCAACGGCGATGACGATATTCGCGGCCTTTGACTGAATGCGAGTATCCACGAGGGGCTCCGATCTGTGCTGGGCGGCGTTACGAGGGGATCTGGGCCGGGTCACCTCTGATGTCGCCTGCGGCACATCCGAACGGGGCAGCAGTTGGTCAAGGCGGTCGTTGACAAGACGGCACGGTCGCGGCGGTCCGGACACCCGGCACCGTGGCGAGACCGCCACATGGGCGAGGACGGCGTGGGCGATGCCCTGCTCGAGCCACACAAAGCCTCCCCCCGGTAGGCGTCGTTCCGATCCGCATGCGGTTGTGGGCTGCCGCGCTGACCTGTCGGCGTTCGGCCGGAGGAAAGATCGGCAGATGGACATGATCTCGCACCGATCGGGCTGATGGGTGCCCGCCGTACAGGCAGACGCTTTCCTGTGCGGGTTGGTTGCGGCTGGTCCGTGGAAGACAGGGCCGGCCCCGCCCGGGACGGGCGGAGCCGGCAGGAGGAAGTCACCTGTTGACGCGTCGGATCACTCCGACGCCGGGACGCACCTCACGGATTGAGGTTCATCGTCGCGCAGGGGACCCAGTGCCCGACCGAATAACCCGGTCGGCGGCCGACCAGTCCGCACGGCAGCGGTGCCGGCGGAACACCCAGCTTGGGCGCGATGGTGTTGTACGCCAACCGACCCATCACGTCGTAACCGCCGGGTGTCGGGTGCACCCCGCACTGATCGAGGTAACCCTCCGGGATGGACTGATAGTCGATCCAGGTCGGTACGCGATCGCCGTACTCGTCGATGACCAGCATGCTGCGATAGATCGCGTCGTTGACCTTGGCCTCGCTGCCGGGAAGCCAGCTCGGGCTCGGGCCCGGCGGTGTCGTGCAGCCATTGGTGCCGTGCCCGGAGCTGTACGGCACCCAGGACGGATACATGATCACGTCCGGGTCCAGATCCAACGCCGTGTCGAAGAGTGCCCGGTAGGTGCCCTCGAAGGCGCTGATCTGCGCGGCCGTGGCGGTCGACAGGTTGTTGTTGGTCCCGCAGTTCAAGAGGATCAGGTCGGGTTGGTGGGTGGTCACCAGCCCCGCCATCCGCGATGACCAGTAGTTGCAGGTCACCCCGCCGACGGCCGCGACGACGAACTCGTGGGGCACGCAGCTCTGGTCGAGCAGGCGCCCCAGCTCGGCGCGGTAGCTTTCGCTCACCGACCCGGTCATCGTGGCGCCCGCGGTGATGGAGTCCCCGACGGTCAGGATCTTCATCGTGGGTCGCCCCGGTGTGGGGCAGGCGGCGGCGGCCTGGGCGGCGACAGGCGCCCGGTCAGGGATGGACAGGCCGATCGCCACGAGAGCGACGAGAACGGCACCCGACAGCACGGGACGCAGCTTCGTCATCAGCCCTCCACCGCCACCGAGACGGCACCTTGCTCGTCCTGGATCGCGGCGGCGCCGGTTGGTGTGGCTACACGCGAGCGCAGGGAAGCCCCGGAACGACCGTGCAGCGGATGGCGGGCCTCGCCCGGCGGGCGGGCGTGCGCAAGGAGCAGGGGAGGAAGACCATACCTGGCACTACCGTTGCCATTCATGGCACTGACGGTATCGCGCTCGGCGCCCAGTGCCAAGGATGGCAACGGTAGTTACTTTCCGCTCATGGTGACGATCCCGGCAAGTCTCGCAGCCTGGGGTCATTCCACCCGGGTCGACGGTCGATAGGCCCTCTGGGCGGGATAAAGCGAAGCCATATCTGGCACTGAGTGCGAGTCTGGCAACGGAGTACCACGAACGGCACTTACGATCAGCCGGTGCCACTCAGTGCCAGCCAAGACCCCCGAGTCATCGCGTTCGCGCGATTCATCAAACGCGCTCTCGACGAGGCCGTCCGAGAGCGCGCCATGTCCATCGAGGACGTCGAGCAACGCACCGGCATAGGTCGCTCCACGATCTACCGGTGGCGCCGCGCCGAGATAGCCAATCCGCAGCGCACCCAGGTCCAACAGTTCTGCGACGGTCTCGACATCCCGCGTGCGGTCGCCGCACAGATTCTGGGCTGGGACGGCGCGCCACCCTCACCCGACCCGGACCCGAACACGGACCCCGATCTGAGGGCGGTCGCGCGCATCCTGATGGACCCCGGCGTCGCCGAGGAGGAGAAGACGATCATTCGCGCGACCCTGCAACACCTGGCCCGCCGGAGGTAGCCCCGCCAGACCGACGGAAGGCCCCAGGTCGCGTCACGTGGCGGCCTGAGCCGGCCGCCCGCCCCGGTCCTCTCTCGCCGTCATTGTCGATCAGCTGAGACTACGGAGGGCATCGATATCGTGACCGTCATTGGTATCTTCGCCGACATGAGTCGCAGGGTGCGCAGTGGCGGTCGGTTGAAGCGGCGGCCGGTGTCCGAGGCGGAACGCGCGAAGGCGGTGGAGGGGTACGGCGAAGCGGTCGGTCGCCTGCAACATTCGGCCTTCCGAAACCTGCGTACCTCGATCGCGAACGTCGCGATCTTCTTCGGAGTGGTGTCGGGCTGGATGATCGTGACCGGCGACGCCGAACCTGCTGCGTTCGTGCCCATGTCGGTGTCCATCCTCGGCGGCGTACTCGGGGCGGCCACCTACGTCGTGAAGCGGCAGCCTCTCGCTCGGCATCTACTCGTCGGCGCAGTCGTGCTTGCTCTGGCGGGCTTGGCCGGCACCGTCATCGCGTCCCAGGTGTCGCCGTGACGCTCGTCGTGGAGCCCACCGCCCTGGCCGACTTCGTGCGGCAGGTCAGCCGGGCGGCCGGAGACGTCGGTGAGATTCGTGGGTACTTCCGCCGGTACGCCGAGGCCGGCACCGGCGGCGAGGTCTACAACGTCGCCAAGGCGGGCCACGAACACGCCGTGAACGTCATCGATGCCGCGCTCAAACGCCTGGCCGGTCAACTGGAAGCCTCGGCCCCGGAACTGTTCGCCGCTGCCCACTACTACCGCACCACCGACCTGAACGCTGCCACATCCCTCGACCGCGCTCTCCCCGCTGCGCCTGACCGGTGTATCACCCGACTGGAACTGGAGATCGCCGAGAATCCCTGCACCCCAGCGGACTTCGTCGACGCCCGCGACACCACCTGGCACCTGAAGCCGCCCGGCGAGCCGGGCAACCCAGCGAACGCGCTGGCGTTCATGGACTTCCTGAGCCCTTCGGCGTGGGCCAACACGGCCTTCGACACGGTGTTCGGCTTCGACCCGATCGGCGAGATCCAGAACCGTGTCTTCGGCGACTGGGAAGCCCTCGCGGTCATGGCACCCGTCGTCGGCAACATGGCCCGCGCGCTACACGACATGGCATACAACCTTCAGTCCGGGGCCACCACCCTCCACGGCCAGTGGCAGGGCACGGCGGGTGAATCCGCGTTCCGCTACTTCACCACCACCGCCAACAGCGTCTCCGACCTGCGCGGCCCCCTGGACGCCATCGGCAACGGATACACAGAGATGGCAGACGCCGTGTGGGCCACCGGGGAAGCCCTGGGCGGCACCGTCAAAGCCCTACTGGATGCCGCCATCATCGCCGGCATCAGCATCGCTGCCGGAACCGCCACCTCCTACACCGGCGCGGGTGCCCTCGCCGGTTACGGGCTGGCCGCCCTGGAGGTGGCCAACATGCTCCGACTCTGGGGCACCGCCACCAATCTGTGCCAGAACCTCTCCGCGGTCGTCAACACCTTCCGGGCCATGCTCGTCCGCGAACTCAGCAACCTCGACTCCGTCGCACTACCGTCGCTACCGAACGGCCCGCGCTACGACCACCCTCTCGTCGGCCTGCCCGGCTAGCCATGAGCGACCTGGACGACATCGCCGCCGGCGACCCCCGGCGGAGCCGGGCCCTCCGCGACGCCCTGACCCGCCTTGCCGACGGGCCCAACGAACTACTGCGGGAGATGGCCACAGCCGTCCTCAACGCGGAGATCAGCCTTCGTGACGCCGTCGCGACCGATACCTATGCCGCTGAACTGACCAGGCCGTTCCAGGAATTCTGGGTGCGATACGAACAGCTGACACCCGAGGAACGCGAACAACTGGCAGCCCATGGCTCGGCCGATCTCGGCAAGGCGCGTCAGTAGCGGCCGGACCTACGCGACGTGCCACCCCCGTCGACGCACGGCTGGACAAGGCGCTGTGGGTTTGGCGAGTAGGTTGGCCGCTCGCCCTGGCGAAGGCAGTCGAAAGGCCCAGGTCATGATCGGCGATCTCGCCGATGACCTGGGCCTTTCCGTGGAGCCGCCTGACGGAATCGAACCGTCGACCTACGCATTACGAGTGCGTCGCTCTAGCCGACTGAGCTAAGGCGGCAACGATCAGCAAGTGTACGGCACCCCGACGCCGCCAACCGAACGGGATACCCCCATCTCGTCCGCGCGTACCAACCGGACATCAACCGCCATCTGGACGCTTACCGGACAGCAGATGATCGCGACCGGGACTACGCTGCGGCGGGTGAGCGACGAACGCGACCACCCCGGCCCCCCGAACGACGCCACCGAACGCCCTGATCCGGTTCCGGCCGAACGCGCCGCCCACCGGCCGAGCAGCACCGACCCGCTTGAGCTGGGCTTCACGCCCCGCAAGCCGGTGCCGTGGCTGGCGCCGTTCCTGCTGATCAGCACCGGCATCCGTACGTTGTTGGCGGTGCTCTTCGGGGCGTACCTGGACAAGCGCGAGTTGCAGAACGCGTTCGACGACGGCGTCTTCCGCCAGGTCGGGCCGGACGGCGGGCTGTGGCTGGACTACGTGGCGGACCTGGGCGACGGCTTCAACGCCACCTACTCGGTGGCGTACCTGCTGGCGCAGCCGGAGCTGACGGTGGACGGGCACCGCCTGCCCCGGGCGCAGACCCTGGTGATGGGCGGCGACCAGGTGTACCCGTCGGCGGCCTACGCCTCGTACGAGGACCGCTGCAAGGGCCCCTACCAGGCCGCACTGCCCGTGCCGCCACCCGACAAGCCCACGCTCTTCGCGGTGCCGGGCAACCACGACTGGTACGACGGCCTGACCGCGTTCCTGCGGTTGTTCGTCCGCTCCCGGGACCGGAACTTCGCCGGGTGGGGCACCGGCCAGTCCCGGTCGTACTTCGCCGTGGAACTGCCGGCGGGCTGGTGGCTTCTCGGTGTGGACGACCAGTCCGGCTCGTACCTGGACGACCCGCAGTTGGCCTACTTCGACGAGGTGGCCCGGCGGCTCGGCCCGGAGTCCAAGGTGATCATCGCAGCGCCGGCGCCGACCTGGGTCAAGGCCGCCGACAACCCGACGGCGTACGACTCGATCGACTACTTCATCCGGACGATCATCGATCCGACCGGCGCACGGGTGCGGCTGCTGATCTCCGGCGACCTGCATCACTACGCCCGCTACTCCGGGCCGGACCGGCAGCTGATCACGTGCGGCGGAGGCGGCGCGTACCTCTACCCGACCCACAAACTGCCGGAGCGCATCGAGGTGCCGCCGCGGGACACCCTGGCTCGCCGGGCCAGCTCGACCCAGCCGTACGACCTGGTGGCCCGCTATCCGGACGCGACCCGCTCGCGTCGCTACGGCTGGGGGATCTTCCCGAGGCTGCCGTTCCGCAATCCGGGCTTCACCACGCTGCTGGGCATTCTGCACACCCTGCTGATGCTGGCCATGGCGGGCGCGACGGCGAACTGGGCGGACAGCACCGATCAGCGGCTGTTCACCGTCCCCCTGGTGTTGATGGTGCTCGTGACGATGCTGGCGGCGATCCTCTTCGCCAAGCCGCCGAGCGCGAGCGGCAAGCGCCACGTACGGCACGGGATCCTCGGCGTCAGCCACGGCGTGGCTCAGGTGGCCCTCGCGGCGGCCGGCACGTGGGCGTGGCTGGCCCTGCCGTTCTACGACTGGCCGTGGCCGCTGCCGGCGGTGGCCGCGGCGGTGCTCTACGGCCCGGTGATCGGTCTGGTGGCCAGTCAGTTGGTGGCCGCATACCTGCTGGTGGCGGCTTCGTTCGGGGTGAACGCCAACGAACTCTTCGCCGGCCAGGGCATCGAGGACTCGAAGGTGTTCCTGCGGATGCGCATCGACCCGGACGGCACACTGACGCTCTTCCCGATCGCCGTCGACCGGGTCTCCCGGGACTGGCAGGTGAACCCGGACCAGTCCCCCACCGCAAGCTGGCTGACCCCGAAGACCAACCTGACCCCCCGCCTGGCCGAACCACCCACAGTCCTGCCCTGACCCCACCCCACCCGACCCGACCCGACCCGACCCGACCCGCAGAGCGAAGTTGATCAAGAGGTTTGCGTCAAAAATCGAGCCGAACATGACGCAAACCTCTTGATCACCGCGGGGGCGCCGCAGGGGGCGCCGCAGGGGGCGCGGGGTGGGGGTCGGGGGTCGGGGTTAGGCGGTGTAGTGCTGGTCGTGGGCTTGGCGGGGGGCGCAGACGGAGGCGCGGGAGCAGGAGCAGCGGGAGCCGTCGGCGTCCAGTCGGACCGTCACCGCGTCGCGGGGGACGCTGTGGCCGACCACCCGGCCGTCCCCCTCGGGCGTGGAGACCCGGCTGCCGACCGCCGGGGCGGTCTCCTGGAAGCGCTGGTACAGCGGATGCTCGTACTTCAGGCAGCACATCAGCCGGCCGCACGCCCCGGAGATGCGCAGCGGGTTCAGCGGCAGGTCCTGGTCCTTCGCCATCCGGATGGTCACCGGCTCGAAGTCGGTCAGGAAGGTGGCGCAGCACAGGTCGCGACCGCAGGAGCCGATGCCGCCCTGCACCCGCGCCGAGTCACGGGCGGAGAGCTGACGCAGCTCGACCCGGCAGTGCAGGGTGGCGCCCAGGTCGCGGACCAGGGAGCGGAAGTCCACCCGGTGCGGGGCGGTGAAGTACACCGTGCTGCGTTCACCGCCGCCCTCGGCGGAGCCGAGCACATGGTCGACGGCCACCACCTTCATCGGCAGGCCGTGCGAGCGGATCAGCCGTTTCGCGGCCACCTTCGCCTCGGCCTTGCGGCGACGCAGCGCCTCGTCCCGCCGCAGGTCGTCCTCGGCGGCCAGCCCCACCAGCCGGGGGAAACCGTCGGTCTCCTCGGTCACCCACTGCGCGGCCCACACGCACTCGGCCACCTCGGGCCCGTCGTCGGTGGGCACCAGCACCTTGTCGCCGACCTGCGGGCGCAACTCGCCGGGGTCGAGGTAGTAGAGGCGCCCGTACCGGTTGAAGCTGACCGCGCAGAGCATGCCCATCCCCCCACCCTACGACGCCCCCGCGTCGGACAGCACCTCAGCCGACGACGCCCCGCTTGCATTCATGACCGTCGACTCGTCCTATTGCCCGACGGCCCGTCGTGCCGTTGCCCCTCGCCCGGACGGTTGAATCCGGGCCCCGGCAGCAGACAAGACCGCCTCGACAGCGTTGAGTGGAGGCATACCTGCGGGGGGTGCAGGGGAAGACCACGGCGTCGCCCGGGAAGCCGACTCAGGTCGGGATGCCCGCGAGCGACGCCGTGGTCTGTTCGGGACCGGTGCGGCGACGGCCGGGGCAGCGGGCCCGGCTACCAGCCGACCCGGGTGGGCTGGTCGTAGCGGGGCCGCCCCTCCGTCGGCGGCCGCCACGACACCTCCGCGAGGCTCGGCGCCCACTGCCGCAGCAGCGTCTCCGCACCGTCGTACGCGACGCAGAGCACCGCCAGCACCCGGGCGGCGATCTCGGCGGCGTCGGCCACGCCGGGCCCGATCGGCCCGGGCCGCGTCGACACACCCGTGGCGGTCGCGGCGACGACGGCCACCGTTTCGGCCGAGCGCAGCACGTCGGCGAGGGTGCGGGCGAGGGCGAGTCGGCTGCCCTCCACCCAGTCGGCGAGCGCGTCGGCGTAGCCGGCTGTGGATTCGAGCCGCCCGACCAGGCTGTCGGGGCCCTCGTCGAGGTGGTGCAGCAGTGCCGCCCGCTGCTGTCCGTACGCCGTGGCGGCCGGACCGGACCAGAGCACCTGGTCGGTGAGCGCAGCGGAGACGTCGTCGTACCCCCGGACGAGCCGGCGCACCGCGTGCCCGGCACCGGCGAGCGGCGCGGGGTGGAGGTCGAGGAAGCCGCGCACCGCCTCGCCCGGCAGCACCTGCATGCGGCGCAGCAGCGGCCAGACCCGGTGGCCCTCCGGGACGCCCGCGGCGATCAGTGCGTCGACGCGGCGCAGCAGGTCGAGGCCGGGCTCGGCGAGCCGGTCCAGTGCGTCCATCACGGTTCCCCGGCGAGCCGGCGGCGGGCCGCCCGGTCGACCTCGGCGTAGCGGTCGGCGGCCTCCCGCACGGCGGCGGCGGCGGTGGCCAGCCGACCGGCGGCGGCGCGGGCCTCGCGGGCCCGGTCGTCGGTGGCCGTGGTCCACTGCCGGTGCAACGCGCGACCGATCTCGCCGGGCCGACCGGGGGTGTCGGCGCCGAACGCGGCCTGGGCCGGATCGGTGGCGGTGACGGTGTGCGAGACGGCGGTGAGCGTGGCGCTCGCCTCGTCGAGCCGGGCGGAGAGCGCGCGCAGTGTGTCCATCTCAGGCTCCCGCGAGCGGTCGGTAGGCGGCGAACGTCTCGTTGTGCAGCTTCTCCCGGGCCCATTCGGCGGCATCGGCCGCCGCGGTGACCGCGGCCTGCACGGAGCCGGCCACATCCCGTGGGCTGCGAGTGTGCAGCGGCCCGAGGAACCGGACGTCGGTGATCCGCCCACCGGCGGTGACCACCACCTCGACCAGACCGTCCGGCGACCGGACGGTCACCTCGACGGTCGACACCGCCTGGTCGAACTCGACCTGCAGCGACTCGATGCGGCGGTAGCGCCGCACCGCCTCCTCGATCCAGGCTTCGTCGATCTCCCCCCGCGGCATCGGCCGACTCCTCCCGGGTGATCCCTCACTCAGCGTGCCGTCACCGTCACCACGGCACAGGGACCGTACCGCACAGCAATCGGGCCTGTCGATGCCTGTGGACAACGGTGGAAGCCGCGGGTCAGCCCTTCCAGAGGGCGAGCATCATCGCCTCGACCGCGATCCGCGGCTTCACGTTCGCCTCGATCGCCGACCGGCAGGCGAGCACTGCCTCCAGCCGGCGCAGCGCCCCCTCGGCGTCCCACTTCTGCGCGCCGGCACCGGCCAGCGCGGCCGTGTCGGTGTGCACCGGGGCGACGGGCGCGCGCAGCGCCATGGTGAGCGCGTCCCGGTAGAAACCCGCCAGGTCGACGAGCGCCCGGTCCAGCGCGTCCCGCTGGGCCCGGGTGGCCCGCGACTTCTGCCGCTTCTCCAACTCCTTGAGCTGACCGGCGGCACCCCGGATCGCGCCGGCCGCGCCCCGGCCGGTGCCACCCGCGCCGAGCGCGGTCTCCAGCGCCGCCCGCTCGGCCGCGTCGGCCTCGGTGACCGACGCCTCGGCCTCCGCCTCGGCCGCCTCGATCAGCGCGGACGCCGCGTCGAACGCCGCACCGACGCCGGTCAACCGGCGCGGCACCGCGAGCACCGCCTCACGTCGCTTGCGCGCCTCCGGGTCGCGGGCCAGGCGGCGGGCCCGACCCACGTGCCCCTGCGCGGCCGCCGCCGCCCACTGCGCCACGTCGGGCGCGATGCCGTCACGACGGACCAGCACCTCGGCCACCGCGGTGGCCGGCGGCTGCCGCAGGGGTACGACGCGACAGCGCGACCGGATGGTCACCGAGACGTCGTCCGGGTGGGTGGACGGGGCGCAGAGCAGGAAGACCGTACGCGGCGGAGGTTCCTCGATCGCCTTGAGCAACGCGTTGCCGGCGGCCTCGGTGAGCCGGTCGGCGTCCTCGATGACCACCACCTGCCAGCGCCCGCCGGAGGGGGTGGTGGCCGCGCGCAGCACCAGCGCGCGCATCTCGTTGACCCCGATGGAGAGCCCTTCCGGCACCACCAGCCGGACGTCGGCGTGGGTGCCGCCCATCGTGGTGCGGCAGCCGGGGCACTCACCGCACCCGGTGCCGTGCACGCACTGGAGCGCGGCGGCGAACGCCCGGGCGGCCACCGAGCGGCCCGAGCCGGGAGGGCCGGTGAAGATCCAGGCGTGCGTCATCCCGGCAGCCGGGTCCACCCCGCCGGGCCTGGTCTCGTCGGCGAGCGCGGAGTCCCCGTCGCCGACGGCGATCAGCGCGGGCGCCCGGTCGGCCGCGCCCGCGCGCAGCACGGCAGCCGCGGCGGCGGCGGCCCGACGCAGCTCGGCCACCGCCTCGTCCTGACCGACCAGGTCGGCGAAGACGTCCGGCATCAGGTCTTGTGCTCCATCGTCACCAGCTCCGCGTCGGATAACTCGGGCTGCACCGAGGTGTCCGGACCCTGCGCCGGACGGGGGTGCACGATGCCGCCCGGGCTGCCGAGCATCTCCTCGACCCGGCGGACCACCTGCCCGGTGATCTCGTCGGCCGGTCGGGACGCGTCGAGCACCAGGTAACGCTTCGGATCGGCGGCGGCGAGGTCGAGGAAGGCGTACCGGACCCGCTCGTGGAAGGCGACCGACTCGGCCTCCAGCCGGTCGGTGCCGGCGCTGCGCGAGACCACCCGGGACAGGCCGGTCTGCGGCTCGACGTCCAGCAGCACCACCAGGTCGGGCTTGAGCCCGCCGGTGGCCCAGGAGGAGAGCCAGGAGACCTCGTCGACGGGCAGGGTCCGGCCCGCACCCTGGTACGCCAGGGACGAGTCGACGTACCGGTCGCTGATCACCACACCACCCCGGACCAGCGCGGGCCGGACGACGGTGGCCACGTGGTGCGCGCGGTCGGCGGCGTAGAGCAGGGCCTCGGCCCGTGGTGAGGGCGCCTCGTCGCCGGAGGTGTCCAGCACCAGTGACCGGATCCGTTGGCCGACGGCTGTCGCCCCCGGTTCCCGGGTGACCACCACGTCACGCCCCTGGCCGCGCAGCCGCTCGGCGAGCGCGGCGAGTTGGGTGGACTTGCCGGCGCCCTCGCCGCCCTCGAACACCACGAACAGCCCGGTGGAGACGAACGGCTCGGAGGGCATCAACGGGCGGCCCCGGATCGAGCCCCAGAGGTCGGCGAGGACGGGGACGCCCTTCTTGTCGTCCATCTGGCCGAACGCGCTGATCCCGGCGAAGATGCCGGCCGCGCCGGCGGCGAGCAGCAGCAGTCGGGTCGAGGAGATGGACACGCCCAGGTCGGCGATCTCCAACTTGCGGGAGCCACCGACACCGGCGAGCAGACTGCTCAGCGCGATGGCCAGGATCAGCACCAGCCGGGTGCCGATCTGCACCACGGCGAAGACCCGGCCGCGCACCTCGTCCTTGATTTCGCCACCGAGCAGGGTGGTGCCGGCCAGGAAGGCCATGCCGGCACCGGCACCGACCAGCACCGCGCCGACGATCGCCATGGACAGGTGGATGGCGAAGGCGAGGGTCATCACGGCGGCGCTGGCCAGCACGATGCTCATGCCGAACCAGCGACGCCGGGACATCTCCTTGACGATCATCGGACCGAGCCCGATGCCCAACGCGAGGCCGACGAAGATGGCACCGAAGAGCAGGGAGAACGCGGCGTCGCCGGCACCGAGTGAGCTGGCGAAGAACTTCGCGGTGCCGATGACGATGCCGCCGCCGGCGAACGCGCCCAGGATGCCGAGGACCAGGCCACGCACCAGCGGGGTCTGGCCGATGAACTGCCAGCCCTCCTTGAACTGGCGCAGCATGCCCTGCTCCTGGCGGTCGGCCTCGGCGGTCTGCCCCTGGCTGATCTCCTTGATGCCGAACGCGACGACCAGGGCGGTGGCCAGTCGGGAGAGGGCGTTGAACCAGAGCGCCAGCTGGGCCGGTTCGGCCCAGTCCGGGAAGTTGCCGCCGGTCACGCCCCGGACGCTGCGGTCCAGGCCGGCGCTGACGGCGGCGGCGAGCACCGGGGTCAGGCCGTAGGTGGTGATGAGCGTGAGCTGGTTGGCCGCCTCCAGCCGGGCGCGCGGGATCAGGTTGGGGACCGCGGCCTCCTTGGCCGGGATCCAGATCAGCGTGATCGACTCGATGAGGAAGGTGGCGACGGTTGCCCACAGGACCACCACGGCGCCGCTGGCGCCGACGAGCGCGACCATCGGGATCGAGGCGAAGAGCACGAACCGGAGCAGGTCGCAGATGACCATCGTCCAGCGTCGGTCGAAGCGGTCGGCGAGCACGCCGGCGATCGGCCCGAGCACCAGCGCGGGTAGCAGACGGATCGCGATGACGCCACCGAAGACCGCGCCCTGGGCGGTGCTGCCCTCGACCTGGGAGGAGGCGAAGACCGAGGTGGCCAGCAGGCCGAGCCAGTCACCGAAGGAGGCCGCGCCGAGCACGATCCAGAGGCGGCGGAACGGCTGGATGCGCAGAACCGACCGGATGGCGGCATAGCCGGACGGATCGACCTGACCGCCGCTGGGCTGATTGGCGGCGGTGCCGGACCGGCCGCCGGAGCGCGACACGCCGGGCGACTCGCCGCTGTTCTGGCTTTCGATGGCCGTACCTCCACGTGCCGGCCCATCGCTGGGCGCCTCCGGTGCAACACTCTAGACCCGGTGGGGGGCCACCCCACCGGCGACATTCTCCTGCTCGCTGAGCCTAGGCCGCCGGAGCCACCGACCGCAGCCCGGACGTACGCGAGGGTATTTCGCATTTACCGTCGGACAGTTAGCGTGCACACGTGGCCATCGAAAGCGACAAACTTCGCGAGCGCCTGGATCGGGCGACCGCCCACCTCGACCCGCCCTATGCCGTGGTCGACCTCACCGCCTTCGACGCCAACTCGGCCGCCCTGGCCGAGCGCGCCGCCGGCAAACCGGTCCGCCTGGCCAGCAAGTCGGTACGCAGCCGAGAGTTGATCAGTCGAGCCCTCACCCGGCCCGGCTGGCAGGGGATCATGGCGTTCACCGTGCCCGAGGCCATCTGGCTGGTCCGTGCCGGTGTGAGCACCGACGTCCTGGTCGCGTACCCGAGCGCGGACCGGGCGGCGCTCGCCGAACTGGCCGCCGACCCGACCCTGGCCGCCGCGATCACCCTGATGATCGACGGCACCGGGCAACTCGACCTGATCGACGCCGTCCGGGCTCCCGGGCAGCGCGCCGAACTGCGCCTCTGCCTCGACCTGGACGCCTCCTGGCGGCCGATGCGGGGGCGGGTGCACGTCGGTGTCCGCCGCTCACCGGTGCACAGCGCACGGGCGGCCGGCGCGCTCGCCGCCACCGTCGCCGGCCGGGCCGGCTTCCGGCTGGTCGGGCTCATGTCGTACGAGGCGCAGATCGCCGGCCTGGGCGACGCGCCGCCGGGGCAGACGCTGCTGGCCGGCGCGATCAGGCTGGCCCAGCGCGGGTCGTACCGCGAGTTGCTGGCCCGCCGGGGTGCGGCGGTGGCCGCGGTACGCGAGCACGCCGACCTGGAGTTCGTCAACGGAGGCGGCACCGGCAGCGTGGCGGCGACCAGCGCCGATCCCGCGGTGACCGAGGTCACCGCGGGATCGGGACTGTACGGGCCGACGCTGTTCGACGCGTACCGCGCCTGGCGGCCCACTCCGGCGGCCTTCTTCGCCTGCGCGGTGGTCCGCCGGCCGACGCCGGAGCTGGCGACGGTGCTCGGTGGTGGCTGGATCGCCTCCGGCCCGGCCGCCGACAGCCGGCTACCTCGGCCGTGGCTGCCGGCCGGGCTCAAGCTGGTCGGCACCGAGGGCGCGGGCGAGGTGCAGACCCCGCTGTCCGGCGCGGCCGCGGCCACCCTGCGTGTCGGCGACCGGGTGTGGTTCCGGCACGCCAAGGCCGGTGAGCTGTGCGAGCGGGTCAACGATCTGCACCTGATCGAGGGGAACGCCGTCGTGGCGACGGTGCCCACCTACCGGGGGGAGGGGCAGGCGTTCCTCTGATCCGCCGCCCGCCCCGAGCGACCCGTCGCCCGCCCCGAGCGACCCGTCGCCCGCCCCGGCCCAGCGAGCCCGGGTCAGGCGGGCTGGGCCTGCTGACCGGCGGCGGCGGGCAGACCGCTGTCCGAGCCGTCGACCTGCCGATGCAGGTACTCCCGGATCAGCGCCTTGGCTTCGAGCAGCACCCGCTCGTCGCCGTCGGAATTGCGCCGGAACGCGAGCTTGATCAGCGCATCCGCCGCCTCGACCGCGATCTCCAGGACGAAGCGCAGCTTCGGCACGTCGGTGAGCCCGAAACGCTCGGTGAGCACCCGGGCCAACTGGTCGGCGATCACGCCGTTGTTGTCCCGCTGCTCGTCGAGCAGGTGCAGGTCGACCACGTCGCCGAAGTGCAGGGTGCGGAAGCCGGGGACGGTGCGGTGCATGGTGATGTACTCGTCGATCCCCGCGTCGACGCCGTCCCACCAGTGCGTCATCTCGTCGGAGGCGAACCGGTCGTCGAGGCGCTGGAGGTAGGACTCCATCGTGCGCAGGGTCAGCGCCTGCACGATCGCCCGCTTGTCCGGGAAGAACTGGTACACCGACCCGATCGCCACCTCGGCCCGCTCGGCGAGCAGGGTCGTGGTCAGACCCTCGTACCCCACCTCGTCGACGAGTTCGGCGCAGGCATCCAACATGCGCTGTACCCGCGCGACACTTCGACCCTGCACCGGTACGCGGCGCAGCGGACCGGTCGTGGCGGCTGGTGTGGACACTCTGCGCCACCCCCCTTCGACGGATGAACATATCTCCACGTCACGAGTCCGTGACTACCGGTACAACGAGCGGATCGCAATTGCGGTATTTACCAGGTACAACGTTCCTGATATGAAGTCAGTTCATATTCATGAATGAGGAGTGCGCATGGTCGGCACCGCACCGCTCACCGCCACCTGGTCCAACTGGGCCGGCAACCAGCGTGGCAGCGCCACCGCGATCCTGCGCCCCGGCTCGCCGACCGACGTCGCAGAAGCCGTGACCGACACCGCCGCCGCCGGTGGTCGGATCCGCGTCACGGGCAGCGGCCACTCGTTCACCGCCGTCGCACTCGCCGACGACCGCCGGATGGATCTGTCCGAGCTGCACACCCCGGTCAGCGTCGACGTCGCACGCCGACTGGTCACCGTACCGGCGGGAATGACCCTGCACACGCTCAACAGCCTGCTCGCCCGGCACCACCTCGCGCTGCCCAACCTCGGGGACATCGACGCGCAGACGGTCGCCGGGGCGATCTCCACGGGCACCCACGGCACCGGCGCCGGCTACGGGTGCCTGTCCACCTTCGTCGAGGCGGTCACAGTGGTCACCGGCACCGGCGAGGTGCTGCGCTGCTCCGCCGACGAGAACCCCGACGTCCTGGCCGCCGCCCGGGTCTCGCTCGGCGCGCTCGGCGTCCTGGTCGAGGTGACACTGCGCTGCGTGGACTCCTTCGTCCTGCACGCCCACGAACGCCCGGCCGAGCTGGCCGACGTGCTCGGCGAACTGCCCGCGCTGATCGGCCGGCACGACCACGTCGAGTTCTACTGGTTCCCGTACACGTCCCGGGTCCAGGTCAAGGCCAACGACCGGGTGCCGGCCGACGACCGGCCACTGTCCCGCTGGCGCGGCTGGCTGGACGACGACTTCCTGTCCAACCGGGTCTTCGCCGGGGCCTGCCGACTCGGCCGGGCCGTGCCCGCCCTCGCGCCGGGAATCAGCGCGGTCTCCGCCCGCGCCCTCACCGAACGCCGGTACACCGGCCGTTCCGACCGGGTGTTCTGCACCCCACGCCGGGTCCGCTTCATGGAGATGGAGTACGGGCTGCCCCGCGAGGCGCTGCCCGAGGCGCTCGCCGCCCTCCGGCGGATCGTGGACGGACTGCCCTTCAAGGTGCTCTTCCCGGTCGAGGTGCGATTCACCGCCGCCGACGACATCTGGCTCTCCCACGGCTACGGGCGGGACAACGCCTACATCGCCGTGCACCAGTACGTCGGCATGCCCTACGAGCCGTACTTCCGGGCCTTCGAACAGGTGGCCACCGGGCTGGGCGGCCGCCCGCACTGGGGCAAGATGCACTACCGCGACGCCGCCTCGCTCGCCGACGCGTACCCCCGCTTCGCCGACTTCCAGGCCGTCCGCGACCGCCTGGACCCGAACCGCGTCTTCACCAACCCCCACCTGACCCACGTCCTCGGCGCGTAACGGACTTGGCCAAGGGACCTTGGAAGGATCCTGCCCCTGGAGGGGCCATTTCCTTCCAAGATCTCGCAGATCCGGTTTACTCCGGGCTGGTGGCTGCCTTGCGTGGGGCGGCCTTCTTCGCCGGGGCCTTCTTCGCCGTCGTCGCCTTGGCCGTCGTGGTCTTCTTCGCGGCCGTGGACTTGCTGGCGGCCGCCGTCTTCTTCGCCGCCGTGGTCTTCTTCGCCGGGGCCTTCTTCGCCGCCTTCTTCCGAGGCGCCGGACCCTTGGCCCGCTTGTCGGCGAGCATCTCGGAGGCTTCCTCGATGGTCAGCGCCTCCGGGGTCTGCCCACGTCGCAGCGACGCGTTGACCTCCCCGTCGGTGACGTACGGACCGAAGCGACCGTCCTTGATCACCAGCGGCTTCTCGGTCAACGGGTCGACGCCCATCTCGCGCAGCGGCGGTGCGGCGGCCCGCCGTCCACGGGTCTTCGGAGCGGCCAGCAGGGCCAGCGCCTCGTCCAGACCGACGGTGAACATCTGGTCCTCGGACTCCAGCGAACGGAACTCCTCGCCCCGCTTGACGTACGGGCCGTAGCGGCCGTTGTTGGCGAAGACCTCGACGCCGTCCGGCGCGACACCGATCAGCCGAGGAAGGCTGAGCAGCTTGAGCGCCTCATCCAGCGACAGCGATTCCGGTGTCTGCGTACGCAGCAGTGACGACTTCCGCTCGCCGCTGGACACGTACGGGCCGAACCGGCCGGACTTGAGCACGATCGGCTCGCCGGTGGCGGGGTCGTCGCCGAGCTTGCGCTCGCCGCTGCCGCCGAGGAACAGCTCGTGCACCTTCTCCGGGGTCAGCTCGTCCGGGGCCAGGCCCTCGGGGATCGGCGCCCGGTCCCCCTGGGCACCGGCCTCCTCGCCCTCGGCCGAAGCCGCAGCCGGCGCCGCCGGAGCCTCACCGGGCACCGCCCGCTGGAGGTACGGCCCGTAGCGGCCGACCCGGACGACGACCTCACGGCCCTCGTCGTCGGTGAAGAGCGGGATCGAGTTGACGCTGCGGGCGTCGATGTCGCTGAGGTTCTCGGTGACCAGCTTCTTCAGCCCACCGGAACGGGCGATGTCCTGGTCACCGGCACCGTTGGCGCTGCCGAAGTAGAACGCGGTGAGGAAGTCGACGGCGGCGTGGTCACCGCCGGCGATCTCGTCCAGCTCGTTCTCCATCGAGGCGGTGAAGTCGTAGTCGATGAGTCGGGGGTAGTGCCGCTCCATCAACCCGATCACGGCGAAGGCCAGGAAGGTCGGGATCATTGCCTGGCCGCGCTTGGTGACGTACCCCCGGTCCTGGATCGTCTGCATGATCGACGCGTAGGTGGACGGGCGGCCGATGCCCAGCTCCTCCAGGGCCTTGACCAGCGACGCCTCCGTGTAACGCGACGGCGGCTGGGTGTGGTGGCCCTGCGCGGCCAGCTCGTCGGCGGTCAGCGGCTGGTCCTTGACCAGGGTGGGCAGGCGACGCTCGGCGTCCTCGGCCTCGGCGTTCTCGTCGTCGCTGGACTCGACGTACGCGCGCAGGAAACCCGGGTCGGTGATCGTCTTACCGGTCGCCCCGAAGTCGGCCTCCTCCTGCGAGGTGGAGACCGCCCGGATGCGCACCGAGACACTGGACCCGACGGCGTCGGTCATCTGCGAGGCGATGGTCCGCCGCCAGATCAGCTCGTAGAGCTTGAACTCCTCGGCCGACAACTCCTTGGCGACCTCGCCCGGAGTGCGGAAGTTGTCCCCCGCCGGGCGGATCGCCTCGTGCGCCTCCTGCGCGTTCTTCACCTTGCCGGTGTAGCGGCGCGGCTCCGGTGGCACGCTGCGCTCGCCGTACAACTCGACGATCTGTCGGCGGGCCGCGGCGATGGCGGTCTCCGACAGGTTCACCGAGTCGGTACGCATATAGGTGATGTAGCCGTTCTCGTACAGCCGCTGGGCGAGGCGCATCGTCTGCTGCGACGACAGGCGCAGCTTGCGGGCCGCCTCCTGCTGGAGGGTGGAGGTGATGAACGGCGCGTACGGGCGACGACGGTAGGGCTTCTCCTCGACCCGGGTGACGGTGAACGGCCGCCCGTCGAGCCGGGCGGCGAGCCCCCGCGCGCCACTCTCGTCGAGGTGCACGACCCCGGCACCGGCCCGGACCCGGCCCGTGGTGGGCTCGAAGTCCTTACCGGTGGCGATCCGGTCGCCGTTCAAGGCGATCAGGGTGGCGTTGAAGGAGCGCGGACCACCCTCGCCGGCGTTCGCCACGGCGAGGGTGGCCAGGATGTCCCAGTACTCGGCGGTGCGGAACGCCATCCGCTGGCGCTCCCGCTCGACCACGATCCGGGTCGCCACGGACTGCACCCGGCCGGCCGAGAGCCTCGGCATGACCTTCTTCCACAGCACCGGGGAGACCTCGTAGCCGTAGAGCCGGTCGAGGATCCGCCGGGCCTCCTGCGCGTCGACCAGGTCGCGGTCGATCTCGCGGGGGTTGGCGACCGCCGCCTGGATCGCCGGCTTGGTGATCTCGTGGAAGACCATCCGCTTGACCGGGACCTTGGGCTTGAGAGTCTCGACCAGGTGCCAGGCGATCGCCTCGCCCTCGCGGTCCTCATCCGTCGCCAGGAAGATCTCGTCGACCTCCTTGGCCAGCTTCAC
Source organism: Micromonospora sp. WMMD1155 (assembly GCF_029581275.1). NCBI lineage: Bacteria > Bacillati > Actinomycetota > Actinomycetes > Micromonosporales > Micromonosporaceae > Micromonospora > Micromonospora sp. WMMD1155. Next base: position 2,244,779 of record NZ_CP120742.1, read on the forward strand.
CAGCTTGGTGATCTGCTGCTTGCGGTCGGCGGAGACGACGTAGAGCGCGTGGAAGCCGTTGTCCACGTCGACCCCGAGCCGGGCCCAGGGCTCACCCTTGTACTTGGCCGGCACGTCGGCGGCGTTGCGCGGCAGGTCGCGGACGTGACCGAAGCTGGCCTCCACGACGTACCCCGGGCCGAGGTAGCCCGAGATCGTCTTGGCCTTCGCCGGTGACTCGACGATGACCAGACGGGTGGTTCCAGCGTTGCTAGGCACGTCTCTCCCCGACCTCACTCCTGCTCGTGGCCTGCCGGCGCCCGGGCAGCGACCGCTTTCGACCCCGCCGTCGCGCCGACGGTCCGGATGTCCAACGTAACGCGCCGCCCGCGTTTCGGGTTTCGGGGGCGGTGAACCGCTTCGGCACTGCCGGACGGCGCCACCGTACACCGTGGGTAGGGCTCTGAGAGGGTCACCGTGACGATCCCGGCCCCACAGCCAAGGTCCAACCCGCCCCTTTCCCGCCCGGATCCCCCCGCCGGATGTCCAACACCAGACACCCCCGAGCCCGTCGATCATGGACGTGTGGTGGGCGTTTCGACCCCGGAAGGGGGAAAGGTCCCCACCAGAACTTCATGATCGACGCGCTGGGGAGGTGGCTTACGGGCGCATGGGCCAGGCGTCGGGGGGTGCGGTGGGCGGTGGGGTGCCGACCAACTCGGCCAGCCGCGCCAACGGACGGCGGCCGGTGATCCGGTACGCCGGGCCGCCCTCGTCCGGGCCGAGCAGCGCCCCCGCCAGCCCCGCTGCGTCGAGCGCGACCCCGACCGGCCCCCAACACTCCGGCCCGTCGGCGCCCAACCGCAGCAGGAAACCGTCGGGAGGCTCCGGCGTACCGGCGGCGGCCAGCCACAACCGCAGCCTCCGGCCGGTCAGGTGGAAGGTGGCCGGCGGGCGCTTCGTCGCGCCGTGCAGCCAGGCGACCGCGAGCGGCTTCAAGACCCGGGTGTACGACGTACGGACGGCGTGCCGCTCGCCCTCGGTCGGCTCCCAGCTCGCCGCCAGACCCCGCGCCGCCAACTCGGCGACGAGCACGTGCACCCGCCAGGCGGCGTCCACCCGCACCGAGAGGCGGGCGGTGCCACCCATCCGGACCACCTCGCCCGGCCCGGCCAGCAACCCGGCCAGATCGGCGACGGTCGGTTCGGCCGCCTCCGCGCCGAAGAAGACGAGTTGCCGACCCGCGTCGCCACCCTGCGGGGCACTGCTGCGGGGCGGGTTGCCGCGCCGCCTCCCGGGTGCGGGGGCGTCCGCCTCGGGCGCGGGGAACAGCGCCGGGGGCGGTTCCGCCTTCGGAGTGTCACCGAGCCCGCTCAGCGACACTCCGGCACCTCGTCGAAGGCTTGTTTCAACTCCTCGGAGTTGAGCTTGCTGGTGTCCAGCGCGCTGGCGTCGTACTCCTTGTTGAGGGTCTCCACCGCGGCCCGCACGCCGTCGTAGAAGGCTGTCGGCTCGCCGGTGCCCAACCCGTCGATGGTGTCCCGGGCCCGACCGTAGGCGTCCCGCATCTTCCCCAGTGAGCTGCGGAATCCGGCGGAGATGGCCTCGCCGTTGTCGGTCTCCGGCACGCCGGCCTGCTCCACCTTGCGGCGTGCGGCCTCGCTGGCCTGCTCCGCCCCACCGAAGAGCCGCACCAGGTTCTCCTTGGCCTGCGCCGGTGTGGTCTGCGCGGTCATCTGCTCGTCGGTGCTGCTGGTCAACTTGCTGATCTCGGAGCGCCACGGGGTGAGCGCCCCGCAGACCGAGGCCGCCCAGGCACGCGGGCTGGGGCCTCCGCCACAGCCGGCGAGCACGACGACGATCGTGGCCAGGACCACCGTGAACCTTCCGGCGGCAGACGCCCGGCACGTACGCATGCGTTGCAGCGTACGGCCTCCGGCACGGTGTGGCACCGGGCCGGACGGCCGGGGTCCCCGGTCGACGCGTACGTCGACCGGGGACCCCGTGCCCGTGCCGGGTCAGGCGTTGACCGTCTCCGGGCGGTGGTCGGTGCTGCCCGCGCCGGTGTTGCCGTCGGCGTCGGAGTCGGACATCGCGATGCCCTTGCGCTTGCTGAACACCACCGACGCCACGATGATCAGCGTCGCGACCAGCGCGATGCCGATCCGCAGGCCGACGTTGCGGTCGTCGCCGACGCTCCAGGCCACCACGGCGGGTGCGATCAGCAGCGAGACCAGGTTCATCACCTTGATCAGCGGGTTGATCGCCGGGCCGGCGGTGTCCTTGAACGGGTCACCGACGGTGTCGCCGATGACCGTGGCGGCGTGCGACTCGGAACCCTTGCCGCCGTACGCGCCGTCCTCGACCAGCTTCTTGGCGTTGTCCCAGGCCCCACCGGAGTTGGACAGGAACACCGCCATCAGGGTGCCGGCACCGATCGCACCGGCCAGGTACGCCGCGAGCGCGCCCGGGCCGAGGCCGAAGCCGACCGCGATCGGCGCCAGGATGGCGAGCAGGCCGGGGGTCATCAGCTCGCGCTGCGCGTCCCGGGTGCAGATGTCGACGACCTTGCCGTACTCCGGGCGCTGGGTGCGGTCCATGATGCCGGGCAGCTCACGGAACTGCCGGCGGACCTCCATCACCACGGCACCGGCCGAGCGGGACACCGCGTTGATGGCCAGACCGGAGAAGAGGAAGACCACCGCCGCACCGATGATCAGGCCGACCAGGTTGCGCGGGTTCGCCACGTTCAACGCGTTGAGGATCTCGTTGCCGACGTCGTTCACCCCGGCGGTCGCGTACGCGCTGCTGAGCGTGTCGGTGTACGAGCCGAACAGCGCGGTCGCGGCGAGCACCGCCGTGGCGATCGCGATGCCCTTGGTGATCGCCTTGGTGGTGTTGCCCACCGCGTCCAGCTCGGTGAGCGTGCGCGCGCCGTGCTCGTCGATGTCGCCGGACATCTCGGCGACGCCCTGGGCGTTGTCGGAGATCGGCCCGAAGGTGTCCATCGCCACGATCACGCCGACCGTGGTGAGCAGGCCGGTGCCCGCCAGCGCCACCGCGAACAGCGACAGCGTGATGGAGCTGCCGCCGAGCAGGAACGCGCCGAAGACGCCGGCGCCGATCAGCACCGCCGAGTAGACCGCCGACTCCAGACCGACGCTGATGCCGGCGAGGATGACGGTGGCGGCACCGGTCTGCGAGCTCTTGCCGATGTCCTGCACCGGTCGCTTGTTGGTCTCGGTGAAGTAGCCGGTCAGCGCCTGGATCGCGGCGGCCAGCACGATACCGATCACCACCGCGCCGATGGCCACCAGTCGCGGGTTGCCCGGAGCGTCGGTCAGCCCGCTGTCGAACTCGCCGAAGGTCGCCGGGAGGTACGCGTAGGCGGCGATCGCCACCAGCACCGCGGAGAGCAGCGCGGACAGGTAGAACGCCCGGTTGATCGCGGTCAGGCCGTTGCGGTCGGAGGCGCGCAGCCGGGTGATGAAGACGCCGACGATCGCGATCAGCACGCCGATGGTGGAGATGATCAGCGGGAAGACCAGGCCCTCCTCACCGAACGCGGCGCGGCCGAGGATCAGCGCGGCGACGAGCGTCACCGCGTACGACTCGAACAGGTCGGCGGCCATGCCGGCGCAGTCACCGACGTTGTCGCCGACGTTGTCGGCGATGGTGGCGGCGTTGCGCGGGTCGTCCTCGGGGATGCCCTGCTCGACCTTTCCGACCAGGTCGGCGCCGACGTCGGCGGCCTTGGTGAAGATACCGCCGCCGACCCGCATGAACATCGCGAGCAGCGCGGCACCGAAGCCGAAGCCCTCCAGCACGGTGGGCGCGTCACCCCGGTAGACGAGGACGACGAGCGCGGCGCCGAAGAGGCCGAGGCCGACGGTGAGGAAGCCGACGACACCACCGGTCCGGAACGCGATCCTCATGGCGGCCTCGCGGCCACCTTCGCGCTCCCTCGCGGCGGCGGCCACCCGCAGGTTGGCGCGGGTGGCCAACCACATTCCGGCACCGCCGATGAACGCACTGAACAGCGCTCCCACCACGAAGAACGCCGAACGGCCGATCTTCACCGCCAGCTCGCTGCCGTCGGTGTCGTGCACCGGCAGCAGGAAGAGCAGCACCACCGCGACGACCACGAAGATCGCCAGGGTGCGGAACTGGCGGAGCAGGTAGGCCGAGGCGCCCTCCTGGACCGCCCCCGAGATCTCCTGCATGGTGGCGGTGCCCTTGCCGGCGGCCAGCACCGTCTTTGTGAGGGCGGCCGCGAAGGCGAGCGCCACCAGCGCGATCGCCGCGGCGATGACGACGTAGGTGACATTGCTTCCGGTAAGGGAAAGCCCGCCGCCGTCGGCGGCAAAGGTCTCGGACATCTGTGTCCTCCTGTTACCGAACACTCGCGTCGGTGAGTGGAGACGCACTGACCGACGCCTGGATGCGGACTCGCAAGCGTGCGCCAACCCACCCCGGCGGACCAGCGATGAACACCCATACCCGCTGGCTGCGGGATGGATCACTTGCTGACAACCCGGGTACTGTAGCCCTCCGCAGTGTCGGAGGTCACATGCAGGTCCCACCGTGTCGCGATGATCTTCGTCGCTGTGTTATGAAACGAAATCTGATATAGGGCCCGATCCATGCAAGAAGGCCGCACCCCCGACAGGGGATGCGGCCCGGAAACCGGAACGGGTCAGCGGCCGACCGGCCACACCATCCGCACCTCGGTGCCGATGCCCTCGTCGACCGGGCGCACCTGGAGGTCCTCGACGAACCCGGCGAGCAGCGCGAAGCCGACGCCGGTGGTCAGCGCCTCGTCGGTGAGCGACTCGTTGGCCAACTCGTCCGGCGGCAACGCGGTCAGACCGATGCCCGCCTCGATCGGCGCCCGGTCCACCACCCGCACCGCGTACGAGCCACCGTCGGACATCTCCACCAGCACCGGGTCGGCCAGGCCGTACTGCCGGTGCAGGGCCACCGCCCGGGTGCACGCCTCACCGATGGCCAGGCGCACCTCGTCCAGCAGGTCCTCCCGGACGCCGGCACGCCGGGCCACGGCGACGCCGACCAGCCGGGCGGTGCGCACGTGCACCGGGGCGGGCGAGAACGAGAGCTTGACCGTCGCCATCACGCGCCGGCGCCCGCCGGGTCGGCGCCGATCGCCGCGTCGACCGTCGGGTGCAGCGGGAACACCTGGTCCAGTGCGGTGATCCGGAAGATCTTGAGCAACGGCTCCTTGTCGCAGACCAGGGCGAACGAGCCGCCGGCCGAACGGAGCCGCTTGAGCGCGCCGACCAGCACGCCCAACCCGGTGGAGTCGAGGAAGTCCACCCGGCCGAGATCGACCACCACGTGACGGGCGCCACCGTCGATCAGCTCGAGGAGTCGTTCGCGGAGTCGGGGCGCGGTGTAGACGTCCACCTCACCACCGACCTCGAGCACCGTGTGCTCACCCACGGTGCGCGTCGCCAGCGACAGCTCCATCGGTCCTCCTCGCCAGAGCCGTAAACTCTCGTGGGCATCTAACCACTACCGCCGGTACGGCCTGCGAACGCCAGCGGAGGCTTCCCCTTACCCCGGTGTCCGACTTTTCATCTCCGAACACCAGTGCGAGAGTGCAGGGCGTGACCACCAACGACTTCAGCTCGGCGCGTCCCACGCCGCGCCACGACCTGGAGTCGTCGTCGCCGGCCACCGTATCCGCTGGTCCCGGCCCCGGGCCAGCACCGGCCGACCTGCTGCGCCGACTCCGCGCCCGGGGCGCCGGCGACCCGGTCACCCACGTCGAACGGGTACCGGCCCGAGCCGGCGTGCCCGCGCCCTGGCCGTCCTGGGCACCGACGGAGCTGCGCGACGCGTTCACCCGACGCGGCGTGGTCGCGCCCTGGCAGCACCAGGCCCAGGCGGCCACCCTGGCGTACGAGGGTGCGCACGTGGTGGTCGCCACCGGCACCGCGTCCGGCAAGTCGCTGGCGTACCAACTCCCGGCCCTGGCCACAGTGCTCGCCGACCCCCGGGCCACGGTGCTCTATCTGGCGCCGACCAAGGCACTCGCCGCCGACCAGCTGCGGGCCGTCGCCGCGCTGGAACTGGAGGGGGTACGCCCCGCCTGTTACGACGGCGACACTCCGCGCGCCGAACGCGAGTGGATCCGCCGGCACTCCCGGTTCGTGCTGACCAACCCGGACATGCTGCACCACGGCATCCTGCCCGGCCATGCGCAGTGGTCCGGTTTCCTGCGCCGAATCGCGTACGTGGTCATCGACGAGTGCCACACCTACCGTGGCGTGTTCGGCTCGCACGTGGCGCACGTGCTGCGCCGACTCCGCCGGCAGTGCGCCCGGTTCGGGGCCACCCCGGTCTTCGTGCTCGCCTCCGCGACCTCCGGCGACCCGGCCACCGCGGCCGGACGGCTGACCGGCCTGCCGGTGACGGCGGTCACCGAGGACGCGTCGCCACGCGGCGGGGTGACCTTCGCGCTCTGGGAGCCGCCGCTGCTGCCGCCCGACTCGGGCACCGTTCCCCCCGACCCTTCCTCGGTGCCCGCCCAGGGCAGCGGCGACCACGACGACCTTCGGCAGGTCCGCCGGTCGGCGCTGCGCGAGACCGCGGACCTGCTCGCCGACACGGTCGCCGAGGGGGTACGCACCCTCGCGTTCGTCCGTTCCCGCAAGGGCGCCGAGGTCGTGGCGGCCAACGCGCGCCGGTCGCTGGACGACGCGGTCCCGGGGCTCGGCGACCGGGTGGCCGCCTACCGGGGCGGTTACCTGCGCGAGGAGCGGCGTGAGCTGGAACGGGCGCTGCTGCACGGCGACCTGCTCGGCCTGGCCTCCACCAACGCTCTGGAGCTGGGCGTGGACCTGGTCGGGTTGGACGCGGTGCTGATCTGCGGCTACCCGGGCACCCGGGCGTCGCTGTGGCAGCAGGCGGGTCGCGCCGGGCGCTCCGGGCAGGAGGCCCTGGCGGTGTTGGTGGCCCGGGACGACCCGCTGGACACCTACCTGGTGCACCACCCGGAGGCGATCTTCGGCGCGCCGGTGGAGGCCACGGTGCTCGACCCGGCCAACCGGTACGTGCTGGCACCGCAACTCGCCTGTGCCGCGGTCGAGGCCCCGCTCACCCCGGCCGACCTGGCGCTCTTCGGCGACGGGGCGAAGGAGGCCGTCGACGAGCTGGTGGCGGCGGGCGCGCTGCGGCAGCGGCCCACCGGCTGGTACTGGCGGCACCGGGAACGCCCCGAGGTGGACCTGCGCGGCGAGGGCGGCGCACCGGTCTGCGTGGTCGAGTCGGCCACCGGCCGGCTACTGGGCACCGTCGACGGCGGTTCCTCGCACTTCCTGCTCCACCCCGGCGCGGTCTACCTGCACCAGGGCGTCTCGTACGTGGTGGACGAGCTGGACCTGGCCGACGGCTGCGCACTGGTGCACGTCGAGGAGCCGGATTGGTCCACCCACGCCCGGGACGTCACCGACCTGTCCGTGGTCTCGGTGCGCTCCTATGTGGACGCCGGGCCGGTCGGCATGTTCCTCGGCGAGGTGGACGTGACCAGTCAGGTGGTGTCGTACCAGCGGCGGCGCATCGCCACCGGTGAGGTGATCGACACCCGGCCGCTCGACCTGCCCACCCGGGAGCTGCGCACGGTGGCGGTCTGGTTCACCCTGTCACCGCAGTCGTTGACGCAGGCCGGGGTGCAGGCGGCGGACGTGCCGGGCGCGCTGCACGCCGCCGAACACGCGGCGATCGGCCTGCTGCCGTTGATGGCCACCTGCGACAGGTGGGACATCGGCGGGCTCTCCACCGCCGTGCACCCGGACACCGAGGCGCCGACAGTCTTCGTGTACGACGGGCACCCGGGCGGTGCCGGGTTCGCCGAGCGGGCGTACGGGACGGCGTCGGCGTGGCTGCGGGCCACCCGGGACGCGATCGCGGAGTGCGGATGCGAGACCGGCTGCCCATCCTGCGTACAGTCGCCGAAGTGCGGAAACGGCAACAATCCGCTCTCCAAGCCGGACGCGATCCGGGTGCTCGACGTGGTGTTGGCGAACCTGCCCGAGTAGCCGGTTGCATGAATCGGCCCGGCACTGGGCACAATGGCATGGGAGCGCTTCCATCGATGTCCATGCTGATGATTTCCCCGTGCCCGAGGAGAAGCCGTGGCCGACACGATCGCCGAGACCGTCGACCTGCTCTACACCATCGACCAGGACCACCTCACCCTCGACCAGCAGATCGCGCTCGGGTCGGCGATGGCCGCCCTGGCTCAGGCGGAACGGCTGGAGCTGATCAACGAGCGGCTGCGCGTGATCCATCAGGTGCTCAACACCTGGGCGATGCGTGCCGCGACCACCCCTGACGGCCGCTGATCCACCTTCGCGCGGCGGCCCTCCCCCTTCGCGCGGCGGCCCTCCTTCTTCGCGTGGCGGCCAGACCGTTCCGCTTTCGGTGATCGTCGATGGCGGGGAGCGCGACGTTTGTCGAGCTGTGCGAGACTCCGGCGCACAATCCCCCTGAGGAGATCAGATGCAGCTCGACAACTTGCAGAGTCAGAACCAGTTCCACGTCCGGCAGCGACTGCGCATGATGGTCAACCAGTACGAGGTCCGGGCCGTGGCCCCGGACGGCACCGAGGGTGAGCTGCTGGCGTTCGCGCAGCAGAAGCGCCTCGCCTTCAAGGAGCAGGTGACGATCTACACGGACGACTCCAAGCAGCAGCCTCTGCTCGGCTTCAAGGCCCGCCAGCGCCTCGACCTCGGTGCCACGTACGACGTCACCGACGCCGCCGGCAACCCGATCGGCCTGTTCCGCAAGGACTTCGCCCAGTCCCTGCTCCGGTCCACCTGGCACGTGGAGCAGAACGGCCTTCCGCAGGTGACCGGCCAGGAGCGCAGCATGCCGGTGGCACTGTTGCGTCGCTTCGTCGACTCGCTGTCCTGGCTGCCGTACCACTTCGACTTCACCGCCGGCGGCCAGCCGGTCTTCACGGTGGTCAAGAAGTGGGGCCTTCGCGACAAGTACGTCGTCGAGGTGCAGCACCCCCAGATCGACCGCCGTCTGGTCATCGCGATGGCCGTCGCCCTCGACGCGCTCCAGGCCCGCTGACCGACCCGGCCACACATTCTCGGGCTGTTGGCCGGGAACACGGGGCATCGCCCTGTTCCCGGCCAGCAGGCCCTGGGGCGCTCCCTCGCCCGGTGGCCGTCGCTGGCCCTTTCTCGGTCGGCGGCCCCGCAGGCTCCATCACCGGCTGGGCCAGGTAGGTCTCCTGTCCTCTTCCTTTGGAGCTGATGTCGTAAACGCATCGCGTCTGATGTCGTATGCGGTTCAGCTCCACAGCGTTGCGCGAGCTGAACCGAGCCCGAGTTCGTGTGGAGCTGCCCGGCGGCGCCCGCAGCGGCGCGGGTTGCTCGTTCAGCCGCGCACGGGGCCGGCACGGGCTGTCGACGTGGCGACCCGGGTCAGTCCGGGAAGTGCAGTGAACGCGACCTCGACTGTCACCAGCACGTCGAGCCCGTCGAGGTGACAGGCGACCAGTCGACCAGCATTGCGGCCGACGATGTCGGCAGCGGACGCGCAGACCGTCGCCTCACCGTCGAGCGCTTGGGCGGCTCCGGCCAGCGCGCCGAGATCGGCTGCCACCATCGCCCGCTGACCGGCCAACCCGGCGACGGTGATGGCAGCGCCGAACGTCCCGAACAACACGAGGACCAGACCGATCGCCAGCAGTAGAACTGTGGCACCACCGCGCTGCCCCTCCGGACCACCCTGATCGACCGGCTCGACGTCGGCTCCGCACCCGAGGCGGACCGACCGCCGCATTACCGGGTCCCCTCGGCGACGCCCGGTTCCACGGCGGCGACGGCGGTCGCGACGACGGTGATCCGTGGTAGCCGACCACCGAGCGCGCGGACGGGCGCCCGTACCGTCGTCTGCACCCGTCGGCCCTCGACGGACACCGACACCTCCGCCCCCTGCGGTGCCGCGCGTCCGGCGGCCGCAGTGCCGTCCTCGCCGCGGGCGGCGGCCAGCGCCGCCTCCCGGGCCGCGTGGAGGCAGCTTGCCTTCGCGGTGACAGCGTTGACTGAGGTCAGGCCAGCCAGCAGGAGCAGGAGTAGCGCCGGCAGGCCGGCCGCCAGTTCGGCGGTGAACGACCCTCGGTCCCGATCGGCGGCCGGCTCGGCGGCTTCCCACCCGCCTCGACCAGCCCGCCTTGGGGTGTCAGGCCGTAGACCGCGACCGGCCTGCCCTAGGCGGTCGGGCTGTGGACCGCGACCGACCTGCCGGCGCCCGCTCACTTCAGCGCCCGGTCGATGACGGCGGTCAACGCCGACTGGACGTTGCCCGAGGTCAGCACCTTCAACAGGATGCCGGCGAAGGCGACCGCCGCGAGCGTCCCGACCGCGTACTCGGCCGTGTTCATCCCGGCGTCCCCGCGCAGGCGGGCGAGCAGTTTGCGCATGGCTGTTCCTTTCTCGTTGGGTCAGAGCACGTCGCCGAGAACGGCGACGATCACCGGCACCAGACCGGCGAGAATGAACGCCGGCAGGAAGCAGAGCCCCAGCGGCAGGACGATGAGCACGCCAGCCCGGCGTGCCGAAGCCTCGGCAGCGGTGGCCCGATCGGCGCGCAGGTCGTCGGCGAGCCGGGTGAGCGCCCCGGCCAGGGCGGCACCGCTGTCGGCCGAACGCAAAGCCGCTGCCGTCAGGCGTTCCGCGCCTGGTATCCCGTCCAACCCGGACCACGCCTCCGCCGGGCCGCCGCCGAGCAGAAGCGTGCGGCCGACCCGGGCCAGGCGGCCGGCGAGAGGTCCGTCCAGCGTCTCGGCGACGGCCAGGATCGAGCGGTCCACCGGGGCACCCGCACGCATCGCCGCGGCGAGAAGGTCGGCGGCGAGCGGTAGGTCGGCAGCTTCCTGCACCCGCTGCCTGCGCACGGTCGGCGACTCGATCCGCCGCAGGAGACGATCCAACAGGAATGCGGTCGGGACCGCGCCGAGCCACCCGAGCCAGCCCTCGACGACGACAGCCACGGCAAGCCCACCCAGCGCTGCCGAGAGCCGGAACGCATCCGGCCGTCGCATCGAGGGGGCGCTGCGCTGACTCTCCGCGCGGCGTTGGCCTGCTGCGCTGCGTTGACGTGCGGCGCTGCGTTGGCTGGCCGCGCTGCGTTGGCTTGCCGCGCTGTTCGGGCGCGCTGCGTTGCCGTGGCTCGTCGGCACCCGGGGCGTCATCCGGTGCGTCCCGGTGCCGCGCTCAGTCGTTCTGCCCAAAGAAGGCCGACGACCTGTAGGGCGACGGCGAGAACCGCGCAGGCTCCGCCGACCCTGCTGTGCAGGAGTACCGCCACCGGGTCGACGCCTATCCCGTACCCAAGCCCGATCCCTCCGACCGGCAGCGCCGCCAGCAACCACGCCGTCGCTCGCGCGCCGGCCGCCTGTGCCGCCGCTGCGGCCAGACCTCGGTCGGTCGCCCGGGCGTCCGCCTCGATCCGCTCGACCAGTTCCGCGAGTGGTGCGCCGGTCCGGTCGGCCAGTCGTACCGCTGCTGACGTCAGCCGACGCAGACGGTCCGGCCCGTCGGCGACGACATCGAGCGCGTCCGGGACGGGCAGGCCGGCCCGGAGGTCCGCCGCGAGGCCGCAGAGTTGGTCCAGCCCGCGTCGTCGGACCTGTTCGGAGCTGCGGTTCGTTCGCCAACGCAGTAGGGCACGCACGGCCAGCGTGCCGTAGCCGGCCAGCGCGACAGCCGCCACCGGACCACCGATCACGGCGCCGACGCCACCGCCCAGGAGGCCCACCAGCGGCAACACGCGTGCCGTCGGCCGGAAGGTCCGCGCCCTCGCGACCACGCTCGGCCCGTTGATCATCAAGTTGGCCGCCCGCTGATCGGCGGACTCGACGTCGCCGCGCTCCTCGGGGGTAGCCGGGTCGAACGGCACGCCCCGAGGACCGACTGCCGTGTCTCGGCGCTCGACGGTCGGCGCTGGACGTCGAACGTCGACGCAGCGGTGCGCTTCCACGCCTGCGGCTTCGATCGTGATCGCCGCCACCGATGTGCCCGGGGCTGCGCCCTCCGGCCTCGCGGTGCCGGCTGGACGGCGAGGGTCGCGGCGGGTCGGCGGACGTGTCGGACCCGCAGGACCCGTCGACCCCACCGAGCCGTCCGACGCCCCGGGCCACCTAGGCCTTCCGGCGGTGTCCCGAGCGGGCCAACCGAGGGCGGTCGGCATCGCGCTGGGCTGCGGCTGGGACACGCCACCGACTTCGGTCGGCACGCCGCCGGACCCGTCGACCGGCCCGTCCGGTGTGCTGCCGAGTTCCCGGATCCACTCCACCAGGGCGGCATCCGGATCGACAGCGGCCTTCGCCCGTCCCGTCGCCAACACGCGACGTCGGCGGGCCCGGATGCTCCGCACCGGCCACGCCACCAGGGCGGCGGCGACCAGGAGCAGCGCCGCCACCACGGACGCCCCGGCGGTCACGACGGACCTGCCGATCCGGGCCACGGCTCGCTGAGGATCGGCGGCACCGTCACCCCGCGCTCGCGCAGCAGCGCCCCGAGCGCGCGGGCCGCCAGCCCGAGGCCGCTGCCGCGTACCCAGGCGGGGACCACTGTCACCAACCGCTCGGGCCCTTCCGGAAGCAGCAGGCAGACCGACTCCAGGACACGCCCCCGATCGCCACGCCGCACCTGGAACAGCACCTGCAACGCGGCCGCGACCTGGGCATGCAACGCGGCACGGGGCAACCCGCCCAGCATGCCCAGTGCCTCCAGTCGGGCCGGCACGTCGGACGGGGTGTTGGCGTGCAACGTGCCGGCGCCCCCGTCGTGGCCGGTGTTGAGCGCGGCCAACAGGTCGACCACCTCGGCGCCCCGGCACTCCCCGACCACCAGGCGGTCCGGCCGCATCCGCAATGCCTGCCGAACCAGATCACCCAGGCTGACGACGCCCGATCCCTCCACATTGGCGGTACGCGCCTGGAGCCCCACCACGTGCGGGTGCCCCGGGCGCAGCTCGGCGGCGTCCTCCACCAACACGATCCGTTCGCTGGCGGGGACCATCCCCAACAGCGTGTTGAGCAGGGTCGTCTTGCCTGACCCCGTGCCGCCGGTCACCAGGTACGCCAGTCGGGCCGCGACGACGGCGGCGAGCAGCGGTGCCAAGGGTCGCGGCACAGTCCCCTGGCGTACCAGCTCGTCGAGCGTGAACGGCCGATGTCGGAAGGTCCGCAGGGACAGGTACGGACCCTCGGTCGCCACCGGCGGCAGCACGGCGTGCAACCGGGTGCCGTCAGACAGCCGGGCGTCCGCGTACGGTGACCCGTCGTCGAGCCGCCGACCGGCACTGCCGATCAGCCGCTGCGCCAGTCGGCGTACGTCCTCCGCCGAGCCGACCGGCACCGCGACCTGTTGCAGCCCCGAGCCACGGTCGACCCACACCCGCGTGCCGTTGACCAGGACGTCGGTGACCTCCGGATCGACGAGCAGCGGGGCCAGCGGCCCAGCGCCGACGAGGTCGTCGCGCACCCGGTCGGCGATCCGCAGCACGGCGGTGTCGCCGAGCACCGCGGCGTTCGGCTCGGCCCGTACCGCTGACACGATCGCTGCCGGTGTCACGGGAGTGGTGGCGGCGGCGATGCGCTGTCGTACGCGGGCGGCGAGGGTGCCGTCCTCGGATCGGCCGGTCATGCCGCATCCAGCGACGGCGCACCGGTGAGGTCGGTGATGATCCGTTGGCAGAGGGCGGCCAACGGTCCCTTGCCCGCGGCGGCCGGCGCCTCACCTCGTTCCAGCCCACGGCACAGCCCTGGCTCGGGCCGCAGCGTGCCCGCCAGCGGCAGGCCGAGGGCCCGTGCCACCTCGGCTCCGCGGAGCCGACCGGGGGCCGGCCCGCGCACCACCACCGACAGCGCCGCGCAGTGCGGGGCTGCGGCGGCGACGACCCGCGCCGCCGCCGCGGTGGCACGCAGCTCGGCCGGGACGACGACGAACGCCTGGTCGGCCGACTGCAACGCCACCACTGCCGCGTCGTCCAGCTGTCGGGGCAGGTCGACCACCACGAAGTCCCGCCCGCGCCGGGCGGCGTCCACCGTCGCCGCCATCGCCGCCGCCGGCAGGGCCAGCATCTCGCCGCGATCCCAGGAGAGCACCACCAGGTCGCCCCGGCTGGGCAGGGCCTGGACCAGTGCCGGGGCGTCCACCCGCCCGTCCGCGCCGGTGAGCGACGGCCACCGCAGCCCTTCCAGCTGCTCCCAGCCCAGCACGAGGTCGAGGCCACCACCGAGTGGGTCGGCATCGACCAGCAGAGTGCGCAACCGGGCCCGCGCGGCGGTCACGGCCAGGCCACCGGCCAGCACACTCGCCCCGGCACCGCCCCGACCCCCGAAGACCGCGACGACCCGGGCACCGGCGCCGTCCGGACGGTCCGAACCCTGCTCGGCGAACCGGTCCACCAGCCACGACTGGGCAGCGGGCAACATGGCTACGTGCTCGGCTCCGACCAGCTCGGCGATCTGCCAGCCGGGGTCCAGCTGACCGGCCCGGCCGACCAGCACCAGCCGGGGCCGCTGCGGCAGCCGGGCGCGCAGACACGCCTGCGCCTGGTCGATGCCGAGTATCACCAGCGGCGCGGGAACCCACCGGGTACGCGCGGCCGCCGGATCGCGGGCGAGCTCCACTTCGGTCCCGCCCGCGGCGGCGAGCCGGAGCACGTCATCGAGCAGATCGTCGTCGCCGGTGACCACCAGCGGGAGCCGGCGGATCGGCGGGACGGAGGTACGGGATGGCATCGCGGCCTCCAGCGGTCGGGCTCTGGTATGCCGACGACCCTGCTCGGAAACCGCACCGCGAGCGGGCCCGATCGCGGTGCCTGTGGACAACTTCGTGTGCTGTGGACAACGCCCGTCGAGACGGTTGATCTGCTATGCCCGAAGATTCCCCCGCAGCTCCTCGGCCTGCCCACGACAGTGGGGCTTGATCCGTCGGATGCCGGGATTCCGATCCGTCCTGCCACGGATCCGCTTCCTCCATGGATGGCGGGAAGCAACCGCCAGGGATGGCAGAAGGCAACTGCTGCCGGGATCGAGAGGGCCCGACGAGACCGGGTCGTGGCAGTTGACCATGTCCAGTACTGTCCGAGCCGCAAGTCTCGACAACCCGGGGGAAGACCTTGACCAGTTCGTTCAGTTCCCGCCGCGTGCTCGCCTGGACCACGCCTGTGGCGCTCGCGCTGACCGCGCTCGCCCCGGCACTGCCGGCCCAGGCCGCGGCGAAGCCCACATCGGCAGTCATCAGCGGCCCGGTCGACAAGGACCTCAATGGTGACGGCATCCCAGACCTGGTCACTGCCGGCGGCCCCGGCACCGGGCTCGACTCCGGCGTCTGGTCCGCCCTCGGCGTGAAATCTCGCAAGACCGGGTTCGGGACCGGTCAGGTGCAGACTCCGGCCGCCAACATCGGCCTGGGCGGCACGGGTGTCTCCAGCGACCCCGGCGGGGAAGACTTCGACGGCGCCCAGATTCTCACCGGGCGCTTCTTCGGCGCGAACCGTGAGGACTTCCTGTACTACTACCCGACTGGCGTCGCCGCCGGCATCGGTGGTGTCCTCCGTGGCGCCGGGGACGGCACGTTGCCCAGCCCGTACAACAACCAGGCCACGATCGGATTCGAAAACCTGATCGACGCCAACGGCAACATCCCCCTGCAGTTGGTCAGCGCGTTCCAGGCCGACGGTGGCGACAGCACCATTCCGGATCTGTTCGGCATCGCTGGTGATGACACCAACGGCTACCAGCTCGGTTATCACCCCAGCTACTTCGCGCCGGGCCTCTACTACGGCGTCACCGGCCTCACCAACTCCACGCCGACCGGCGGGACCGACTGGCAGAACTGGACCCTCGCCAGCACCGAAACGGCCTCGGGGATCGCGCTCTTCCTACGTAATGCGGGCACCGGCGCGCTTTACCTGTGGACCGGCGTCACCATGGTCGACAACGGTGACGGCACCGGCACGCTGACGCACAGCCAGTACCAGGTGGCGGCGAACTGGAACACCGGCGTCGCGATCAACACGCTCCACGCCGCCGACATCAACTCCGACGGCACTGCCGACCTGTGGGCGGTGTTCCCGAACGGCACCTACCGGGCGTACCTCGTTTCCGGGCTGTCCGACAACGGCACCGCCACGGTCACCGCGACCCGCAGTCGGCGGCTTGTCTGACCTTTCCGCCCGGCACTGAACCGAACCTGCCGACCTTCCGAACGGAAATGGGAAGGTCGGCAGGTCCGCCCTGAAGTGACCCACGGAGCTGTCTTCGACGTCGGGCGCTGACCTGCGGTGGCCTGTCCTCGGTCCCCGCTTCGTGGCGCGTCGATTCAGCGATCGGTTCAGGAGGTTTCGCGGCGTGATGGAACCGGACAAGCTCGACACCGCTCGCCGCCGCTTTCCGGTGGGCGAGCACGTCATGGGTCAGGTGATCGCCATACCGAGGCCCGGAACGATCGGGTTGTTCGTGGACCTGGGTCAAGAGCCAGAGGGCTTCGTCGACGTCGTGATCTTGCCGCACGAGTCGGCTGACTGGCCTCCGGTCGGCACCGTGACAACGTTCGAGGTCCTTCAACACAGAACGGGTCAGGTTCGCCTTCTTCCTCTCGACGAGCGATTCCGTTCACGGACCTACCAGACCAGTAGTCTGAGCCACCAGGAATGGTTGTCCATCAAGGCACGATTTCCGATCGGCTGCGTGGTCACCGCGACCGTCACCAACGTCTTCGTCTCGAACAGGGAGTACGTGGTGAAGTTCGACGATTGCTGGTCATCCCTGGAATGGAACGGTGCGGCGCCAAAGGTGGGCACCACTGGCTGGTACACCGTCATCCGGCAGCTGGACGAGACGCGACGGGTCCTCCTCACACCGACCGACGCAGTGCCGTCCTGACAGAGGTCCATGGCTTCGATTGGGCGCGTAAGGCATTCCGATCAACCTCGTGCAGCCGGTCTCTCGGGTGACGATCAGGCGTCCACAACGCTCAACCAGCACACCCGAACTTCGGACGACTACGCCGCCCGCATCCAGGCCGCCGCCTTCGACAGCTCCGCCGCCTCTTTGCTTCCTCAGACCGAGAGAACGCCCGCGAATGTCGTCTTCAAAGGGGCCGGAGATGCTGTGGCCCGCGACGGAGTAGCGCTCCCAGAAAGGGACGACCCCCGTCGGGGGGAGACGGGGGTCGTCGAAGGTTCGGCTCCGGGGGGGTCGAGCCGAACCACTCAGCGGTCACGGGGGGTGCAACCGCCGAGCGTCTGCCTGTTTTTCGGGTATGTGAAAGCTCGTCGTACGGACAAGTTTGCCTGAGCGCGCCCGTCACGTCGAGTGGTGCTTGCTCCACTCACCGCGAAAATCTCCTCGCAGAGTGTGAGCGCGATCACGCGGAGCGGAGAAGGTGGTGCTTGCCCGCAGGTGTGAGGGGTGGCCTGACCCCGGGCACCCGCCGACGATAGACCATCCGGCTAGACTTTCGCGCCGTGGGCCGAAGTGCCGCTTTCTTCGATCTGGACAAGACCGTCATCGCCAAGTCGAGCGCTCTGGCGTTTGGTCGGCCGTTCTACCGGGACGGCTTGATCACCCGGCGTGACGTGGTCAAGTCGGCGTACGCGCAGCTGATGTTCCGGCTGGGCGGCACCGACGAGCAGACCATGGCCCGAACACGGGACTACCTGGCCGCGCTCTGCAAGGGCTGGCAGGTGGAGCAGGTCCGCCAGATCGTCGCGGAGACACTCCACGAGCTGATCAACCCTTACGTGTACGCCGAGGCTGCCGCCCTGATCGAGGAGCACCAGGCGGCGGGGCGGGATGTGGTGTTGGTGTCGGCGTCGGGCGAGGAGATGGTCCGGCCGATCGGCGAGCTGCTCGGGGTGACCGACGTGATCGCCACCCGGATGACGGTCCGCGACGGCCGGTACAGCGGTGAGGTCGAGTTCTACGCGGCCGGCCCGAGCAAGGTCGAGGCGGTCAGCGAGTTGGCGGCGATCCGGGATTACGACCTGGCCGACTCGTACGCCTACTCCGACTCGTACAGCGACCGTCCGTTGTTGGAGTGCGTCGGCCACCCGAGCGTGGTCAACCCGGATCGGCAGCTCCGCAAGCTGGCCTCGGAGAACGCGTGGCCGGTGCTGGAGTTCCGGCACCCGATCCCGCTGGGCCGCCGCCTGCGGGAGCGACCCGCGGTACCGGTGGCCGCGGCCGCGCTCGGCGTGGGCGTCGGCGTGGCCATCGGCATCGCCTGGTACGGCCGGCACCGTCGCACCCGGGCAGCCACCACCACCGCCTGACCAGGCCCGATGGGGCGCGCGCAAACACCACCAGCGCCTGAACCAGGCCAGTCCGGCCTCGCCTGACCAGCTCCGCTCGGCCGCACACGGTCGCGGTCACCGCCTGAAAGGCCAGACCGGCGGTGCCTACGGCTACCACCAGCCTCTTCGACCCACTCCGGGCAACGTCGAGTGTCATCTATCCGACTCAGCGTCTCACCCCTGCCTGAACATCGTATTGAGCGACCGCTCAAACAACCGTATTCTCCGTTTGAGCGAACGCTCAAGACGGGGGAAGATCGCATGACCGACGACGACGAACCGACTCCACGCCCGGCGACGGCGGGCTGGATCCTCGCCGGATTGATCACGCTCTTCGGGGTGGTTCTCTTCATCGGGGTGGTCAACAAGGGCCGCGCCGACAGCGCGGTGCTCTTCGTGGCGCTCCCGGTGCTGCTGGCCGCCGGGCTCACGCTCGCACCGCACCGAACGGCACACGGTCAGGTCTTCGCGGCCACGACGGTGGCCCTGTTGCTGGCGGCGGTGGCGCTGCACGAGGGTGCGATCTGCGTACTCCTGGCCGCCCCGCTGGTCTACGCGGTGGCGCACGGCACCACCGCGCTGATCCGCGTCCTGCGGCGCGCCAACCGTCCGTACGTCATGGTGGCCGTGCCGCTGCTGCTCCTGCCCGGCCTGGAGGGCAGCGGCATCGCGCCCCGGGTGGCCCCGCAGCAGACGGTCGAGGTGACCCGGGTCGTCGGGCTCCCGGTGGACCGGGTGGCGGAGCGTCTCGTCGCCGGCCCCCGCCCGACGGACGTCCGCTCGGTGCCGCTGCGACTCCTGGGCGTGCCCACCCCCGGGCAGGTCACCGGCGACGGGCTCGACGTCGGCGACAGGTGGATGTTCGGCTACCACGGCAGCGCGCACGGGCCGGGCGGCCACCTGCTCGCCGAGGTGGACAGCGTCGCGCCGGGGCGGGTCGCGTTCCGCTTCGTCGAGGACAGCTCGATCACCGCGCGCTGGTTCGCCTGGCGGCACGCGGAGGTGAGCTGGCGGGCGGTCGACAGCGGGCACACCGAGGTCCGGGTCCGGGTCGACTACACGCGGGGCCTCGACCCGTCCTGGTACTTCGGTCCGATGCAGCAGGTGCTGCTCGGCGCCGGGGTCGGGCACCTTCTCGACATGCTGGCGTTGCGGTGACCGTCGCCCGCTGGCTGAGCCTGGCACTGCCGCTGGCCGCCGTGCTGGCCGTCGGCGCTCGGGAGCGGGACCGGTCGGTCCGGGCCGCGGGGCTGCTGGCGTTCCTGACGGCCGGGATCGGCATCGCCGCGCTGCACGAGGTCGCCCGCCGGGCTGACTGGTACGCCTTCGCGCCGGTCGACGGCGCGTACCGGGGGATGCCGGTGGACCTGTGGATCGGCTGGGCGGTCCTCTGGGGCCCGCTGCCGGTGCTACTGCGCCGGGTGCTGCCACTGCCGATCGCGTTGGGTCTGCTGCTCTGGGTCGACGCGGTGGCGATGCCGGCGCTGCACCCGCTGGTCAGCCTCGGGCCGCAGTGGCTCGTCGGGGAGGTCGTCGGGCTGCTCGTGGTGGCGCTGCCAACCCAACTGCTCGGCCGGTTCTGCGCCGACCGCCGGCACCTGGGCGCACGGACGTCACTCCAGGTGGGAGTCTTCGCCGCGCTACTGCTGTGGTTCGTCCCCACGCTGGCCTTCGAGGTGGGCGACGGGTCGTGGGCCGGGCTGACCGGGCTGGACCGCACCGGGTCGCTGGTCGTCGTGCAGCTGGCGTTGCTGGTGGCCGCACCGGCTCTGGCCGCGGTCGTGGAGTTCGCGGTCCGGGGTGGCGGCACGCCGTACCCGTGGGACCCGCCGCGTCGCCTGGTCACCACCGGCCCGTACGCGTACCTGGCCAACCCGATGCAGCTCTCCGCCGTGGTGCTGCTGCTGCTCACCGCGGCGGTCACCCGGAGCGGCACACTCGCCCTGGCGGCGGTGTCGACTGCGGCGTTCGGCGCGGCGGTGGCCGGTCCACACGAGCAACACGACCTGCGGACGCGGTACGGCGACTCCTGGCGGTCCTACCGGCGGCAGGTACGCGACTGGTGGCCCCGCTGGCGGCCGTACGCCTCCGGGCCCCCGGCGGTGCTCTGGCTGGACGACGACTGCGGCCCCTGCGCGGCCACCTGGCGGGCGCTGGCCCGGCGTCATCCGGTCGGGTTGCGGATTCGACCGGCCCGGGAGCACGAGCACGTGTTGTGGCGGGCGGAGTACGTGGGCGGCGACGGTCACCGGGAACGGGGGGTGGCCGCCGTCGCCCGTGGACTCGAACACGTCCACCTCGGCTGGGCGTTCGTCGGCTGGACCCTACGACTGCCCGGGGCCGCCTCGCTGGCCCAACTGGTGACCGATGCGATGATCGCACCGCCGCATCCGGCCCGTCCGAGAGGAGAGCCATGTCCGACACCAAACAGCGTCTCCTCGACGGCGCCATCGCCGCCATCCGCGAGCACGGCATCGCCGGCGTCTCCGCCCGTACCATCGCCGCCGCCGCCGGGGTGAACCAGGCGCTGGTCTTCTACCACTTCGGCACGGTGGACGACCTGCTCGCGGCGGCTTGCCGGGCCAGCACGGCCGAGCGGGTCGAGCACTGGTCGGCACGCCTGGCCGAGACCGGGTCGCTACGCGAACTGCTCGCGGTCGGGCGGGCGCTGCACGAGGAGGAGCGTCGACTCGGCAACGTCACGTTCCTGGCCCAGATGTTGGCGGGGGCACAGGCGGACCAGCGCATGGCGGCGCCCACCGCCGGAGCGCTCCAGCTGTGGGTGGACGAGATCGAGGCGGTCCTGCGGAGACTGCTCGCCGGTTCCCCGTTCGCCGAGGTCGCCGACGTGCCCGGTCTGGCCCGTGCCGTGTCGGCGGCGTTCATCGGGCTGGAACTCTACGACGGGGTGGACCCGGCGGGTGCCGACCGCGCGATGGCCGCGCTCGACCAACTCGCGCTCCTCATGGAGATCGTCGACGACCTCGGGCCGATCGCCCGCCGGGCGCTGCAAGCCAAGGTCAACCGGGCGACGCGGCGGGACTGATCTCCGGCGGGGCCGCACCCGCATCGACCGCCGCACCCGGGGCAGGGACTCCGCACCACCCCGCACACCGGGCACCGGCCACCCACGAGCCGGACCGCCATCGCTCAGGCGGAGGCGAGGATCTCGTCGCCGATGGCGGTGAGCTGGTCGGCGCCGACCTCGACGGCCGCCATGTAGTGGCGCAGCCAGGAGCGCAGCCCGTCCGGGGTGCCGGTGGCGAACGCGCCCGCCGAGCCGACGTACTCCGGCTCCCGCTCGCGATGCCCGACGTCGACGGCGAGCAGGCCGCGCGGGTCGAGGCCGCCGGCGAGCAGCACCAGCCGGGCCGCGCCCCGGGCCACCACGCCGGACGGCCCGGCGAACGGGCGCAGGTTCAACAACTCCCCGTGTACGACGGCGGCGAGCACCAGCGGGGAGACCTTCGTGCCGCCGGCGACGAGCCCGGCCAGCCCGTCCAGCCGGGCGGCGACCACTGGGTCGGCCACCGGGCGGCCCAGTTCGGCCTCCGGCACCAGATCCCGGGCGGCGAGGACGTGCAGCTTCGCGAGTGCCTGCCGGGGGGCCTTCGGCCAGAGTTCGCTCAGGCCGGGCAGCGCTCCGGCGACCCGCAGCGCCCCCTGGAGCACCGGGTCGGTGACGGTACCGGCGCGGACCGCCTCCCGTTCGTGCCCGGCCCCTTCCAGGGCGGCGCTGGCCACCGCCGAGCGAAGGCTCACCTCGGCCGCGACCTGGCCACCGTGCCGACGCAACGCGCGGTGGCCGAGCGCCTGGTCGAACCGCGTACGCGCCTGCTCGACGGCGGCGGCGATGTCGGCGAGCGCGAGCAGCGGTGCGAGCGGGTCGGTGGTCACCCCGTCACGCTAGCGACCCGTCCCGGCCCGGCGGACCACACCCGGCCGCAACGCGAGCCGCGCCACGGAATCCGCGCGGCTCACCGCGGCATGATCAACTCGATGTCGGCGATACGGCGGTGTCCCAGCGCCGCGATACCCCCATATCGGCGAACCCGTGTCGATCATGGCCAGGCTCACCGCGCCCGGACAAGGCCGCGTACGGGACGGGCCCCGCCGCCGGGCGCGTCGCGAGGGCCGCTCGGCGCGACGGGGCGGGCAGCCCTCGCTGGCCGGGGGCCCGCCGACTACCCTCGTGGCCAGCGAGACCCAGGTCACCCGAGCGACGAGGAGTCACGGCATGAGCGAGGCATTGGCCAATCTGCTGAACGAGACGCGCCAGTTCCCCCCGCCGGCCGAACTCGCCGCGCACGCCAACGTCACGATCGACGCGTACGCCGAGGCGGAGTCCGACCGGCTCGCCTTCTGGGCGAAGCAGGCCGACCGTCTGGCGTGGTCGAAGAAGTGGGACGAGGTTCTCGACTGGTCGAACCCGCCGTTCGCGAAGTGGTTCGTGGGTGGCCGGCTCAACGTGGCGTACAACTGCCTCGACCGGCACGTCGAGGCGGGGCTCGGCGACAAGGTCGCGATCCACTGGGAGGGCGAGCCGGGCGACACCCGCACCATCACGTACGCCGAGCTGCACGAGCTGACCTGCCGGGCGGCGAACGCGCTCACCGACCTGGGGGTCACCGCCGGCGACCGGGTCGCCATCTACCTGCCGATGATCCCGGAGGCGGCGGTGGCGATGCTGGCGTGCGCCCGGGTCGGCGCCGCGCACAGCGTGGTCTTCGGCGGTTTCTCGGCCGACTCGCTGAGCAACCGGATCCAGGACGCCAGCGCCAAGGTGGTCATCACCGCCGACGGTGGTTACCGGCGGGGCAAGCCGTCGGCGCTGAAGCCGACGGTGGACGAGGCGGTGGCGAGCTGCCCGTCGGTGGAGCACGTGCTCGTCGTCCGCCGCACCGGCGAGGACGTGGCGTGGTCGGACAAGGACCACTGGTGGCACGAGACGGTGGAGACCGCGTCGGCCGAGCACACCGCGCAGCCGTTCGACTCCGAGCACCCGCTGTTCATCCTCTACACCAGCGGCACCACGGCCCGCCCGAAGGGCATCCTGCACACCACCGGCGGCTACCTCACGCAGGCGTCGTACACGACGCACGCGGTCTTCGACCTCAAGCCGGAGACGGACGTCTACTGGTGCACCGCGGACATCGGCTGGGTCACCGGGCACTCCTACATCGTCTACGGCCCGCTCTCCAACGGCGCGACCCAGGTGATGTACGAGGGCACGCCGGACACCCCGCACAAGGGCCGGTTCTGGGAGATCGTCGACAAGTACGGGGTGAGCATCCTGTACACCGCGCCCACCCTGATCCGGACGATGATGAAGTGGGGCGAGGACATCCCGGCCGGCTTCGACCTGTCGTCGCTGCGGCTGCTGGGCAGCGTCGGTGAGCCGATCAACCCGGAGGCGTGGATCTGGTACAGGCAGCACGTCGGCCGGGGCGAGCTGCCGGTCGTGGACACCTGGTGGCAGACCGAGACCGGCGCGATCATGATCTCCCCGCTGCCGGGGGTCACCGCGGCCAAGCCGGGTTCGGCGATGGCCCCGCTGCCGGGCATCGTGGCCGACGTGGTGGACGACCAGGGCCAGTCGGTGCCGAACGGTGGCGGCGGTTACCTGGTGCTGCGCGAGCCGTGGCCGTCGATGCTGCGCACCATCTGGGGTGACGACGACCGGTTCATCGAGACGTACTGGTCGCGGTTCGGTGCCGGCGCCGGAGGCGTCGAGTCCGGGCGGGAGTCGGGGGCCGAAGGCCACCGCGGGTGGGTGTACTTCGCCGGGGACGGCGCGAAGAAGGACGACGACGGGCACATCTGGCTGCTCGGCCGGGTGGACGACGTGATGCTGGTGTCCGGGCACAACATCTCGACGACCGAGGTGGAGTCGGCGTTGGTGTCGCACCCATCGGTGGCCGAGGCGGCGGTCGTCGGCGCGACCGACCCGACGACCGGTCAGGCGATCGTCGCGTTCGCCATCCCGCGCGGCAGCACGGACATCTCCGGTGAGGCGGGCGAGCAGCTCATCGCCGACCTGCGCAACCACGTGTCGAAGACGCTCGGGCCGATCGCCAAGCCGCGCCAGATCATGCTGGTGCCGGAGCTGCCGAAGACCCGCTCCGGCAAGATCATGCGCCGGTTGCTGCGGGACGTGGCGGAGAACCGCTCGCTCGGCGACGTGACCACGTTGCAGGACTCCTCGGTGATGGAGCTGATCTCCTCCGGGATGAGCGGCGCGAAGTCCGACGAGGACTGACGAGAGACGTACCCCCGCGGTGGGTGGCGGTCCGGACGGACCGTCACCCACCGTCGTCTTTTGTGGAGGTACGACCGGCAGCGCTCCCACCGAACGGGTAACGCATCGATCACGAACCTGCCGTACGGGTTGTTCGTCATTTAGTTTCACGCTCGTCGGACGGTCTCGACGCGCCCCGGCGCACGGGTCCCACCGACGTCCTTTGCCCGAGAAACGGAGTGGCATGAACAGAAACTCCCGTCCGGGGTCGCGCCGACGACTACTCGTCGCGCTGCCCGTCATCGCCCTCGCGGCCACGTCACTGACCGTGACCGGCAGCGCGGCCGCCCAGTCGTCGTCCCCCACCCCCAGGGCGGTGATCGGGGCCGACGAGCACTACATCAACTACGCCGAGCCCGAGGTGCAACCGGACACCAACGGCCGTGAGGTCAAGGGCAAGGGCGGCGTCTACACCCCGGCCGCCGAAGCAGCGCGCGCCTTCGACCGCAAGCACGCCCGGGGCAACCCGGTGGCGGCCCGGCAGTTGGCGAAGGCCGAGGCCCAGTCGCTCAAGACGGGCCAGAACCCCCGTAAGTTCAAGAAGGCGCCGACCACGCAGACGGCGAAGCTGCTGACGCTGCTCGTCGAGTTCAACGACAAGGCGAACGACGACTTCACCGGCGTGATGGTCCCGAAGACGGTGTTCGAGGACCGCACGTGCGTGCCCGGCACCGTGCAGAACGGCCCGAAGCACAACAAGATCCCGGACCCGGCGCGACTGCCGCACGAGGACAACAACTCGATGTGGGTGCCGGACTTCTCGCCGCAGCACTACAACAAGATGCTCTACAGCAAGAAGGGCATCACCGAGCGGGTCCGCACCGACCTGAAGGGCCCGGACGGCAAGAAGGGCATCGACCTGTCCGGTCGCACGATGCACAACATGTACCTGGAGATGTCCAAGAACGCGTACACGGTGGACGGGCAGGCCAGCCCGTGGATCACCGTGCCGCACTCGGAGGGCTGGTACGCCGCCAACCGCTGCTTCCAGGACGAGACCGGCGCCTGGGTGCCCGGCCGTGAGCAGTCGATGAACGGCCACCCGGACAACCCGGCCGGCGCGGGCCGCCTGGCGACCGACGCGATCGACGCGCTCGCCGCCAAGGACCCGACCTTCCCGTGGGCCGACTACGACATCGAGGACCAGGCCGACCGCGACGGTGACGGCAACCTCTTCGAGCCGGACGGCGTGATCGACCACCTCGTGCTGGTGCACGCCGGTCAGGGCAAGTCGCGCGGCGGCGGCGACCAGGGCGTGTACGCCGTCTGGGCGCACTCCTCCACGGTGGCCGGTGGCTACAGCATCCCGGGCACCGATCTCAAGGTCTCGAACTACATCGTGCAGCCGGAGGACGCCGGCGTCGGCGTCTTCGCCCACGAGTTCGGCCACGACCTGGGCCTGCCGGACCTCTACGACACGTCCGGCAACGCCGACTCCGACGTGGACTTCTGGGACCTGATGGCCTCGGGCTCGCACTCGGGTGAGATCTTCCAGGCGCTGCCGACGCACATGGGCATCTGGGACAAGTGGGTGCTCGGTTGGGCCGACCCGCTGACCATCCGGCCCGGCTCGAACCCCCGCGAGGTCAAGCTCGGCCAGACGTCGCGTACCCCGATCGACGCCGAGGACGGCATCAAGGTCGACCTGCCGGACAAGGTGACGACGCTGGCCACGCCGCACAGCGGCACCAAGATGTGGCACAGCAACAACGACCAGGAGTGGGCGGACGTCAAGCTGAGCCGCTCGGTCGACGTGCCGGCCGCGGCGGACTCGAAGTTCTGGATGTGGAACAACTACATCATCGAGGAGGACTGGGACTACGGCTTCGTCGAGCTCTCGACGGACGGCGGTACGACCTGGACCGAGCAGAAGGTGTACGACGAGTCCGGCACCGTGGTCACCACGCCGGACGGCTACGCCGACCCGAACGGTCGGATGAACGACTTCGGCGGCAAGAAGTACGGCCTGACCGGCAGCACCGACGGCTGGCGGCACGACTACGTCGACCTGTCGGCGTACGCCGGGACGACCGTCCAGGTGCGGCTGCGGCTGGCCACCGACGAGGCGTTCGAGGAGCGCAACTGGTTCGTCGACGACTTCTCGGTCACCGGCGGCGGCGCGACCACCTGGAGTGACGACGTCGAGGGCGGCGCCAACGGCTGGACGGCCACCGGCGGCACCTTCGTCGACACCACCGGCGCGGGCTGGGAGATCTCCACCGGCACCGAGGTGCACGCCCAGTACTACCTGGCGGAGTGGCGCAACTTCGACGGCTTCGACAAGGGCCTCCAGTACGCCTACGACACCATCTACTCGCACGAGGCGTGGAAGGTCGACCGGATCTCCTACAACGCCCCGGGCATGTTGGTGTGGTACCGGGACACGGCGCTCGGCGACGTCAACCACGTCACCGGGCAGATGACCGCGCTGCCCAGCTACGGCGCGAAGGGCGGGTTGCTCATCGTCGACTCGCACTTCGACCCGCTGCGCCGCACCGGCGAGGCGGCCGTGAAGGACCCGTCGGTGACGGACAACCTGCCCAGCCGTCCGCAGTCGTCGAACGCGGCGTTCTCGTTGCAGCGGACCTACCCCTTCACCGAGTGCCTGGAGGCGGCGGACGAGCCGTACAGCGCGTACTGCACGAAGTTCAAGGGGTTGCCGCCGGTGAAGTCGTTCACCGACGCCAAGGGCTGGTACCCGGGCATCGAGATGCGCGACGGTGCCGCGTACGCCCGGGACAACGACGCGTCGGTGGTGCTGCCGTCGCGTGGCAACGCTCCGTACACCACCCGGGTCACCAACCCGGACGGCAGCCCGGCGCCGGAGTTCTACGGCGTGACCCTGGGCGGCGGCGCGATCGTGCTGGGCACCGGTAACCCCGGCGACCAGGGCGTGAACTACGGCGTCTCGCTCACCATCAAGAAGGCGGCGAACGACAACTCGTCCGCCACGATCTTCGTCACCCCGGCGAAGAAGTAACGGTTTCTCGGTTAGACAACCGACAGTGGGGCCGGTGACGGAGACGTCGCCGGCCCCACTGTCGTACATCCATCAAATTGATCGAAATGGGTCGCTGTATACGGGATCGGGCCAATCATCGCTGGTCACCGTGGCTGATGAAGCCCTGGTGTGTGACGGTGAAAAGCGTTCCCAACAAAATCTTGCAACAAATCGACGCGTCCGTCTTCCCACCCGTCCCAGCAGTGTCTATGTTCACCATTGGTCCCACTAGTGGGATCGATCTCCCACCGGCCCGTACCCCCGTTGGGCCGGTTCCCTCACACCGGAGGTACCACGTGCGCAAAGTCGCAGTGGGTCTGCTCGGGCTATCACTGACGGCGACGGGCCTGGCGTTCGGCCCGTCCGCCTCGGCGGCCCCGCAGCCCAAACTGCCGGCAGCAGCACCGGCCGCTGCCGAACCACAGGCGCTGAAGGATGAGCTGCCCGACAAGCTCGAGGACAAGCGCCGCGAGCTGCGTGAGCAGGGTCTCGCCGACGTGCTGAGCGGGCGCAGCAAGCCGATCGAGCGCAACGGCAGCACTGTCGTCAAGGTCGGCCAGGTCGGCAAGGCGGGCACCAACGCCAAGTCGCGCTCGGCAGCGGGCGCTGCGGCGACGAAGGACCAGTACGTCGAGCTCAAGCGTGAGCGGACCGACAAGATCTTCGTGATCCTGGCCGAGTTCGGTGACGAGCGGCACCCGTCGTACCCGGACAAGGACCTGAACCCGGACGTCGCCGGACCGACGACGTTCGACGGGCCGTTGCACAACAAGATCCCCGAGCCCAACCGGGCCGTGGACAACTCCACCATCTGGCAGCCGGACTTCAGCCCGGACCACTTCCGCCAGCTCTACTTCGGCACCAACCCGGGCGACGAGTCGCTCAAGCAGTACTACGAGGCGCAGTCCTCGGGTCGCTACACCGTCGAGGGTGAGGTGACCGACTGGGTCAAGGTCCGGTACAACGAGGCCCGCTACGGTCGCTCCGACGACCCGATCGCGGACGACGACGTGAACAACCCGGCGAACGACCCCGCCGTCTGCGCGGACAGCGTCTGCTCGAACACCTGGGCGCTGATCCGTGACGCCGCGAACCAGTGGGTCGCCGACCAGAAGGCCAAGGGCCGGACGGACGCGCAGATCGCCGCCGAGATGAAGTCCTTCGACCAGTGGGACCGGTTCGACTACGACGGCGACGGCGACTTCAACGAGTCGGACGGCTACATCGACCACTTCCAGATCGTCCACTCCGGCGGCGACCAGGCCGACGGTGACCCGCATCAGGGTGAGGACGCGATCTGGAGCCACCGTTGGTCGGCGTTCAACAGCTCGCCCGTGGGCCCGCCGAACTTCCCGATCGGCGGCACGCAGATCGGCAACACCGGCGTCTGGATCCGCGACTACACGATCCAGCCGGAGAACGGCGGTCGTAGCGTCTTCTACCACGAGTACGGCCACGACCTCGGTCTGCCGGACGACTACGGCCCCAGCGACAACAACAACGAGCACTGGACCCTGATGGCCCAGAGCCGGCTCGGTGCCAAGAACGACGTCGGCATCGGCGACCGGGGCGGCGACCTCGGTGCCTGGAACAAGCTCCAGCTCGGCTGGCTCGACTACGAGGTGATCGTGGCGGGGCAGAAGCGCACGCTGGAGCTGGGCCCGCAGGAGTACAACTCGGCGAAGGCACAGGCCGCCGTGGTCGTGCTGCCGCAGCGGGAGTACACCTTCAACTACGGCGCACCGTTCGAAGGCTCCAAGCAGTACTTCTCCGGTAACGAGGACAACCTCGACAGCAAGATGACGAGGACGTTCGACCTCACCGGCAAGTCCTCGGCGGCGCTGTCGCTCAAGGGCAAGTACGCCATCGAGGCGGGCTACGACTACCTCTACTTCGAGGCGTCGACGGACGGCGGTCAGACCTGGACCGACCTGGACGGCACTGTCAACGGCCAGCCGATCGGCGTCGACGGTGCCGGTCGCCCGGCCCTCGCCGGCACCAGCAACGGCGCGTGGGCGGACATCAACATCCCGCTGACGTCGATCGCCGGCAAGACGGCGCAGGTCCGCCTGCACTACGTCACCGACGGTGGGGTCTCCGAGGGCGGCTTCTTCGGTGACGCGATCACGGTGACTGCCGACGGCCAGACCGTGCTCAGCGACGGTGCCGAGACCGACGCGGGTTGGGCGCTGGAGAAGTTCCAGGTGGTCGGGGCGACCTACACCCGGCTGTTCGACAACTTCTACATCGCCGGCAACCGGTCGTACGTCTCGTACGACAAGTACCTGAAGACCGGCCCGTACTTCTTCGGCTACGCGAACACCCGTCCTGACTACGTGGATCACTACGCGTACCAGGAGGGCCTGCTCATCTCGTACTGGAACACCCGGTTCTCCGACAACAACACCACCCCGGCGTCGGCGTCCAACCCGGGTGGTCACCCGGGTGAGGGTCGCAACCTGTACATCGACTCGCGCCCGCGTCCGATCTACAACCTGTCCGGGGCTCCGTGGCGCGCCCGCATCCAGGTGTACGACGCACCGTTCAGCCTGAACAAGGCCGACTCGTTCACCCTGCACCTCAACAGCCAGCCGCAGTACATCCGTGGCCAGGCTGCCGAGCCGCTGTTCGACGACACCAAGAAGTACTTCTACGAGGAGCTGCCGAACCACGGCGTCAAGCTCCCCGCCACCGGTGTCAAGATCAAGGTTCTGGAGCAGGACGGCACCTCGATGAAGATCCGGGTCAGCTGACCACTGGTCCATCAGCACCAAGCGACGCCCGGGCAGGCCACCTGCCCGGGCGTCGCCCGTTCCGCTGTCGGGGAACCCCCGGCTCGACTCCGGGTCGAACCCGGGGCTTTCCCCTGTTCAACGCGACCACCGGGGTCGGCGGCGGCAACCGGGTCCTAGGCTGTCTGCCATGACCGACCAGCGCGGTGGAACCGTCGACGAGTCCTGTGTCCTCACCGAGGGGCCGTGGACGCACCGCTTCGTCGGCGCCAACGGCACCCGGTTCCATGTGGTCGAGGCCGGCACCGGGCCGATGGTGCTCTTCCTGCACGGCTTCCCCGAGCACTGGTGGGCGTGGCACCAGATGCTGCCGGCCGTCGCCGACGCCGGCTTCCGGGCGGTCGCCGTCGACCTGCGCGGTTACGGCGCCAGCGACAAACCACCCCGGGGGTACGACG
The DNA here is from genome assembly GCF_029581275.1 of Micromonospora sp. WMMD1155. Lineage (NCBI taxonomy): Bacteria > Bacillati > Actinomycetota > Actinomycetes > Micromonosporales > Micromonosporaceae > Micromonospora > Micromonospora sp. WMMD1155. The sequence goes on from NZ_CP120742.1 coordinate 2,275,595, forward strand.
GTTACACCCTCGCCGCCGACATCGCCGGCCTGATCCGAGCGCTCGGCGAACGGTCGGCGACGATCGTCGGCAGCGGCCTCGGCGGCATGGTGGCCTGGACGGTGGCCTCGTTCCACCCGTCGCTGGTTCGTCGGCTCGTGGTGCTGGGAGCACCGCACCCGTTGCGGCTGCGCGCCGCCATCTTCGCCGACCCGCGCGGGCAGTTCACCGCCTCCACACCGGCGTTGAAGTTCCAGCTACCCCGCTACGAACACGTGCTGACCCGGGACGGCGCGGCAGGCGTCGCCGAACTCCTGCGCCGCTGGGGCGGGCCACGGTGGGTGGCGGGGCCGGACTTCGCGGCGTACGCCGAGCGGTGCCGGGAGGCCATGCGCATTCCACAGGCCGCGTTCTGCGCCCTGGAGGGATACCGGTGGGCGTTCCGCTCGCTGCTGCGGCTGCACGGCTACCGGTTCGTCCGCCTGATGCAGAAGCCGCTGTCCACCCCGACCCTGCAACTGCACGGCGCGCTGGACGCCGCCTCGCTACCGCGTACCGCCCTGGGCTCCGGCCGCTACGTCGTCGCCCCCTACGAGTGGCGGCTGCTCGACGGGGTGGGGCACTTCCCGCACCTGGAGGCGCCCGATCTGGTGCTCGGTGAGATCCTGCGATGGGCCAAGACCTGACCGGTCAGACCCGCTGCTCCCGGAGGTCGGTGACCTCGGCGGCGGGCGCCCAACCCTGGTAGACGCCGAAGTCGAAGACCTCCAGCCGCATCGCCTCCGCCACCGGCCAGCGCCCACCCGTGTATTCCACCCGCAGCCAGGCGTCGTGCTCGCCGAGCACGATGAACGGCTGCCCCTGCCAGGTGCAGGTGGTCCGCACGTACGCCAGATCCTCGATCTCACTCGCCGGCAGCACGCGGACGTAGCGGCCCGCGCGGACCTCCTCGAAGCCCTCGCCCGGCTCGGGCTGGTAGAGCCGGATGTCGTCGCCGTCCGGGCTGGCCTGGTATTCCCGGCCCTGCCAACGGGCCACGTAACCGTCGCGCTTCACGCCTCACCGACCCGTCGCCAGACCACCGTGTCGGTGTCCAGCTCCGCCACGACCCGCTCGGTGCCGTCCGCGCCGATCCGCCAGAGCTGCGCGCCGTGTGGGAGGCGCGCGCTGTCCACCTTGAACTCCGCCACCACGTCGCTGCTCTCGCCCGGGGCGAAACCGTTGCCCCGGAACGGGGGACGCTCGATGACCCAACCCTCCATGGCACGCATCGCCGACTCGTTCTGGCCGCCGTAGGGAATCCGGTAGAGGCTCGGCCGGTGCGCCGGCCACCGCAGCACGTAGATCTCCTCGGCGTCCCGGGAGAACGGCGAACCGGGGTAGCTGAGGCCGAGCGCGTCGTGCACCTGAGCCGGCGTGGTGAGGTGTGCCAGCTCGCCGGCCCGGTGCACGAAGCCGGAGACCCGGTCGTACCCCCGGTCGAGGTAGTAGGCGAGCTGAGAGGGCGCGATCGCCTTCTGCATGACCGTCGGTCGGGTCGGGTCGACCGCCGCCGGTGCGTACCGGGGGCGGGCGGTGGGCTCCGCTACGGCGGGCGTCTCCTCCGGGTCCACCTCCAGGTCGTCGCCGAGCCCCACCTCGGCGGCCCAGTTGGCCAACGCGACGATCTGCTCACCGGGCAGCTTGGCACCGACAGGTGTGCCCGGGTTGACGGCGAACGACCAGTCCTCGTCCGGCCAGCGTCGGATCAGTTGGGCGAACTTCACCCGTACCGTGTCGACGTCACCCTCGAAGTGGTCGGCGAGACGCTCCGGGGACGTGTAGACGACCACGTAGGTCTCGCCGTCGAGCTGCGCCGTACGCCAGACGAAGCCCGCGTCCCCGGGGCGGCTGCCGCGCAGCGAATCCGGTGCCGCCGGCAGCAGGACGCGGGCCAGCAGCAGGGTGGACAGGAACGTGTCGGTGCTGCCGGAGCCGGCCGCGCCGAGCAGGTCCTCCTCGACCGTGTTGGCCGGCTCGAAGTCGACCGTCGCGGGGTCTTCGGCGGGCGGGCGTCGCCCGTCGTCGCCCACGGTGCGGCTGTCGTCGCCAGGGAGCGGATCGGTGTTCGACAGGTCGACCGTCGGGCTGCTGGGGTACGCGTGGCCGCCACCGGCCGGCCCGTCGGCCCGGACACCGTCGGTCTCCGTCGCAACGGTGGGGCGCGGGGTGGGCGGGCTCGGCACCGGCTGGGTCGGGCTGTACGACTGCGGACCGAACATGCCCGGCCCGGAGGGCGCTGCGCCGTAGGGCGGTGGAGCGGTGTCGGCCGGGCCGCTGGGCCGGTGGAAGGCGTCGGCCGGGGTGTCGGTCTCGACCGGACCGGTGAGGTCGCGGGACTCGATGATGGTGCCCTCGATGACGATGGGCGTGAAGCCACGGCGCGGCGCGGGTGGGCCGGACACCGGCTCCGCAGCCGACGTCGACCCATCGTCCACCTGCGTGTACGGGCTCGGTCGGTTGCGGGGGATCGCCTGGGTCTCCTCCGCCGGAGGGCCGGGCCGTTGCGAGGCCCGGGTCAGCGGCGGCTCGGCGGTCATCCGGAAGGCGCGGGTGGGCTCCTCCGCCGACGTGTCGGGTCGGCGTGGAGGCAGCGGCTGGGTGACCTCGTCAGCGGGTGCCGGCGTGCGTACGCCTCGGGATGCGCCGAGGTCGGCCGGGGGCTGCCGGAATGCGCGGGTGGCGTCCGGATCGCCCATCGGGAAGGCCCGGGTCGCGGTCTCGTCGGCCGGCCCCTCGGCCGGTCGGCGACGGGGAAAGGGTTGGCTGCCTCGCCCGAAACGCGTCGGCGGGGCGGCCCGGTCACCGGCCTGGGCCGCGCTCGGGTCGAGGCCGCGATCCCGGGTGGTGCTGGGTTCGAAGAAGGAGCGACGGGCCCCCTGCGGCCCACCGTTGCCGTTGCCCCCGGCCGAGCCGTCGTCGCCCGGCCGATCCGGTGCGGGCCAGCCCGCAGCGGGCCTCGACGGGTCGGTGCCGGGATGGTCGGCCGGCTTCAACGGTGCGAACCGGGACGGCCGGCCGGTGCGGGGAAGTGCGCTCGGTCGAGGCGGCTCGGTCGGTGGACGTTGACCGGCGGGCAGGCCCTCCTCGCCGGGCCGACGCGACGGCTCGGCAGGGCTGGGCGGGCGGGCCGCCGGACCCGGCACCGACTGGGCACCAACCCTGGGCGTCGCACCCCACGCGGGCCTCCGCGGAGGGACCGAGGCGGGCGGAACCGGGGCGGGCGGAACGGCGGCAGCGGGAACCGAGGGAGGCTGGCTCGGAGCCACTGTCGCGTCGGACCCGACCAGGGACGCACCGGTTGCCAGAGGTCGACCAGCGGCCGGCGCGGTGCCCCCGCTGGGTGAGCCGGCCCGGGTGCGGGCCAGGGTCTCCGCCCGTTCCAGGCGGGCGCGGGCACCCATCGCACGGCCGGGCAGCCGCACATCCCCTCGGGAGAGTTGCGCCACGAACCAGGCCGGCAGGTAACCCTCGACCGGCAGGCCCGGGTTGACGGCGAGCCACCACTCCTGGTTGGGCCAGCCGACCGCCAGATCGGCGAAGGGGACGCGTCGGTTGCTGCCCGGATGGTCGCCGAGGCACGCCCGAAGCGCGGTGCCGGAGGTGAAGGCCAGGACGTGCGTCCGACCGCCGGTGGTCCAGGTGCCCCAGCCGGAGGGTGGCTGGCCGGGCTGCGTCGGGGCGGAGACCGGCAACAGCAGGTCGGTGCGGGACAGAAGCCGGAAGTAGAGCTCCTGGTCGTTGGCGTGCAGCGCGTCGCGCATCGCCACCTCGGCCTCCGTGGCCGGCTCCCATTCGGTCACGGCCACCTCCCCTTCCGAGAACAGGCCACAGGTATCGCGTACAACCTACAAGGTGGTATCAAGATCACAATGGCTGGCCGTCGGCGGCCTGCCGGGGCGCGGGTGAGGCGATAACATCCCGTCCCGGAGCCGACACGATACGGAGGCTGTCGATGTCTCGATCGATCACGCACCCGGTCCTCGCAGGTCTGGCCGCCGGCCTCCTGACCGTGCCGGCCCTCCCGACCGTCGCCGCCACCGCCGGGCTGCGCGTGGCACCGGCCTGCGCGACCACCCTCACCCCGGCCCGGCCGGTCACCGCCGCACCGTGGCCCCAGCGACGGTACGACCCCACCCGGCTCGCCCCCCTGGCCACCGGCGCCGGGGTGACCGTCGCGGTGGTCGACTCCGGGGTGGATCGGGTGCACCCTCAATTGGCCGAGCGCGTGCTGGCCGGCACCGACCTGCTCGACGCGGGCGGGGACGGCCGCCGGGACTGCGCCGGGCACGGCACCGGTGTGGCGAGCATCATCGCGGCGGCACCCCGCCCCGGGATCGCCTTCCACGGCCTCGCTCCGGATGCCCGGATCCTGCCGGTGCGGGTCAGCGAGCAGCAGGTGGTGCAGGGGCGGGAGTCGGGGCGTACGGTCAGCGCCGACGAGTTCGCCAGGGCCATCCGCTGGGCCGTCGACCACGAGGCGGACGTGGTGAACCTGTCCGTGGTGTTGTACGCGGACGACCCGGAGGTGCGCTCGGCCGTGCGGTACGCGGTCGACCGGGACGTGGTGCTGGTGGCCGCCGCCGGCAACCTGCACGACAGCGGCAACCCCCGACCGTTTCCCGCCGGCTACGACGGGGTGCTCGGCGTGGGGGCGATCGGGGCCGACGGTGGGCGGGCGACCTTCTCCCAGACCGGCCCGTACGTCGACCTGGTGGCACCGGGCAGCGAGGTGCTGACCGCCGCGCCCGGCGCCGGCCACCACCAGGTCGAGGGCACCAGTTACGCGGCGCCCTTCGTGGCCGCCACCGCCGCGTTGCTGCGCGAGTACCGACCGGAGTTGACCGCCGCCCAGGTGGCCGAACGGATCGTCGCCACCGCCGACCCGGCTCCCGGCGTGGGCCGCGGCGGCGGGTACGGCGCCGGCGTGCTGAACCCCTACCGGGCGGTCACCGAGACCGGTGGCAGCCGTGCGGCCGACGCTCGGCAGGTCACCGCGCTCGCCGACGACCGAGCCGATCCGGCGTTGCTCGCCCGCCAGGCCCGCCGGGCGTCGGCACGGGACCGGGCCCTGGTGGTCGGCGCGACGGTCGGCGCGACGGCGGCCACAGTGGTGCTGCTCGCGCTGGTGCTGCCCCGCGGTGCCCGCCGACGCTGGCGTCCAGCCGCCGAGACCTGACCTCGCAGACCGATCGCCGCGCGCACTGCCCCGACCGCTGCGGCGCAGCGGCCGGGGCACCGACCTGGACATGGTCAGCGCCCCCGGCTCGCCGCACTCACTGGAACAGCCCGGTGTTCTTCTTCTCGGTGTCCAGATAGTCGGAGGCGGAGTCCCCCACCGCCACCTTGATGTCGCGCAGCATCGCCTGGAGGTCCTGCGAGGCGGACCGCCACCGCGCCTGCCGCTGCTCGTAGGCCTGGCGGGCCTCGCCCGTCCAGCTCGCCACCAGCGGAGCGGCGTCGCGTTCGAGTTGACCGAGTTGCGAGTCGAGGCTGTTCAGCGCCTTCTGGATGTCCGCGCCGGCCTGCTGAAGCGCGGCGAAGTTGACGACCAGCACACCATTGTCCATCGGAATTCCTCCCCGGGCGGGATCAGAGCGGCAGTTGGATGCCGCCACGGTTGGTGCCGGTCACCCGGCTCGCGGCCTCGTCGTCGGAGACGTCGTACTGCCGGCCGGCGGTGCGGATCGCGCCTGCCGTCTCCCGCAGCGCCCGATGCAGCGCCGCCTGGTCCTGCGACCACTGCTGCTTGACCTGCTCGAACGATCGACCACCAGCGCCACGCCAGGCCTGCTGCAACACCTCCAGCTCGGCCAGCAGGCCGGTCAGCATGGATTGCAACGACTGGTCCACCTGCTCGAACTTCGCGGCTGTCTGCTGCATCACCGCGGCTTCTGCCTGCGTCTGGGACACCCGGACGTCACCTCGTCTCTCCGCTCGCACCTGGCTCTCGACACGCCCACCCTGGGGACGCGCCGTCCGCTTGGCCCGGCCGTCGAGCACTGAGACACGGGTCAGCGACGAACTTCGTGGCTGACGGTAGCGACCTCGTAGCAGTTCTGCTACCCCCTGCCGCTCCCCTGTGGACAACCACGGGAGCCATCGGTCACTTACGATGTGCTGCAGCCACGTCGCGGCGCGTGACGGCCGGCCGGCCGTCCTCCCGCCCGACACGCTCCCCACAGGTCGAGGAGGCGCGGTGCCGGCGATCACCACCGGAGGACCGCACCGGGCGGCACCGGCCCGGCGCGGGCCCGACACCGTGCCGCGGCAGATCGACCCGCCCACCCACCGCAGCCCGGCTCTCGCCGACCGGCAGGCGCTTCCTCGCCGGTCCCCGGCCCGACGGCCGCCATCCGGCCGCGGCACCGGCGTGCGGGTGCGCGCCGGTCAACTCGTCGCCGCGCAGGTCGCGGCGGCGCTCGTTCTGGCCACCCTCGGCCGGTCCACGCCGGTCACCGTCGCGGCGACACTCGCCGCCGCACTGGTGGTGGCGGTGGCCGTGGTCCGGGTCCGGGGCCGCTGGCTCTTCGAATGGCTGGGCACGGCCACCGCGCACGTGACCCGTCGCCGAGAGCCGGCCGCACCGGCCGGGCCGTCCGAACTCCTCGAACTGGTCGCTCCGGGAACCGTCCTCGAATCGACGGAGCTGACCAGTGGGCCGGCGGCGGTGCTGGAGGACACCACGGGCATGGTGGTGCTGTTGGAGCTCGGAGACCCCGGTGACCTGCTGGGCGACGCGTCCCGGGCCATTCCCGCACCGTCCGCGTTGCTGCCTCCGGCCGGGCCGGACGTACCCCCGCTGCGGGTCCAACTGCTGCTCAGCGGGGCACCGGCACCGGTACCGGCGGCGGCCGGCACGGTCGGCACGTCGTACCGCCAACTCACCGACGGGCGACTCGCCGGGAGGGGACGTGCGGTGCTCGCGGTGCGGGTGCTGCGGGTGGACGGCTGGTCCGGCGAGGATCTGCGCCGGGTGCTCGCCGGCACGGTACGCCGGATCGTCCGTCGGCTCGGATCACTGGCCGCGCGGCCGCTCGGCGTGCCGTCGGCGCTGCGCGTACTGGGCGAACTGGCTCATCACGACGGTCACCCGGTTCGGGAGTCCTGGCCCGCACTTCGGTCCGGCGCGCTGCTCCAGGCCACCTTCCGGCTGGTCCGCTGGCCGGACGGCGCGGGTGGACGGCTGCTGGTGCCCCGGCTGCTCGCGCTGCCGGCGACCGCGACCACCGTGTCCGTCTCCGCAGGCTCGACCCCGACCGCCGCCGCCGGGCTGCCGAGCGAGATGGCCGTACGTCTGGCCGCCGGCACGGCGACCGAGTTGGCCACCGCCGCGGAGGCGCTGACCCGTCTGGTGGCCGACCTCGGCGGTGAGCTGCGACGGCTCGACGGCGCACACCTGAGCGGGCTCGGCGCGACACTGCCGTTGGCGCTGGCGGCCCGCGAGACACCTACCGGTCCCGCAATGGACGACTGGGAACTCACCCTGGGCGACGCGGGACTGATGGTCGGCACGAACCGGCACGGCGGAGCCGTCACCGTGCGCCTGTTCCGGCCGGAGAGCACCCGGGTGTTGCTGGTCGGCGGGGTGCGCGCCGCCCAGTTGGTGGCGCTGCGGGCCCTGGCCCTCGGTGCGCTCGTGGTGGTGCAGACCTCCCGGCCGCGCGCCTGGGAACCGTTCGTCCGAGGGGTGGGTGCCCCGGGCGGGACGATCCCGTTGATCCCGCCCGGTCGGCCGGTCGCCGATGGGGTGGGCAGTGCGCTTCGCCCGTTGCTGCTGGTCGTCGACGCGGGTTCGGCGCCGGCCGACACCGAGGCGGGTCCGCCGTGGCGGGCCACCCTGGTGGTACGCGACGAGTTGACCCCGGCGGACGTGGGCACATTGAGCCGGGCCGACCTGGCGTTGCTGCAACCGCTGAACGCCACCGAGGCGGCGCTGGCCGGCACCGCGTTGGGGCTCGGTGGGTCGGCCGAGTGGTTGACCCGGATCCGGGACGACATGGTGGCCGTGGTCAACCGCAGAGCGCTGCGCTGGGCACTGCTCTCCCCCACTCCGATCGAATCGCAACTGATCGGTCGACCGGCGCGCGGCTGATCCAGCAGGATGGTCAACTGCCGGGTTACGTCGGTGCGTGGTCCGTGGCACGATCCCCGCCATGGGTTTTCTGAAGGGTCTGCTGATTCGGCTGGCCAGCACAGCGCTGGCTTTCTGGCTGGCCACACTCCTCATTCCGGGCATCTCTCTGGACTCGAACTCCGCAGTCGAGACGGTGACCACGCTGCTCCTGGTGGCGGTGATCTTCGGCGTGGTCAACGCGGTTCTCCAGCCGATCATCAAGACGGTCGGCTGCGGCTTCTACCTGCTGACCCTGGGTCTCATCGCGCTGGTGGTGAACGGGCTGCTGTTCCTGCTCACCAGTTGGATCGCCGACCAGGCCGGGCTGCCGTTCACTGTCGACGGTTTCTGGCCGGCCGCCGTGCTCGGTGCCCTCTTCGTGAGCATCGTGACCTGGATCCTGGGCGCCGTCCTCGACCGGGACTGACCGCCGACCGGATCGGCCCGCTCCGGTTTGCCGCCGGGGCGGGCCGCTGACCACGTTTCGGGAATTGGCCGCCGTCGGTGCCCATCTCGACGGTTAACGTCACGTGATGTTCTCACTGACCAGCACCGATGGCCATCTGCTCAGCACCGATCCCGCCCGGCTCGATCTGGAGCTGGTGCACCACTGGTTGTCGACCGACGCGTACTGGGCACTCGGGCGGGACCGGGCCGTCACCGATCGGGCGTTCGCCGGCTCGCTGCCGTTCGGCGTCTACCGGCCCGAGGACGGCCGCCAGGTGGCGGTGGCCCGGGTGGTCACCGACGGTGCCACCTTCGCCTGGCTCTGCGACGTGTACGTCGACCGCGCCGCCCGGGGTCGGGGGCTGGGCGGATGGATGGTCGGCGCAGCCCGTGACCACCTGGCCGAGCTGGGCGTACTCCGGATCCTGCTGATCACGAACGACGCCCACGAGGTGTACGCGAGGGAGGGCTTCACACCCTTGGACGTCCCGGCGCGGTGGATGATCCTCGACCGCCGTCAGCCGGTGACCCCGATCACCGGAAAGGAACAAAGCAGCGGTACGCCCCTTACGGTGGAGGCGTGACGTCTCTCCGCCTGGGATACCTCTACGGCCTCGGCGCGTACCTGCTCTGGGGTTTCTTCCCGCTCTACCTCAAGCTGCTGCGGCCGGCCGGCCCACTGGAGATCCTCGCCCACCGGGTCGTCTGGTCGGTGGTGTTCGTGGCGCTGCTGTTGGGCGCGCTGCGCAACGTCGGCTTCCTGCGGGCGCTGCTGCGCCGCCCCTGGGCGATGGCCGGGATGGTCGCCGCCGCCGCGCTGATCGCCGTCAACTGGGGCACCTACATCTACGGGGTCGACTCCGGCCGGGTGGTGGAGACCGCGCTGGGCTATTTCATCAACCCGCTGGTCGTGGTGCTGCTCGGTGTGCTCGTGCTGCGGGAGCGGCTACGCCCGGCGCAGTGGGTGGCGCTGGGGATCGGCGCGTCGGCGGTCGTGGTGCTCACCGTCGACTACGGTCGGCTGCCCTGGCTGGCGCTGACCCTGGCGTTCAGCTTCGCCGGCTACGGCCTGGTCAAGAAGCGGCTGGGGCTGCCGCCGGCGGAAGGGCTCTTCGTCGAGTCCGCGGTGCTGGCGCTGCCCGCGCTCGCTTACCTCGTCTGGCTGGCCGCGACCGGCGACTCGACCTTCGGTCACGTCTCGGCCGGGCACACCGCGCTGTTGGTGTTGGCCGGTGCGGCCACGGCGATCCCGCTGCTGATGTTCGCCGGGGCGGCCAACCGGCTGCCGCTGAGCAGCCTCGGCATGGTTCAGTACCTGGCACCGATCCTGCAGCTCGGCTGCGGTGTGCTGATCTTTCACGAGCCGATGCCGCCGGCCCGTCTGGCGGGCTTCGCACTGGTCTGGCTGGCCCTGATCGTGTTCACCGCCGACGCCGTCCGCACCTCCCGCGCAACCCGGTCCCGCCAACCCGAACCCACAGTCGATCGTGGAGTCGTGGTGCCCGCCCAGTCCTAGTTCGGGCACGCGCCCCGCGCTTCGCGCCCCGCGCCCCGCGCCCCGCGCCCCGCGCCCCGCGCCCCGCGCCCCGCGCCCCGCGCCCCGCGCCCCGCGCCCCGCGCCCCGCGCCCCGCGCCCCGCGCCCCGCGCCCCGCGCCCCGCGCCCAAGATCCGAGCAAGTTCCCCGATGTTGCTGCCTCCGACACGCGGGAGGCAGCAACATCCCTGATGTTGCGCGGATCTTGGCGACGCGCAATGCGACGCGGCGGGCGCGGCGGCGGGCGGGCGCGGCGGCGGGCGGGCGCGGCGGCGGGCGGGCGCGGCGGCGGGCGGGCGCGGCGGCGGGCGGGCGCGGCGGCGGGCGGGCTTTTAGGGGACCGCGTAGGTGAGCAGGGGCGTGCCGTCGGCCTTCTGCAGCTCCACGCTGGTCAACTCGGCGTCGGTGAACCGCGTGGCACCGGTGAAGCTGAGGTCGTCACCGGGGGCCGCGAGCCAGGAGCCGATCTGCTCGGTGGCACCGTTCGGGCCGCGCGCCACCAGCCGGAACGGGTACGCCTTGCCGTAGCTCGTCCGCGCGTCGTACCCGCAACGCATGGTCACCCGGGTGCCCCATTTGGTGCCGACCAGCCCGATGTCGGCGTGCACCGGCCCGGCCTGGGCCACCGGCCGCATGGCGACCATCGAGACCTGCGGGCCCGGAGTGCTCTGCGCCCCCGGCGGCGGTGCCACCGGTCGGGGCAGCACCGCGGCCGTACCGACACCCACGACCAGGGCCAGCCCCGCGGCGGCCAGGGTGGTCAGCGCGTACCGCCGCCGGTCCGCGGAACGTTGCCGACGCCGGCGACGCCGGGCCTCGTCGAGCAGCGCGGGAACCCGCGGCGGGGCGGGCGGCGGCAGGATCTGCTCCAACCCCGCCGGGTCCAGGCGCCCGAGCAGCCCGGGCAGCACGGCGATCTCGGCGACCGACTCGCGGCAGGAGGCGCAGCCGGAGAGGTGCCGTTCGTACGCCGCCCGTTCGGCCGGGGCCAAGGCACCCAGCACGTACGCGCCGTCGTCGTACGCGAACTCGCACCGGGTCATCCCGTCACCCCCATCTCGGCCAGGACCAACCGTAGAGACCGCAACGCGTAGTGGGTGCGGGACTTCACGGTCCCCGGCGGTACGCCCAGGCGGGACGCCGCCTCGGCCACCGACCGCCCCTGGTAGAAGCATTCGACGAGCACTTCCCGGTGGGTGGGGCTGAGCCGGTTCAGCGCTTCGGCGACGGTCCACGCCTCCACCGCCCGCTCGGCCTCGTCGATCACCTCCGGTGGTTCGGGCAGGTCGTCGGTGAACACCTCGCCCACCCTGGTGGAGCGCCGCCGCCAGGCGTCGATGGCCAGGTTGCGGGCGGTGGTGAACAGCCAGGACCGCACCGAGCCGCGCTTCGGGTCGAGGGACTCGGGGTGTCGCCAGGCCCGCAGCAGGGTCTCCTGCACCAGGTCCTCGGCGCGCTGCCGGTCCCCGTTGACCAGCCGGAGGGCGTGGGCGTACAGCGCCTCCGCGTGCTCGTCGTGCAGCGCGCGCAGCAGTTGGGCGTCGTGGTCGCTGATGGCGGTCTCCTCGCTTCCTGCGCGCGTCCGGCGGTGCGTCCGCCCGTGAATACGTGCGGTCACGCCGAACGGTTCAGCTCGAGGTCAGGCGGTTGTCACCCGGAGAGGTGTTCATGCCTGGTTCACATCGCGGCCGACGACCGCTCACCACGTCCTCCTAGCGTCCGGCGGGTACGCCGCCTGTCGTGCCACCGACCCTCTGGAGGCTTCTCCCATGAGCGACCGCCCCCGGCTGCTCCCCCTGTTGACCGGCAACCGCCATGGCACCCGTGACGCCATGACCTGTCTGTACCGCTGCGGCAACGCCTGCGACCACCCGGTCCCGAACACCTCGGACAACGCGTACTTCGGTGACGTGGTGAACGCGGAGGTCTCGCGGCGCGGCGTGGTCCGGGCCGGCGCGGTCGGCGCCCTGGTCCTCGGGTTCGGCGGCGCGGCGGCGGGCGCGCTCGCCGGCGCGGCGCCCGCTGTGGCCGCCCCCACCACCCCGGACGTGCCGGAGGCGTTCGGCTTCGGCCGCCCCGGCACCGGTGTCGGCAACGGGGCGCTGACCTTCAAGCCGATTCCGCCGAACAAGCTGGACACCCTGGTCGTGCCGAACGGCTACGACCACGCCGTGGTGATCAAGTGGGGTGACCCGGTGCTGCCGGGCGCGCCCGAGTTCGACGTGCACCACCAGACCGCCGCCGCGCAGTCCAAGCAGTTCGGTTACAACAACGACTTCGTGGGTGTGCTGCCGCTGGACAAGCAGGGCAAGCGGGCGCTGCTCGTGGTCAACCACGAGTACACCAACGAGGACCTGATGTTCCCGGGCTTCCCCGGCCTGGACGGGCTCTCCGTGGAGCAGTTGCGCACCGCCATGGCCGCGCACGGCATGTCCGTCGTGGAGGTGGAGCGGGTCGCGGGCACCGGGCAGTGGAAGCCGGTCGGCAAGGGCCCGCGCGCGTACAACCGGCGGGTCACCGCGCTGAGCACCAAGTTCGACCTGACCGGCCCCGCCGCCGGCTCGGCCTGGCTGAAGACCGCCGCCGATCCCAAGGGTCGTACGGTCGTCGGCACGCTGAACAACTGCGCCGGTGGCGTGACCCCGTGGGGCACCGTGCTGTCCGGCGAGGAGAACTTCAACCAGTACTTCGTCGGGGCCGACGCCGCCCCGGCCGAGCTCAAGCCGAAGCTGGACCGCTACGGCATCAGCACCGCCGGCCGGTACCCCAGCGGCAGCCGCAAGTGGGAGCGCGCCGACGAGCGTTTCGACCTGGCGAAGCACCCGAACGAGGCGCACCGGTTCGGCTGGATCGTCGAGATCGACCCGTTCGACCCGGAGAGCCGCCCGCGCAAGCACACCGCGATGGGCCGGTTCAAGCACGAGGGCGCGAACGTGATCGTGGCCAAGGACGGCCGCGTGGTCGCGTACATGGGCGACGACGAGCGGTTCGACTACCTCTACAAGTTCGTCTCGGACCAGAAGTTCATGAAGGGCAACTCCTGGGCTGCCCGCAAGCACAACCTGACCCTGCTGGAGTCGGGCACGCTCTACGTGGCGCAGCTCGACCAGACCAGCGCGGCCGAGATCGACGGCTCGGGCAAGCTGCCCGTCGACGGCGCGTTCAACGGCCGGGGTCGCTGGATCAAGCTGGTCAGCGGCAACCGCTCGTTCGTCGACGGGATGACCGCCGCGGACGTGCTCACCTTCACCCGGCTCGCCGGTGACAAGGTCGGCGCGACCAAGATGGACCGTCCCGAGGACGTCGAGCCGAGCCTGCTCACCGGCAAGGTGTACGTGGCGCTGACCAACAACACGAACCGTGGCGTCGGCAGCAACCCGAAGCCGGACGAGGCGAACCCGCGCAACGCCAACAAGCACGGGCAGATCCTGGAGCTGGTGGAGGACCGCGGCGACAACACCTCGGAGACCTTCGCCTGGTCGCTGCCGATCGTCTGCGGCGACCCGACCGACGCGTCGACGTTCTTCGCGGGGTACGACAAGACCAAGGTGTCCCCGATCTCCTGCCCGGACAACGTCGCCTTCGACGCCACCGGCAACCTGTGGATCTCCACCGACGGCAACGCGTTGGGCAGCAACGACGGCCTGTTCGCGACGGCTGTGGAGGGCCCGGAGCGGGGTCACCTCAAGCAGTTCCTGACCGTGCCGCTGGGCGCGGAGACCTGCGGCCCGTTCATCACCGGTGACAACCGGTCGGTGTTCGTCGCGGTGCAGCACCCGGGCGAGATCACCGGCGCCTCGGTGGAGAACCCGGCCTCGACCTGGCCGGACGGCGACTACGCCAAGCCGGGTGTGGTGGTCACCTGGCGCCTCGACGGCGGCCCGGTGGGCAGCTGACGTCGCACCCGCGGCCGGCCGGTCGCTGACGTTGCTCAGGCGGTCCGGGGCTGGACCGCCCCCGGAAGCCCTCTCCCAGCCGGGGAGAGGGCTTCTGCGGTTCTGCGGTCAGGTGTCGGACGCGATGCCGTCGGCGACGCTGCGGGCCACGGTGAGCAGCTTGGCGCGGACCACCCGGGCGGAGGTCATCATCTCGCTGGCCGGCAACGCGCACGCCAGCACGACGCGGCGTTCCATGTCCTTCTCCGGCGCGACGAGCACCGCCGCGCAGGCCACCCCCTGACGGAACTGCCCCATCTCCAACTGCATACCGCGCCGGTCGCCGGCGGCCAGGTCCGCCTCGAACGTCTCGGCGGTGGTCAGCGTGGCGGTGGTGAACGGGCGCATGCCGTACTCCCGCAGGTAGCGGTGGCGCTGGTCGACGCTGAGGGTGGCGAGCAGCGCCTTGCCGAGGGCCGTCGCGTGGGCCCCCTCGTCGAAGCCGGGGACCAGATCCTCCAGGTAGGGCGAGCGGTGCCCCTCGGCGACCGCCGTGAGGGCCACCTGGCCGCCGACGAAACGCCCGAGGTAGTGGCTGTAGCCCGTGTCCAGGGCGGCCCGCCGGAGGGTCTCACCGACCGCAGGAGGGCCCCGGAACGCGGTCACCAGCTCCCGGTACCGGTCGGCCACCTCCAACCCCACGATGTACGTGCCGTCCTCCCGGCGGATCACGTAACCCTCGTAGGCGAGGGTGCGGACCAGGTGGTAGGTGGTGGCCACGGTCAACTCGCACCGTCTGGCGATCTGCTTGACGGTCAGGCCCTTCGGGGCGCGACCGACCGACTCCAGCACCCGCAGTGCTCGGGACACGCTGCGGATCAGGTCCGAAGGTTCTGCCAAGGGGTCGCGCACAACCACCTCCGCCGCCGGGGACTTACACCATATGAAAAACAGGCCCGGTGCGAAATGCCTGTTCGGGTCGAGGATGCCAGATCACCATCCACAGCTTGTGCCCCGACCGTCACCGGGAGTGGTCTGAGCGGGATTCACGTAGGTTTGCCGGACGATGAGACACACCGCCGTCACCCCCGAGCCCACCGCCGCCCGATCCCACCCGGTCCGGGCCAGCGCCGGCGCGGTCGCCACCACCGTGGCCTGCGTACTCCCCGTGTTCCTGCTCGGTGGTCTCGCCGTGCAGATGGGCACCGACCTCGGCTTCTCCCCGGCCGGCCTCGGTCTGGCCGTATCCGTCTACTTCGGCGTCAGCGCGTTGGCCTCGGTGCCCTCCGGCCGCCTCGTCGAGCGGTACGGCCCGGCCCTGGTGGCCCGCTGCGGCATCCTGCTGGCCGCCGGGTCGATGCTGGCCGTGGCGGCTGTCGCCCGGTCGTACCCGGTGTTGGTCGGTCTGCTGGCCCTCAGCGCCGCCGCGAACGCCCTGGGTCAGTTGGCGAGCAACGCCGCGCTGGCTCAGCACGTGCCGGCCCGACGGCAGGGCCTGTCGTTCGGTGTCAAGCAGGCCGCGATCCCGATCTCCACCCTGCTGGCCGGCGCGGCGGTGCCCACCATCGCGCTCACCGTCGGCTGGCGGTGGGCGTTCGTGGCGGCAGCGGTGGCCGCGATGACGACGCTGCCCGCCGTACCCCGGGCGGTTCCTGGCCCGCCGCGACGAGCCGGCGCGGCGCGCGCCGGCCGGGCGACGGCGGCGCTGGTGGTGGTCGGCGCTGGGGCGACGTTGGCGGCGGCCGCAGCGAACGCGCTGGGCACCTTCCTGGTGGACTCCGCAGCCGCGCGGGGCATGTCGCCGGGCCTCGCCGGCCTGACCCTGACGCTGGGCAGCGCGGTCTGCGTCGCGGCCCGGGTGGGCACCGGCTGGCTCGCCGACCGCCGGGCCACCGGCCACGTCGCCCTCATCGCCGCGATGCTCGTCGTCGGCGCGGCCGGGCTGGGCCTGCTCGCGCTGACCGGCACGGTGCCGCTGGTGGTCGGCGTGCTGCTCGGTTTCGGTCTGGGTTGGGCCTGGCCGGGCCTGATGACCTTCGCGGTGGTCCGGCTCCATCCGCAGTCACCGGCCGCCGCCACCTCGATCACCCAGACCGGGGTGTACGCGGGGGGCTGTCTCGGCCCGCTGAGCATGGGCCCTCTCGCCGCCCACCTCGGCTACTCCGCCATGTGGACCACCGCGGCGGTGTCCATGCTGCTCGCCGCCGTCCTCATGCTCGGCGGCGGCCGCCTCCTGACCCGCGCCGCCGCCGCTGCCGCGAGCCGGGGCGGAGATCAGCTGGTGCGGTCGGCGATGTAGTCGCAGAGCGATTCGAGCGCCTGCCGGGACGGGCCCGCCGGAAGGGGAGCCAGGCTCGCGCGGGCGTCTTCGGCGTAACTGCGCACGGTCTCCCGGGCACGCTTGAGCGCCGGGCTCTCCCGGAGCAGCCCCAACGCCTCGGCGTGCAGCGCGTCGTCGGTCAGCGGCCCGGTCGCCAGGATCTCCCGCAGACGCACCGAGGACGCGTCCGCGTCGTCCGACTGGCGGGCGTAGAGCACCGGCAGCGTCGGGACCCCCTCGCGCAGGTCGGTGCCGGGCGTCTTGCCCGACTGCACCGACTCCGAGGCGATGTCGAGCAGGTCGTCGGTGAGCTGGAAGGCGACACCGATCGTCTCGCCGTACCCGGCGAGGGCCTCGACGTGCTCGGGGGCGGCGCCACCGAACATGCCGCCGAACCGGATCGACGTGGCGATCAGCGAACCGGTCTTGTCGGCGATCACGTTCAGGTAGTGGGTCACCGGATCGTCCCCGGCACGCGGCCCCACCGTCTCCGCGATCTGGCCGTGCACCAGCCGGGCGAACGTGCGCGCCTGCAACCGGACGGCCTCGGGGCCCAGGTCGGCGGCGATGTCCGCCGCGCGGGCGAAGAGATAGTCGCCGACCAGGATCGCGAGCGAGTTGGTCCACCGGGAGTTCGCGCTCGCCGCGCCCCGGCGGACGACAGCCTCGTCCATCACGTCGTCGTGGTAGAGGGTGGCGAGGTGAGTGAGCTCCATCACCACGGCAGCCGGGACCACCTGCGGGCCGGTCGGGTCACCGAACTGGGCGCCGAGCGCCACCAGGAGCGGCCGGAAACGCTTCCCACCGGCCTCCAGGAGATGCCGGGCGGCCTCGGTGACGAACGGGTCGGCGCTGGCCACACTGGCCCGCAACTCGACCTCGACCGTGTCCAGCACAGCCAGCACGGACGCCTCGACCCGCGGATCGGCAAGGTTGAGCCCGATCGCGCCGAACTGACTCGTGCTCGCCCGACCCCGCCGACCGCCGGAGCCGGAGGCACCTGAACGCTCACCCGCCGGATTCACCACGCTATCAACCATGCCACACCCGTTCGACCTGCTCCGGGTCGGGGATACGCACCGAGGGGCCGACGCGTGAGCACGCGCCGCCCCCCGGTGGTCGATCTCTGCGTCATCGAACGAATTCGGCAGCTCCGGTGGCCAGATCGAGCAGCGGCGCCGGGGCGACGCCCAGCACCAGGGTGGCCAACACACCGATCATCAATGCGGCGGAGGTGAGCCCGCCGGGCACCATGACGGTCGGAGTGGACTGGCCCGGCTCGGACAGCCACATCATCACCACGACGCGCAGGTACGGGAACGCCAGCACCATGCTGGTCAGCACACCGGCGATCACCAGCCAGGCCTGACCACCGTCGAGCGCCGGCCCGAAGATGGCGAACTTGCTGGTGAACCCACTGGTCAACGGGATACCGGCGAACGCCAGCAGGATGAACGTGAACAGCGCGGCGAAGAACGGCGACCGCCGACCCAGCCCGGCCCAACGGGACAGGTGGGTGGCCTCCCCGTCGGTGTCCCGGACCAGGGTCACCACCGCGAACGCGGCCAGCACCGAGAAGCCGTACGCGACCAGGTAGAACATCGTCCCGGAGAGCCCGTCGCGGCTCGGCGCCAGCACACCGACCAGCAGGTAGCCGGCGTTGGCGATCGAGGAGTACGCGAGCAGCCTCTTGATGTCGGTCTGGGTGACCGCGAGCACCGCGCCGACCAGCATGGTCAGCACCGCGATGGCGCCGAGGACCGGGGTGAAGTCCCAACTGGCGTCGGCGAACGCGACGTGGAAGACCCGCAGCAGGGCGCCGAACGCGGCGACCTTGGTGCACGCCGCCATGAACCCGGTGACCGGGGTCGGCGCACCCTGGTAGACGTCCGGGGTCCAGACGTGGAACGGTGCCGCCGCGGCCTTGAAGAGCAGACCGATCGCGAGCAGCGCCATGCCGGCGAAGAGCAGCACCGGGCTGGCCGGGGACTCGCCCACCGCCGCGTCGATCGTGGCGAAGTCGACGCTGGCCGGGCGGCCCGGGATGCCGGACGTGAAGCCGTAGATCAGCGCCACCCCGAACAGGAAGAACGCGGAGGCGTACGCGCCCAGCAGGAAGTACTTCATCGCCGCCTCCTGGCTCAGCAGACGCCGGCGACGGGCCAGCGCGCAGAGCAGGTAGAGCGGCAGGGAGAAGACCTCCAGCGCGATGAACATGGTCAGCAGATCGTTCGCCGCCACGAAGATCAGCATGCCGCCGATCGCGAACGTGGTGAGCGGGTAGACCTCGGTGAGGCCGTTACGCCCCTCGGCCTGCCGCCGGTCGTCGGCCGACTCGGCGGTCACCGCGGCCTGGGCGACGAACGCCCCGCCCCGCTCGACCGAGCGGTCACCGATCAGCAGCAGCGCCATCGCGGCCAGGACCAGGATCGCGCCCTGCAGGAACAGCGTCGGCCCGTCGATCGCGAGCGCCTGGCCGGCGGTGATGATCCGCTCGTCGGCGTTGAGGACCACCATGGTCAGTGCCGCGAGCACCGCCAGCAGCGCCACCGTCAGCTGCACCACGTGCCGCCAGCGCCGGGGCACGAGGGCCTCGACCAGCACGCCGAGCAGCGCGGTGCCCAGCATGATCAGGATCGGGGAGAGCGCCGCGTAGTCGATCGACGGCAGTTTCAACTCGGTCACTTTGCCGCCTCCTGGACGGTGCCCACCGACGGGGCCGGGTCGGTTCTGCCGATGTCGTCCATGGTCGCCTGGACGGCCGGGTTGATCACGTCAGTGACCGGCTTGGGGAAGAAGCCGAGCAGCACGATCAGAGCGATCAGGGGAGCGACCACGACCTTCTCGCGCAGGTTGAGATCCCGCCGCATCCCGTCGACCTCGGTCAGCGCGGGGTTGAGGGTCCCCTGGGTGGTGCGCTGCACCATCCACAGCACGTACGCGGCGGCCAGGATGATGCCGAGCGTGGCGATGACCGCGACCGGCTTGTTCACCGTGAAGGTGCCGATCAGCACCAGGAACTCGGAGATGAACGGTGCCGTCCCCGGCAGTGCGAGTGAGGCGAGACCGGCGAAGAAGAGCACCCCGGCGAGCACCGGCACCAGCTTCCCGGCGCCACCGAAGTCGCTGATCAACGCCGAGCCGCGCCGGGCGATCAGCATGCCGACCACCAGGAAGAGCAGGCCGGTGGCCAAGCCGTGGTTGAGCATGTAGAGCACCGCACCGGTGCCGGCCTGGGTGGTGAAGGCGAAGATGCCCACCCCGATGAAACCGAAGTGCGCGATCGAGGTGTACGACACCAGCCGCTTGAGGTCATTCTGACCGACCGCCAGCAGTGCCGCGTAGACGATGCCGATCACGCCCAGCGCCAGCGCCCACGGCGCGAACCACTTCGACGCCTCCGGGAACAGCGGCAGGCAGTAGCGCAGGATGCCGAACGTGCCGACCTTGTCCAGCACGCCGACCAGCAGCGCGGCGGCACCCGCGGGGGCCGCGCCACCGGCGTCCGGCAGCCAGGTGTGGAACGGGAAGAACGGCGCCTTGATGGCGAACGCGAGGAAGAAGCCGAGGAACAGCCACCGCTCGGTGCCGGTGCTGATGTCGACCTGCGACAGCGCCTGCCAGTCGAAGGTCTTGCCGCCGACCACCCACAGGCCGATCACCGCGGCCAGCATGAACAGACCGCCGACGAGCGAGTAGAGGAAGAACTTCACCGCCGCGTACTGCCGCTGGTGGCCGCCGTAGCTGCCGATCAGGAAGTACATCGGGACGAGCATGACCTCGAAGAACACGTAGAACAGGAAGACGTCGGCGGCCGCGAAGACACCGATCATCGTGCACTCGAGGACCAGCAGCAGCGCGAAGTAGACGGGCACCGACCGCTTCGACGAATCGGCGTCGTGCCAGGACGCCAGGATCACCAACGGCACCAGCACCGCGATCAGCATCAGCATCACCAGCGCGATGCCGTCGGCCGCGAAGGTGAAGCTCACGCCCCAGTTCGGGATCCACGAGTACGACTCGCGGAACTGGAACCGGTCACCGCCGGCGTTGAAGCTGACCCACATCACCACCGAGAGCACCAGCACGAGCAGCGACCAGGCGAACGCCACCTGCTTGGCCAGCTCCGGCCGGTGGCGCGGCAGGAAGGCCACCACCAGGGCGCCCACCAGTGGCGCCACGGTGAGCACCGAGAGGAACGGGAAGTTGGACATTATGCGGCCTTACCTCCGTCGTCACTGCGTGGTCCGCCGGCGGGGGCGGCCGGGAAGAGGTCGATCACGCCAACCACCCGGCCTGCACCGCCAGGAACGCCGCCATCACCAGCAGCGCACCGGCCAGGATCGAGGTGGCGTACGAGCGGACGAAGCCGGTCTGCATCCGCCGGAGCCGACCCGAACCACCGCCGACCGCGGCGGCGAGGCCGTTGACCAGCCCGTCGATGCCCCGGTTGTCGAGGAACACCAGCGCCCGGGTGAGGAAGATGCCCGGCTTCTCGAAGACCGCCTCGTTGAACGCGTCGGTGTAGAGGTTGCGTCGGGCGGCGGTGACCAGCACACCGGCCGGCTGCGGCGCGGTGGCCGTACCGGCCCGGAACAGGAACCAGGCGAGCCCGGCACCGAGCACGGTGACCAGCAGCGACAGGATCGTGATCATGAGGTGCGAGAGAACCGGTTCATGCTCCGCGTGCTCACCGCCCAGCCCGGCGGTGGCCGTCAGCCAGTCCGGCACCGAGGTGGAGAGCAGGTAGCCGGCTCCGACCGAACCGACCGCCAGCAGGATCAGCGGGATCGTCATCAGCTTCGGCGACTCGTGCGGGTGCTCGATGTCCTCGGTCCACCGCTTCGGGCCGTGGAACGTGAGCACGAACAGTCGCGTCATGTAGAACGCGGTCAGCCCCGCGCCGAGCAGCGCCGCACCGCCGAAGAGCCAGGCGGTCCAGTCCTCCCGCTCGAAGGCGGCCACGATGATCGGCTCCTTGGAGAAGAAGCCGGAGAACGGGAACATGCCGATGATGGCCAGCCAGCCCATCATGAACGTCAACCAGGTGATCTTCATGTGCTTCGACAGCCCACCGAAGCGGCGGATGTCGACCTGGTCCTTCATGCCGTGCATCACCGAACCGGCACCCAGGAACATGTTGGCCTTGAAGAAGCCGTGCGCCAGCAGGTGGATGATGGCCAGCGCGTACGCGCCACCGCCCAGGCCGACGCCGACGAACATGTAGCCGATCTGGCTCACCGTCGACCAGGCGAGCACCCGCTTGATGTCGTCCTTGGCCGCACCGATGACGCAGCCGATCAGCAGGGTGAGCGCACCGACGCTGACCACCACGAGTTGCAGCGTCGAGTTCGCGGAGAAGACCGGGTTGGACCGGGCGATCAGGTAGACGCCCGCGGTGACCATGGTGGCGGCGTGGATGAGCGCCGACACCGGGGTCGGGCCCTCCATCGCGTCCGGCAACCACGCCTGGAGCGGGAACTGGCCGGACTTGCCGGCCGCGCCGAGCAGCAGCAGCAGACCGAGGACCAGCACCGTCGCGCCGGTCAGCGAGCCGACCCCGTTGAACACCTCGTCGTACTGGGTGGTGCCCAGGGTGGCGAACATGATGAAGATGCCGATGGCCAGGCCGGCGTCGCCGACCCGGTTCATCAGGAACGCCTTCTTACCGGCGGTGGCCGCGCTGGGCCGCTCGGTCCAGAACGAGATCAGCAGGTACGACGCCAGACCGACGCCCTCCCAGCCGAAGTACAGCATCACGTAGTTGTTGCCGAGCACCAGCAGCAGCATCGCCGCGACGAACAGGTTGAAGTACGCGAAGAACCGGCGGCGACCCGCGTCGTGCGCCATGTACTCCACCGCGTACAGGTGGATCAGGAAGCCCACCCCGGTGATCAGCAGCACGAAGACCGCGGCCAGCGGGTCGAACAGCAGGCCGAAGTCGACGCGCAGGTCACCGACCGCGATGAAGTCCCAGAGGCTCAGCTCGACCGACTTGTTCTCCAGGCCACGCAGCTGGAAGAAGAAGGACAGGCCGAGGACGAACGCGGCACCGATGGCCGCCACACCCAGCCAGTGCCCCCAGCGGTCGGCACGCCGGCCGAGCAGCAGCAGGATGGCCGCGCTGAGCAGCGGGATCGCCACCAGCAGCCAGACGCCCCCGAGCAGCCCCGTGGCCTGGGCGTATTCCACAGTCTCTTCCACCGGTGGACCCCTCTAGTACTTCAGCAGGTTGGCGTCGTCGACGCTCGCCGAGCGTCGCGTCCGGAAGATGGCCATGATGATCGCGAGCCCGACCACGACCTCGGCCGCCGCCACCACCATCACGAAGAACGCCATGATCTGGCCGTTGAGGTCACCGTTGATCCGGCTGAAGGTGACCAGCGTCAGGTTGGCCGCGTTGAGCATCAACTCCACGCACATGAACAGCACGATCGCGTTGCGCCGGATCAGCACACCGGCGGCGCCGATGGTGAACAGCACAGCGGCGAGGACGAGGTAGTAGCTCGGCTCGACCGAGAAGAAGCTCTCCATTACTTGTCTCGCCCTCCGTTTGCGACTGCGGGGCTCCGCTTCGCTGCACTCCACGCGCTCACCGGGCCTGCCTCTCGTTCGCGACTGCGGGGCTCCGCTTCGCTGCACTCCTCGCGCTCACCGATCCGTCCCCTTCAGGGAGGTCTCCTCGGCGGTCAGCTCGCGCTGCGGGAGGATCGACGGGGTGCTGCGGTCGGTCAGGCGGCCGTCGGGCAGCCGGGCCGGGGTGGCCACCGAGGAGGAGGTCGCGAAGACACCGGGGCCGGGCTTCGGACCGGGGTAGTTGCCCGGGGCGAAGCGCGCCCGCATGGTCGACACCTGGTCGACCTTGTCCTGCTTACGCCGCTCGACGTGGGCCAGCACCATGGCACCGACCGCAGCGGTGATCAGCAGCGCCGAGGTCAGCTCGAACGCGAAGACGTACTTGGTGAACAGCAGCCGGGCGATGCCCTGCACGTTGCCCTCGGCGTTGACCTGGTCCAGGCCGACCGCGGGGGCGTTGTCCAGCGCCTGGTAGAGACCGGTGCCGACCAGGCCGGCGAAGCCCACACCGAGCACGATCGCGGCGACCCGCTGACCGCGCAGCGTCTCGATCAGCGAGTCGGTGGAGTCCCTACCGACGAGCATCAGCACGAACAGGAACAGCATCATGATCGCGCCGGTGTAGACGATGATCTGCACCATGCCGATGAACGGACCGGCCTGGAGCACGTAGAACACGCCCAGGCAGAGCATGGTCAGCACCAGCCACAGCGCCGAGTGCACGGCGTTGCGCGCGGCCACCATCCCGATCCCGCCGAGCAACGCGAGCGGGGCGAGGATCCAGAAGGTGACCGCCTCGCCCCCGGAGACCGAGTTCGCCGCGGCGAGCACCGTAGACGTGGTCATTCTTTCTCTCCCTTGCCGGCCGCCACGCGCTGGGCGGCCTGCTCGGCGCCCGGGAACGTCACGCCGGGGTGCTCCTCGACCTGGTAGCGGCCGGGGCCCATCGGGGACGTCTCCGCACCGGCGGAGGTGCCCGGGTTGTCCAGCGCGCCGACGTAGTAGTCCTTCTCGCTGTCACCGAGCCGCATCGGGTGCGGCGGCTGCTCCATGCCCTCCAGCAGCGGGGCGAGCAACTGCTCCTTGGTGAAGATCAGGTCCTGCCGGTTGTCCCGGGCCAGCTCGTACTCGTTGCTCATGGTGAGCGACCGGGTCGGGCAGGCCTCGATGCACAGCCCGCAGAAGATGCACCGGGCGTAGTTGATCTGGTAGATGCTGGCGTACCGCTCACCCGGCGAGAAGCGCTGCTCGTCGGTGTTGTCGCCACCCTCGACGTAGATGGCGTCCGCCGGGCAGGCCCACGCGCACAGCTCGCAGCCGATGCACTTCTCCAGGCCGTCCGGGTGCCGGTTGAGGATGTGCCGCCCGTGGTAGCGCGGCGCCGACACCGGCGGCTTGAACGGGTAGTCGGTGGTGACGACCTTCCTGAACATGTGCGAGAAGGTGACACCGAATCCCTTGAACGTTCCGGTGATCGCGCCCACGTCACACCTCCCTGGAGTCCGAGCCGGCGACGATGTTGGCCGGCTCCCGCTCGGCGACCACGCGCGTGATACGCGGGCTCGGTGGTACCTGTAGATCCATCGGCGGCAGCGGGAAACTCCCGTACGGCCGGTTGTCGACCTGTTCCTGCGTCGTCGGTTTGGGCTGCGGCTTCTTGCTGGGCCAGAAGAGCGTGGCGATCAGCAGGATGCCGGCCGGGATGCTGACGGCGATGACCTTGCCCTGCGTGTCCCAGTCCTCGATGGAGCGCAGGCCCGACAGGACCAGGATCCAGACCAGGTTGATCGGCAGCAGCACCTTCCACCCGAGGCGCATGAACTGGTCGTAGCGCAGCCGGGGCAGCGTGCCGCGCAGCCACACGAAGACGAAGACCAGCGCGATCACCTTGCCGAAGAACCACAGCATCGGCCACCAACCGGAGTTGGCACCCTCCCAGAGGGTGATCGGCCACGGCGCCCGCCACCCACCGAGGAACAGCGTGGTGGTGACCGCGGACATGGTCACCATCGCGACGTACTCGCTGAGCATGAACAGCGCGAACTTCAGCGAGCTGTACTCCGTCATGAAGCCGGCGACCAGCTCGGACTCGGCCTCGGGGAGGTCGAACGGCGCCCGGTTGGTCTCACCGACGGTGGCGATGAAGAAGATGATGAAGCTGGGCAGCAGCAGGATCGCGTACCAGCCCGGCGCCGGGATCTCGAAGCCGCCGATGGTCAGCCGCGTGGCGTCGCCCTGGGCGGCGACGATCCCGCTGGTGCTCATCGTGCCGGCGGTCATGAACACCGCCACGATGGAGAGCCCCATGGCGACCTCGTAGGAGATCATCTGGGCGCTCGACCGCAGACCACCGAGCAGCGGGTACGTCGAGCCGGAGGCCCAACCGCCCAGCACGATGCCGTAGACGCCCATCGACGAGCAGGCGAGCAGCAGCAGCACCGCCACCGGCACGTCGGTGACCTGCAACGGCGTGTGGTGGCCGAAGATGCTCACCATCGGGCCGAACGGGATCACCGACAGGGCGGTGACCGCGCAGATCACCGAGATGGTCGGGGCGAAGAAGTAGACGACCTTGTCGGCCGCCTTCGGCAGGATGTCCTCCTTGAAGGCCATCTTCAGGCCGTCGGCGAGGGTCTGCAGCAGGCCGAACGGGCCGACCTGGTTGGGGCCGGGCCGCACCTGCATGTAGCCGACCACGCGGCGTTCGAACCAGACCCCGAGCAGGGTGGCCAGCAGACCGAAGGCGAACGCAAAGACGATCTTGCCGAGCACCAGCCACCACGGATCCCGGCCGAAGTCGGCGAGCGTCGGATCCTGGGCCAGGACGATCGAGTTCACTGTGCCCACCTCTCGTTCGCGACTGCGGGGCTCACTCGCTGCGCTCGTTCACTCCTCGCACTCACTGGTTACCCCCAGAACTGAGGATGGTCTCGTCGGCCGCCACGCGTCCGGCCGGGATGGCCGTACCCGATGCGGGGACGGAGATCCGGACGACGGTGCCGGACGTCGCCCCGAGGCTGCGTCGCACGGTCGAGCCGGGTGAGTTGGTCGGCAGCCAGACCACACCGTCCGGCATCTCGGTGAGCTCCGCCGGCAGGGTCAGCGCGCCCCGGTCGGTGCCGACGGTGACGGCGTCACCGTCGGCCACCCCGAGCGCCTCGGCGGTGCCCTTGCCCAGCCGGACCACCGGCGGGCGGGCCGTCCCGGCGAGGTTCTCGTCGCCCTCGGTCAGGGTGCCGAGGTCCACCAGTTGGTGCCAGGTGGCCAGCACCGCCTCCCCGGCGTTCGGCTGCGGCACCCGGCCCGGCGCCACCGACGGCGCGGCCGGCCGGGACGTCCGGGTCGCCGGCAGCGAGCCCAGCTCACGACGCACGCTCGGCACGTCGGCGGTGCCGAGCCGCACGTCCAGCAGAGCGGCGAGCGCGTCGAGGACGCGGCCGTCGGTCATCGCGGACGTGTTCAGCACCGCGTCGAACGGACGCAGCCGACCCTCCCAGTCCAGGAAGCTGCCGGACTTCTCGACCACCGGGGCGACCGGCAGCACCACGTCGGCGCGCCGGGTCACCGCGCTGGCGCGCAGCTCCAGGCTGACCAGGAACGGCACCGCGTCCAACGCGGACTCGGCCAGGCGCGGGTCGGCCAGGTCGGCCGGGTCGACACCGCCGACGACGAGCGCACCGAGCTGCCCGTTGGCGGCGGCGGTGAGGATCCCGTCGGTGTCCCGACCGGCCTGGCTCGGGATCACCCCGGCCGGGATGTCCCACGCCTCACCCAGCTCGGCCCGGGCGGCGGGCTCGGTGACCAGGCGGCCACCGGGGAGCAGGTTGGGCAGGCAGCCCGCGTCGACAGCACCGCGGTCGCCCGCGCGCCGCGGCACCCAGGCCAGCTTCGCGCCGGTACGCCGGGCCACGTCGGCGGCGGCGGAGAGCCCACCCGGCACACCGGCCAGGCGCTCACCGACGATCAGGATCGCGCCCGGCGCGCTCAGCGCCTCGGCGACCGTGGCGTGCTCGGCGAGCACGCTGGCCTCCTCGCCCGGCACGACCCGGGCCAGCTTGGCACCGAGCTTCTCCAGGCCGCGGGTGGCGAACGGCGCCAGCGCGTACACCGTCAGGGTCTTCTTCAGGTACGCCTTGCGCAGCCGCAGGAAGAGGATCGGGCACTCCTCCTCCGGCTCCAGGCCGACCAGCACCACCGCCGGCGCGTTCTCCATGTCCGTGTAGGTGACGTCGGTGACCCCGGCGACCGAGCTGGCCAGGAAGTCGGCCTCCTCGCGGGAGACCGGCCGGGCCCGGAAGTCGATGTCGTTGGTGTTCAACGCGACCCGGGCGAACTTGGCGTACGCGTACGCGTCCTCGACGGTCAGCCGACCGCCGGTGAGGACCGCCGTGCCCTGCCCGCCCTCCCGAGCGGCGTGCAGCCCCTCGGCGGCCACGGTGAGCGCCTCGCTCCAGGACGCCTCCCGCAGCTCACCGGTGCGCTCGTCCCGGACCAGCGGAGTGGTCAGCCGCTCGGTGGACCGGGTGTACTGGAAGCCCCACCGGCCCTTGTCGCAGTTCCACTCCTCGTTGACCGCCGGCTCGTCGCCGGCCAGCCGGCGCAGCACCTTGCCGCGCCGCCAGTCGGTGCGCTGCCCGCAGCCCGCCGAGCAGTGCTCGCACACACTCGGGCTGGAGACCAGGTCGAACGGGCGGGCCCGGAAGCGGTACTGGGCACCGGTCAGCGCGCCCACCGGGCAGATCTGCACGGTGTTGCCGGAGAAGTAGGAGTTGAACGGGACGTCCCCCTCGTCGCCCTGCTCGCCGTACGCGTCGTCCCGGTAGATGTTGATCTCCTCGGCGGACGACCGGCCCATCAGGTCGATGAACTTGTCGCCGGCGATCTCCTCGGAGAACCGGGTGCACCGCTGGCAGAGCACGCAACGCTCGCGGTCCAGCAGCACCTGGCTGCTGATCGCCATCGGCTTCTCGTACTCCCGCTTGTGCTCGTGGAAGCGCGAGTCGGTGCGGCCGGTGGACATGGCCTGGTTCTGGAGCGGGCACTCACCGCCCTTGTCACACATCGGGCAGTCCAGCGGGTGGTTGAGCAGCAGCAGCTCCATCACCCCCTCCTGCGCCTTCTTGGCCACCGGGGAGGTGATCTGGGTACGCACGACCATGCCGTCGGCGACGGTCTGGGTGCAGGAGGCCACCGGCTTGCGCTGCCCCTCCACCTCGACCAGGCACTGCCGGCAGGCGCCGGCCGGAGCCAGCAGCGGGTGGTCGCAGAACCGGGGGATCTCGGTACCCATCTGCTCGGCGACCCGGATCAGCAGCGTCCCCTTGGGGGCGGTGACCTCGACGCCGTCGATGGTGAGGGTGACCAGGTCGGTCTGCTTGGCTACGTCGGTCACAGTGCTTGCCTTTCGCTCGCGACTGCGGGGCTCGCTTCGCTCACTCCTCGCGCTCGCATCAGTGGGCTCCCACCAGCTGCTTGTCGGAGAGCTTCGGTGCGGTCCGTCCCTCGATGTAGTCGAGGTAGTCCTGCTTGAAGTACTGCAGCGACGAGGTCACCGAACTGGTCGCGCCGTCACCGAGACCGCAGAACGAACGGCCGAGGATGTTGTCGCAGGTGTCCAGAAGGGTGTCCAGGTCCTCGTGGGTACCCTGACCGGCGAGGATCCGCCGGTAGACCCGGACCATCCAGTAGTTGCCCTCGCGGCACGGGGTGCACTTGCCGCACGACTCGTGGTGGTAGAACTCCAGCCACCGGTAGGTCGCGTAGACCGGGCAGTCCTGGTCGGAGAAGATCTGCGTGGCCGTGGTGCCGAGGATCGAGCCGGCCGCCGCCACCCCCTCGAAGTCCAGCGGCACGTCCAGGTGCTCGGCGGCGAGCAGCGGGGTCGACGAACCGCCCGGGGTCCAGAACCGCAGGTTGTGCCCGGGCTGCATGCCACCGGCCAGCTCCAACAGCTCGCGCAGCGTGACACCCATCGAGCACTCGTACTGGCCCGGGTTGGCGACCCGGCCGGACAGCGAGTAGATCATCGGCCCGGAGGACTTCTCGGTGCCCATGCTCTTCCACCAGTCGGCCCCACCGAGCACGATCGGCGGCACGCTGGCGATGGTGCCGACGTTGTTCACCACCGTCGGGCTCGCGTACAGGCCGTGGGTGGCCGGGAACGGCGGGCGCAGCCGGGGCTGACCCCGGAACCCCTCCAGCGAGTCCAGCAGCGCCGTCTCCTCACCGCAGATGTACGCCCCGGCGCCGGAGTGCACCACCAGCTCCAGGTCGTAGCCACTGCGCAGGATGTTCCGGCCGAGGTAGCCCTTGTCGTACGCCTCCTGGACCGCGTTGCGCAGCCGGCGCGCGGCGTGCACCGCCTCGCCTCGGATGTAGATGTAGGCGCGGCTGGCCCGGATCGCGTACGACGCGATGATGACGCCCTCGACCAGCGCGTGCGGGTCGTGGGTCATCAGCGGCAGGTCCTTGCAGGTGCCCGGCTCGCCCTCGTCGGCGTTGACCACCAGGTAGTGCGGCTTTCCGTCGCCCTGCGGGATGAAGCCCCACTTGAGACCGGTCGGGAAGCCCGCGCCGCCCCGGCCCCGCAGCCCCGAGTCCTTGATCAGTTGAATCAGGTCGTCCGGGTGGGCCTTGAGCGCCTTGCGTAGTGCGGCGTAACCGTCGAGCTGCTCGTAGGTGCCGATCCGCCAGGCGTCCGGCGACAGCCAGCGCTTGGTCAGCACCGGCGTCAGCTTGGCCAGCGTCTCCGGGCGGGGAGTGGTCACTTCTGGGCCCCCGTTTCGCTCGCGTCCGCCGGTCCGGCGCCGTCGGCGTCCGTGTCGGCCTTCGCTTCGGTGAGGTTGCGCTCCTGCGCCCCGGCATCGTCGCCGGCGGGCTTACCGTCGCCGGCCGGCGCGTTGGCGGCCACGCCGGCGGCCTCGGCCGACCGCGCGTCACCAGCCGCGGGCGCGGTGCCGGTGTCGTCCGTCGGGACCTTCGTGCCAGGGGCATCCGGCACCGCCGTGTCGGCGTCCGGCTGCCGGGTCTCCGCGGTACGCACCTGCGGCGACTTGTCGTCCGGTGCCTTCACGTCCGGTGCGGTGCTGCCGGTGTCTGCCGGCTTCGCCGGCTCCGTCGCGTCTGCCGGCTTCGCCGGCTCGATCCCGGCCGCCCCCGTCGGGGCGGAGGCCCCGTCGCCACCCTTCACCGGGGCCGCGGCGGCCTCAGCCGGAGCGGGCTTGGCCGCCTCGGCCTTCGCCTTCGCCTCGGCGGCGGCGCGGTCCGCCTCCGCCTTGCTGCGGATCGGGGTGTTCGGGTCGAAGCCCGGCACCGAGACGCCGTGCTGCTGCGCCAGCCGCAACCCACGAAGGGTGGGCTCGCCCGGCCCACCGTCG
Organism: Micromonospora sp. WMMD1155; assembly: GCF_029581275.1. Lineage (NCBI taxonomy): Bacteria > Bacillati > Actinomycetota > Actinomycetes > Micromonosporales > Micromonosporaceae > Micromonospora > Micromonospora sp. WMMD1155. The sequence continues at coordinate 2,305,858 of NZ_CP120742.1, forward strand.
GCGACCGCGCCGTCGCGCTCGTCGGCGAAACCGGCGAGCTGCACCGCCATCTCCTTGAGGGTGCAGAGCCGGGCACCCCGGGTCGGCATCGGCCGCCCACCCGCCCGCAGCTCGTCGATGACACCGACCGCGGTGGACGGATCCACGCCGTCGAAGAAGTCGTAGTTGACGGTCATCACCGGGCCGTAGTCGCACGCCGCGAGGCACTCGGCGTGCTCCAGCGTGATCGTGCCGTCGGCGGTGGTCTCGTCGTGCCCCACGCCCAGGTGCTCGGAGAGGGTGTCGTAGACCTCCTGGCCGCCGAGCACGTTGCACATGGTGTTGGTACAGACGCTGACCAGGAAGTCGCCGGTCGGCTTGCGCTTGTACATCGTGTAGAAGGTGGCCACCGCGCCGACCTGGGCCTTGTTCAGCCCCAGCACCTCGGCGCAGAACGCGACCCCGGCCGGGGAGACGTAACCCTCTTCGGCCTGGACCAGGTGCAGCAGCGGCAGCAACGCCGAGCGGGAGCGGTCCGCCGGGTAACGGGCGATGATCTCGCGCGCCCGCTCCCGGGTCTCGTCAGTGAAAACAACACTCATCGGTCACAACCACCCATCACGGGGTCCAACGAGGCACCGCCGGCGATCACGTCGGCGATCAGGCCGCCCTCGGCCATCGCCGGGAGGGCCTGGAGGTTGACGAAGCTGGGCTCCCGGTAGTGCACCCGGTACGGCCGGGTGCCACCGTCGGAGACCGCGTGCACGCCCAACTCGCCGCGGGGCGCCTCGATGGCGACGTACACCTGACCCGGCGGAACCCGGAAGCCCTCGGTCACCAGCTTGAAGTGGTGGATCAGCGACTCCATCGACTGACCCATGATCTTCGCGACGTGCTCCAGCGAGTTGCCCATGCCGTCCACGCCGATGGCCAACTGCGCCGGCCAGGCGATCTTGCGGTCGGCGACCATCACCGGGCCCGGCTTGAGCCGGTCCAGGGCCTGCTCGACCAGCTTCAACGACTCCCGGATCTCGGCGAGCCGGACCTGGTAGCGGCCCCACACGTCACCGTCGGGGTGGGTCGGCACGTCGAACTCGTACGTCTCGTAGCCGCAGTACGGCATCGTCTTGCGCAGGTCCCAGGCGAGCCCGGCGGAGCGCAGCACCGGCCCGGTGATGCCGAGCGCCACGCAGCCGGTCACGTCCAGCACCGCGACGTTCTTCGTCCGCTCGGTCCAGATCGGCTGGCCGGAGAGCAGGTCCTCGTACTCCTTGAGCTTCTTCGGCATCATCGTCAGGAAGTCGCGGATCTTGCGGACCGCGTCGTCCGGCACGTCCTGCGCGACCCCGCCCGGCCGGACGTACGCGTGGTTCATCCGCAGACCGGTGATGGTCTCGAAGATGTCGAGGATGTACTCCCGCTCGCGGAAGCCGTACAGCATGATCGAGATCGCGCCCAGCTCCATGCCGGTGGTGGCCAGCCAGACCAGGTGCGACGAGATCCGGTTGAGTTCCATCATCAGCACGCGGATGGTGGTGGCCCGCTCGGTGATGTCGTCGGTGATGCCGAGCAGCTTCTCGACCGCCAGCGCGTACGCCGTCTCGTTGAAGATCGGGGCGAGGTAGTCCATCCGGGTCACGAACGTCGAACCCTGAACCCAGTTGCGGTATTCGAGGTTCTTCTCGATGCCGGTGTGCAGGTAGCCGACGACCGAGCGGGCCTCGCGGACCGTCTCGCCCTCCAGCTCCAGGATCAGCCGCAGCACCCCGTGCGTGGACGGGTGCTGCGGACCCATGTTGACGACGATCCGCTCGTCGTTGATCGGGTCGGTGCCCGAGACGATCGTGTCCCAGTCCCCACCGGTGACGGTGAAGACCCGACCCTCGTCGGTCTCGTGCTCGCTGGCGTAGTTCGACGTCGTCACTGGTACGACCTCCGCTCGTTCGGCGGCTGGATCTCCGCACCCTTGTACTCGACGGGCACGCCGCCGAGCGGGTAGTCCTTGCGCTGCGGGTGACCCTCCCAGTCGTCCGGCATGAGGATCCGGGTCAGGTTGGGGTGGCCGTCGAAGACGATGCCGAACATGTCGTACGCCTCCCGCTCCTGCCAGTCCGCGGTCGGGTAGACGGCGGTCACGCTGGGCAGGTGCGGCGCCTCGACGGAGACCGCGGCCTCCAGCCGGACCCGCCGCCGGTACGTCATCGAGGTGAGCAGGTAGACCACGTGCAGCCGACGCTCGTCGGCGCCCAGGTAGTCCACGCCGGACACCGACGAGCACAGCTCGAACCGCAGCGCCAGGTCGTCCCGCATCACCTGGCAGACCTCGGCGATGCGCTCCGGGCGTACGTGCAGGGTCAGCTCACCCCGGTCGACGACGACCTTCTCGATCGCGTCGCCGAAGGCCGGGTACGCCTCCTCCAACGCGTCGCGGACCTCGTCGAAGTAGCCCCCGTACGGCCGGGACGCCTCCTCGATGGGCTGGCGCTGGCGGACCAGACCGCCGTAGCCGGACACGTCGCCGGTGCCCTGGTTGCCGAACATGCCGCGTCCCGCCGGGCTGGCCGGCGGGTACTCGGCCGGTGCGCCACTGGTGGCACCGACCGGGGTTACCGGCACCGGCACCCCACCGTCGTTGGGCTTGTCCATGGGTGACGTCATTTCGGGCCTACCTGCGGGTGGAGGTGGTTCTGAGCGTTCATCCAGTTCTCGATCCGCAACTGCTCCTCGCGCCCCTCGCGGACCGCCCGGGTCCACTCGGCACGCCGGGCCTTGTCGTTGCGGTAGGAGGAGGGCATGGAGCCGTAGGGCACGACCGGGACGTCGCCGCGCTCCTGGCGGGCTGCCAGCATCTTGCGACCGTTCGGCCCCAGCGGCTCATACATGATCTTCTCGCGGAGCTTGAGGATCGCGTCGATGAGCATCTCCGGCCGGGGCGGGCAGCCGGGCAGGTACATGTCGACCGGCACCACGTGGTCGACGCCCTGCACGATGGCGTAGTTGTTGAACATGCCGCCGCTGCTGGCGCACACGCCCATGGACAGCACCCAGCGGGGCTCGGCCATCTGGTCGTAGATCTGGCGCAGCACCGGTGCCATCTTCTGGCTGACCCGGCCGGCCACGATCATGAGGTCGGCCTGCCGGGGCGAGGCCCGGAAGACCTCCATGCCCCAGCGGCCCATGTCGTAGTGCGGACCACCGGCGGCCATCATCTCGATGGCGCAGCAGGCCAGGCCGAAGGTCGCGCCCCACACGGACGACTTCCGGGACCAGTTGACCAGCTTCTCCACCGAGGTGAGCAGGACGCCGGCGGGAAGCTTCTCCTCGATGCCCATCTGACGTTCCTTCCTCAGTCCCAGTCCAGGCCGCCGCGCCGCCACACGTAGGCGTACGCAACGAAGACCGCGACGATGAACAGGACCATCTCCACGAAGCCGAAGATCGGCAGAGCGTCGAACGAGACCGCCCAGGGGTAGAGGAAGATGATCTCGATGTCGAAGACGATGAAGAGCATCGCCGTCAGGTAGAACTTGATCGGGAACCGGCCGCCGCCGACCGGCTGCGGGCTGGGCTCGATGCCGCACTCGTAAGCCTCGAGTTTGGCCTTGTTGTAGCGGCGCGGACCGGCGAAGCGGGCGGCGCCGACGGAAAACAGCGAGAACGCCGCGGCGAGGGCGAACAGCCCGATGATCGGTGCGTAAGGCGAGAGCGACATCGTTTTCTCCTGCTCGTCCTTCCCTGCCCTCGGTGCTTGACGAAAATCACACTATTCACGTCCCTCGCAGCGGCAGTCGGCGGGGGTCGATCTTTGTCGGCGTCGGGGCCGTGACCAGCACCGATGCCGTCCTACTTACACGGCCGGGGCCGCCTTCGTCATCGCGTTGATGACCCGGTCCATCGCATCCCCGCCACGCGGATCGGTCAGGTTGGCCAACAGCTTGAGCACGAAACGCATCAGCGTCGGATGCGGCATGCCGTGTTTGGTGGCGATCCGCATGATCTCCGGGCGGCCGATCAGTTTCACGAAGATGCCGCCCAGCCGGTAGTAGCCGCCGAGGCGCGCCTTCAGCTCGTTCGGGTACGCCATCAGCGCCCGCTCCCGCTCCGGACCGGCCGGCCGCGCGAGAGCCTGGACCATGACCTCCGCGGCCAGTTCGCCGGACTCCATCGCGTACGCGATGCCCTCGCCGTTGAACGGGTTGACCATGCCGCCCGAGTCACCGACCAGCAGCACGCCACGGGTGTAGTGCGGCACCCGGTTGAAGCCCATCGGCAGCGCGGCACCCAGGATCGGGCCGTCGGCGTTGGCCTCGTCGGTCATGCCCCAGTCTTCGGGGGTGTTGGCGAGCCAGTCGGTCAGCAGCCGGCGGTAGTTGGTCTTGCCGAAGGCGGAGGACGAGTTGAGCACGCCGAGGCCGACGTTGACCCGGCCGTCGCCGAGACCGAAGATCCAGCCGTACCCGGGCAGCAGGTTGTCGCCGCTGTCCTTGCTGCGCAGCTCCAGCCAGGACTCGAGGTAGTCGTCGTCGTGCTTGGCCGGCGAGCGGTAGTAGCGGCGGACGGCCACGCCGATCGGCCGGTCCTCCCGCTTGGCCAGCCCGAGCGCGAGCGGGAAGCGGCCGGAGACCCCGTCCGCCGCGACGACCAGCGGGGCGTGGAAGGTGGTGGGCTCCTTGCCCGGGCCGACCTCCGCCTCGACGCCGGTGACCCGGCCGTCGCCGTCGAGCACCGGACCGAGCACGTTGACGCTGGTCCGCAGCTTGGCACCGGCGGCCACGGCCCGCTGGGCGAGCAGGTCGTCGAAGTCCAGTCGCGTTCGCACCAGGCCGTAGTTGGGGAAGCTGGCGAGCTCCGGCCAGTCCAGTTCGAGGCGTACGCCGCCACCGATGACCCGCAGACCGCGGTTGTGCAGCCAACCCGCCTCGGGCGAGGTGTCCACGCCCATCCGGATGAGCTGGCGCACGGCGCGCGGAGTCAACCCGTCGCCGCAGACCTTCTCGCGCGGGAACTCGGTCTTCTCCAGCAACAGCACCCGTACGCCGTGCCGAGCCAGGTGGTACGCAGTCGCTGACCCACCGGGACCGGCGCCCACGACGATGACGTCGGCATCGTGTTCCACCGCGGTCATTCGCGCCTCCTCCCGCACGCTCGTGAAATGCTTCACAAGCCAGACGGGACGAGTGTATGACCGGCGTCATACCAGCGCAGGATCAGGGGTACCTAACTCGCCGATGTGACAGCCCACGACCGTCCACAGCAGGCAGGTGTCAGGCCGGACTCGGGGCGTCCAGCCCCGCATCGACCCGGATGGTCTCCGGCAGATGCTCGCGGAGTGCCCCACCCGCCGCCCGGTCGAGTGCGGCCAACACCTCGGCGACCACCTGCCGTACCTCCACCGGATCAGCGCCGGCCAACGCCCGCAACTGTGCGATGAGTTCGGCCGCGTCGTCGTCGGTGGCGGCCACCGGGTCCGCCGGGTCTGCTCCGGTCATACGAACCAGCGTAGGGGGCAAAGTGGACTAAATGCCGATATTCACGGAACCTGAATAATGTCCGTACCAACCCATGTCGAGACGTGCCCCGCTGCTCGCGGACGCCCCGCTACTCGCGGACGCCCGCTACTCGCGGATGCCCCGGTGCAGAGCCACCACGCCGCCGGTCAGGTTGCGCCACGCCACCCGCCCCCACCCGGCCGCGGCGACCCGCCCGGCCAGCGCGGCCTGGTCCGGCCAGGCCCGAACCGACTCGGCCAGATAGACGTAGGCCTCGGGGTTGCTGGACACCGCACGGGCGACCACCGGCAGCGACCGCATCAGGTACGACAGGTAGACGGTCCGGAAGACCGGGTTGACCGGGGTGCTGAACTCGCACACCGTCAGCCGCCCGCCCGGCCGGGTCACCCGCGCCAACTCCCGCAGGGCCGCGTCGGTGTCGTTGACGTTGCGCAGCGCGAAGGAGATGGTCACCGCGTCGAAGCTGGCATCGGCGAACGGCAGTCGCAGCGCGTCCCCGGCCAGCAGCGGCACCTCGGGACGGACCCGCTTGCCGACCTGCAGCATGCCCAGCGACAGATCGACCCCCACCGCGTACGCCCCGGACTGGGCCAGCTCCCGCGTGGAGACGCCGGTGCCCGCGCCCACGTCCAGCACCCGCTCGCCCGGCCGCAGCCCGAGCGCCGCCCGGGTGGCCCGACGCCAGGAGCGGTCCTGACCCATCGAGATCACCGTGTTGGTCAGGTCGTAACGATCGGCCACGCCGTCGAACATCGCGGCGACCTCGTGCGGCTGCTTGTCCAGGCTGGCTCGCTGGCCCTGCGGAGTACGGCTCACGCCACCACTCTGCCAGCCGCCCGCCGACCGCCGCTCGCTGGGTCGTGCGCCTCCGGCGCGACGACAGGGCTGGGTGGTGCGCCTCCGGTAGCGAAGGGCGGGGTGGTCGCCCACCCCGCCCGCTCGTCGTACCTGTGGTCCGTTCGTCAGGACGCCCGGGTCAGTCGGTCGACTTCTCGTCGCTCGGGGAGACCAGGACGACCTTGCGTCGACGGGAGAGCACCAGCAGCGCTCCACCGACGAGCAGGATGACCAATCCGATGCCGCCGATCAGGCCGACCTGCACCCCGGTCACCGGCAGACCACCACCGCCCGGCCCGCCACCGGCGGAGCCGCCGCCGGGAGCAGGCGAAACGGTCATGCCGGGCGTCGGCGTACCACTCGCCGTCGGCGTGACCGTCGGGGTCGGCGTGACCGTCACCGTCGGCGTGACCGTCGGCGTCGGCGTCACCGTCGGAGTGGGCGTCACCGTCGGGGTCGGCGTCTCCGTCGGGGTCGGCGTCTCCGTCGGGGTCGGCGTCTCCGTCGGGGTCGGCGTCTCCGTCGGGGTCGGCGTCTCCGTCGGAGTGGCCGTCGGCGTCGGAGTGGGCGTCACCGTCGGGGTCGGCGTGACCGTCGGGGTCGGCGTCTCCGTCGGGGTCGGCGTCACCGTCGGCGTCGGCGTCACCGTCGGAGTCGGCGTCGGCGTCACCGTCGGGGTCGGCGTGACCGTCGGAGTGGGCGTCTCCGTCGGGGTCGGCGTCACCGTCGGAGTCGGCGTCACCGTCGGCGTGACGGTCGGCGTCGGCGTCGGGGTCGGCTCCACTTCCACCTCGACGAAGACGTCGAAGACCGCCTGGTTGTCGCCCTCGTCGACCTCGGTGAACGCCTTGCGCTGGGCGGTGCTGGCCCGCGCGGGCTTCTCCTCGGGCGTGCCGGCAGCCGCGTCCAGACCGTGCGCGACCAGCTCGCCGACCCGCAGCACCGGCTGGGTGACGTCCTTGCCGACTGTCACCTTGATGTCCGCCGTGTAGTAGTCACCGGGCCGGATCACCGCGCCGTCGTCCTGGCAGAGCGCCTGGGCGACGCCGAAGGTCTGCGCGGTGCAGGTGTCCGGCAGGGTGTCGAAGGTGACGCCGGCGGGGAGGGTGAGCACGTAGGCGACGCCGGTGGCCTTGCGGCTGCCGTCGTTGTAGATCGCCCAGTCGACCGGCACGGTCTCGCCCGGTCGTACGGGGCGGAGGTTCGGGTCGTCGCCGGTGACGCCGTTCACCACGACGTTAGCGTTGACGTCCTGCACCCAACTGGTCAGGTCGTAACCGGGCTCGGTGACGGTGATGTCGTGCCGGACCCTGTTGTCTTCCTTGTTGGGGTCGTCGGTGGCCGAGCGGATGTTGACCACCAGAGCGCCGGCGGCGCCCAGCCCACCGATGGAGAAGACCGGGATGCCGAAGTCCTCGCTGGTGCCGGCGGCGAGGTCGCCGAGGCGGCAGGTGAACTTCTCGCCGTTCACCTTGCAGCCGTCGGGCACCACGACCCGGACCTTGCCGGTGTCGAGCTTGCTGGTGTCCACGGTGTAGCTGACGCCCTTGGCGTCTTCCTTGCTGCGGGTGTTGTCGACAGTGAACTTGAACGGCTTGCTCTTGGCCTCCGTGACACCCTTGGCCAGGTTGTAGCTGAGCGGTACCAGGGCCAGATCGGCCTCCTCGGCCGCCAGTACCGGAGCGGCCACGGCGGCGATGCCACCGGCCGCGAGTAACGCCACGACACTGGCGCGCACCAGCGTCGAACGGTGGAACGCTGTCATCAGTCCCCCGGGGGTAGGGAAGAAAGAGAGTGTGTTGCGGAACGAGCGGACGCTATCGGAGGCCGATCTCGCACGCCAGCGGGCGCACCCGTTTTTCATCCGTCCGGCCCGAGCTGGCCAGACGGTACGGGCGGGATGGTCACCCATCCCGCCCGTACCGCCGTGCGTTATATGAACGACCCGCAACGGGCCGATGGAGGACGAACCCACGACGAGGACCGTCAGACCATCCGCCACCAGCACGATCGCACCGGTCTCGGCAAGCCACGGCGGCAACGGATACGAGCCGCGACGCTAGCCGTCGGCGATCATCTCCACCACCCCCACGCCGGGCAGCCTGACGGAGCGGCGACCGGGACCACCCGTACCGCCGGGGTGTTCCGGCGGGAGCATGAGTGGCGGTCAGCCGAACGGCCGGGCCTCGACACGCGTCAGTTGACCTCGACCAACGGCAGGGACTTGCCCGCGCCGCCGCCGGGCAGCGCGATCGAGGAGAAGTGCGAGACCACCCGCTCGTCGGTCGGGTCGTCGGCCGGCGTGTGGTGCACGGCGAGCCGGTTGTAGAGGGTGTCCCGCTGCGCGGGGATCCGGTCCGCCGAGCGGATCATGCCGATCAGCTCGTGCAGGTTGGAGCGGTGCCGCGCACCGGCGGAGGAGATGACGTTCTCCTCCAGCATGATCGAGCCGAGGTCGTCCACGCCCATGTGCAGCGCGAGCTGACCGACGTCCTTGCCGGTGGTCAGCCAGGACGCCTGCAGGTGCGGCACGGTCTCGAAGAAGAGCCGAGCCACCGCGACCAGCCGCAGGTATTCCAGCGTGGTCGCCTGGGTGCGGCCCTTGAGGTGGTTGTTCTCCGGCTGGTAGGTCCACGGGATGAAGGACCGGAAACCGCGGGTGCGGTCCTGCACGTCCCGGATCATGCGCAGGTGCTCGATCCGCTCGGCGTGCGTCTCGCCGGTGCCCATCATCATGGTGGCGGTCGACTCGATGCCCTGCCGGTGGGCCAGCTCCATGACCTCCAGCCAGCGCTCGCCCGACTCCTTGAGCGGCGCGATCGCCTTGCGAGGCCGCTCGGGCAGCATCTCCGCACCGGCACCGGCGATCGAGTCCAGACCGGCCGTCTTGATCCGGGCGATGGCCTCGTCCAGGCTCACCCCGGAGACCTTCGCCATGTGCAGGATCTCGCTCGGGCCGATCGAGTGGATGACCAACTGCGGGTACGCCTGCTTGACCGAGGAGAACAGCTCCTCGTAGTACTCCACGCCGTAGTCCGGGTGGTGCCCGCCCTGGAGCATCACCTGGGTAGCGCCCAACTCGACGGCCTCACCACACCGGCGAAGGATCTCCTCGGTCGGGTGGGTCCACCCTTCCTGGTGCTTGGGCGCCCGGTAGAACGCGCAGAACTTGCACGCCGTCACGCAGACGTTCGTGTAGTTGATGTTGCGGTCGATCAGGTAGGTGACGACGTTGTCCGGGTAGCGCCGCCGGCGCACCGCGTCCGCCGCCTCGCCCAACGCGTGGAAGGGCGCCTCGGTGTAGAGCAGCAACGCCTCCTCGGGCGTGATCCGCCCGCCGTCCGCACCGCGCTGCAGGATGTCGTCGATCTCCCGGCTCACCGTCACACCCCGAGCCTACGTCGCCTCACCCGGCTCGACCGCCTGGCCCCGTCGAGGTGCGGCACGTCCCACAGCCCCCAACCGGTCAACTCTCGCGCACCTCGATGCGGATGTCGTAGGTGTCCCGCAGCTCGGCGGCGAGCGCCGGACCCAGCCCATCTGCGGAAAGCCGAACAACCGTTCGTCGGTCAGCATCCTGTCGATGGCGTGCCGGATGCTGAGGTCGAACCAGTACTCGTCGAGGTTGTCGTGGTAGCCCTCCTCGCAAACTCGACGACCTGCTCCCACCCCTCCACGAGGCCGGTCGGCCGCCGGCCCCCGGTCACCTCGGCGAACCGTTCCACGAACTGCCGGTCGTCGGTCATGCGTCGTAGTCGACGGTGAGCTGGTCGGTCGTCGGGCTGGACTGGCAGGTCAGCACGTATCCGGCGGCCAGCTCGTCCGGCTCCAGCGCGTAGTTGCGGGCCATGGTGACCGCGCCGTCCACGACCTTCGCCTTGCAGGTCGAGCAGACACCACCCTTGCAGGCGTACGGCAGCTCGCCGCGCACCTTCAGCGCGGCGTCCAGCACCCGTTCCTCGCGACCCATGGTGAAGCTCGACGACCGGCCGTCCAGCACGATCGTCACCTCGGCCCCGGAGCCCGCCTGTTCGACGGGTCGGCGCACCGGCTCCGGCGGCGCGTCGACGTGGAACAGCTCGGTGTGCACCGCCGACTCGGGCAGCCCGCGTGCGGTCAGCACGTCCCGGACGTCGACCACCATGCCGTACGGGCCGCAGAGGAACCACTCCTCGATCAGGTCACCCGGCACGATGCCGTCGAGCAACCGGCCCAGCCGTTCCGCGTCGATCCGCCCGGAGAGCAGCGGGGACTCGCCCTGTTCCCGGGAGAGGACGTGCACCAGGTGCAGCCGGGTGGGGTAGCGGTCCTTCAGGTCGGCCAACTCCTCGGCGAACATCACCGTGTTCGCCGTGCGGTTGCCGTACACCAGGGTGAAGGTGCTGGCCGGCTCGACGGCCAGGGCGGTCGCGACCAGCCCGAGCACCGGGGTGATGCCGGAGCCCGCGACGACCGCGCCGTAGTGCCGCACCCGGTCCGGCGCGAACGCCGTGGTGAACGTGCCCAGCGGCGGCAGCACCTCGACCGTGTCGCCGCTGCGCAGCGCCCCGCAGGCGAACGCCGAGAACGCGCCACCGGGAACCTCCCGCACCCCGATCCGCAACCGGCCGTGCCGGGCCAGGTCGTCGGGGGTCGAGCAGATCGAGTACGACCGGCGCACGTCGGTGCCGTCCTCGGCCACCCGACGGACCGTGAGGTGCTGGCCCGCGCGGAAGGCGAAGGTCTCCCGCAACTCCTCGGGTACGGCGAAGGTCACCGCCACGGAGTCGTCGGTTAGCCGGTCGACGGCGGAGACCGCCAACCTGTGGAAGACCGGCCGTCGCCGGACCGGACGGGTGATGGTGACAGTCACAGCGCCTTCAGGTGGTCGAAAGGTTCGGAGCAGGAGCGGCATCTCCACAGCGCCTTGCACGCGGTGGAGCCGAACCGGCTGACCTGCTCGGTCTCCGGCGACCCGCACCGCGGGCAGCGAACCGCGAGGGTCAACGGCACGACGCCGGCCGCCGGAGCCGGAGCCGGCGGTGCGATCCCGGCGGCGGCGAGCTTCGCCCGCCCGTCCGCGGAGATCCAGTCGGTGCTCCATGGTGGGCTGAAGACGGTGCGGATCTCGGCGTCGGGGTGACCCGCCACCGCGAGCGCGCGGCGGATGTCGGCGCGGATCACGTCCATCGCCGGGCAGCCGGTGTAGGTCGGGGTGATGGTGACGGTGACCCGACCGCTGTTCGGATCCTCCTCGACCGCCCGCAGGATGCCCAGCTCGTCGATGGTGATGACCCGGATCTCCGGGTCCACCACCGACGCGGCCGCCGCCCTGGGGTTCACCACTGTGCCCCGGGGTGGGCGCGGTGCAGCACCTGCATCTCGGCGAGCAGGTACGCCAGGTGTTCGGTGTGCACGCCGGTCCGTCCGCCACCTGGCGCCCAGGCGCTCTCCGGCCGGCTGAGCGTCGCCTCGGCCAGTACCGCGCTGACGGTCTCGTCGAACGCCGGGCGCACTGTGACCGGGTCGACCGGCGCCGCCGGGTCCGCGACGAACAGCTCATGGGTGTACGGCCACACCTGGTCCACGGCAGCCTGCATCCGACGGTGCGACTCCTCGGTGCCGTCGCCGAGCCGCTTCACCCACAGCGCGCCGTGGTCCAGGTGGTACGCCGACTCCTTGCGCGCCTTCGCGCCGATCGCGGCCAGCCGCTCGTCCGCGCAGTCGACCAGCGCGGTGTACAGCGGCAGCTGGTACGCGGCCAGGAAGAACAGCTTCGCCATCGTCACCGCGAAGTCGCCGTTGGGCAGCTCGACCAGGAGCGCGTTGCGGAACTCGCGGTCGTCGCGCAGGTACGCCAGCGCGTCCTCGTCCCGGCCCGCGCCCTCCAGCTCACCCGCGTACGACAACAGCAGGCGGGCCGCGCCGAGCTGGTCGAGGGCGATGTTGGCCAGCGCGATGTCCTCTTCCATCTCCGGCGCACTGGTGGTCCACTCGGCCAACCGCTGCGCTGCGATCAGCGCGTCGTCGGCGAGGCCGACCGTGAAGTCGAACGGCTTGTTCACGCCGAGCCGGCTGGTTCGCTCGCTTCCCGCCACCACCTCGCTGCGCTCGGCGGCGACGCGAAGCGCCCCGCTGCTGAGCCGCCTGGTTCGCTCGCTCCGCTCGCTCACAGGTGAGCCACCCCGTCCGGCACCTCGTAGAAGGTGGGGTGGCGGTAGACCTTGTCGGCGGCCGGGTCGAAGAAGGCGTCCTTCTCGTCCGGGCTGGACGCGGTGATCGCGCCGGCCGGCACCACCCAGATCGAGACACCCTCCTGGCGGCGGGTGTAGAGGTCCCGGGCGTTACGCAGGGCCAGCTCGGCGTCGGGGGCGTGCAGGCTGCCGACGTGGGTGTGCGACAGCCCGCGTCGGGCCCGCACGAAGACCTCCCACAGAGGCGAATGACTCGTCATGCCGGATTGCTCGGCTCGCTCACTACGCTCGCTCACGCGGCCGTCTCCTTCTGTCCCGCCCGCTTCGCGGCGTACGCCGCGGCGGCCTCGCGTACCCATGCGCCGTCGGCGTGCGCGGCCCGGCGGTGGGCGATCCGTTCCCGGTTGCACGGCCCGTCGCCGGAGATCACCCGCATCAGCTCGTCGTAGTCCGGCTGGGTGTAGTCGTACGCCTGCCGCTCCTCGTTCCAGCGCAGGTCCTCGTCGGGGATGCGCAGCCCGAGGATCTCGGCCTGCTGGACGCACATGTCGACGAAACGCTGACGCAGGTCGTCGTTGGAGAAGCGCTTGATCTTCCAGGCCATCGACTGGGCGGAGTGGGTGGAGTCGCCGTCCGGCGGGCCGAACATGGCCAACGACGGGTACCACCAGCGGTCCACCGCGTCCTGGGCCATCGCCCGCTGCCCCGGGGTGCCGTGCGCCAGGGTGTGCAGGATCTCGTAGCCCTGCCGCTGGTGGAACGACTCCTCCTTGCAGACCCGGATCATCGCCCGGGCGTACGGGCCGTAGGAGCAGCGGCAGAGCGGCACCTGGTTGACGATCGCCGCGCCGTCCACCAGCCACCCGATCGCGCCCACGTCGGCCCAGCTCAGGGTGGGGTAGTTGAAGATCGAGCTGTATTTCTGCTTTCCGTCGAGCAGCAGCTGGACCAGCTCGTCGCGGCTGATGCCGAGGGTTTCGGCGGCGGCGTAGAGGTAGAGACCGTGGCCCGCCTCGTCCTGCACCTTGGCCAGCAGGATGGCCTTGCGCTTGAGTGACGGGGCCCGGCTGATCCAGTTGCCCTCCGGCTGCATGCCGATGATCTCGGAGTGGGCGTGCTGGGCGATCTGCCGGATCAACGTCCGCCGGTACGCGTCGGGCATCCAGTCCCGTGGCTCGATCTTCTGCTCGGCGTCGACGACCTCGGCGAAGTACGCGGCCAGGTCCTCGTCGGGTGTGGGGCCGCCACGCCGCCCGCGAGCCGCTGCCGCGCGCAGGTCGGCCTCGGCGGCCTCGACCTCGCCCAGCAGGCCTCCGCCGGGCCCCTCGTCCGGGGCGCCCGGGGCGGAGAAGTCGTTGCCATACATGAGGCTAAGTGTTACAGCTTGCACCTCGATGCGCCAGGGGGTGTAACAGGAATCCGAGGATCCCATCCGTGACGGATTGAGCGCTTTACGTCACCTGGGCCGGTGGCAAACCCCAGTGACTTAGGCCACGAAACAAAGGTGAATCCACACAACAAAGGCATACCGGTCGCATATCCCGCCTTTATCGCAGGTTGCCTAGTGTCGAAGCCTGGCGGGTCGCACAACCGGACGTAGACTTTCCGCCGTCACACCGATCGGCTTCCGACGATTGCCGCGAAGACAGAGGCCACCTCCCCCGGCCTCGGCGGTCGGCCGGTCCGTCCGGACAACAAGCCGGTCCCCCCGGCCCTGACACCTGGAGCTCACCCACTCATGCGATCTCGCGTGACCATGGTGCTCGCCATCACGGCGGTCCTGCTCGGCGGCGTCCTCCTGGTCCCCGCCGCGTACGCCCGGCTCTCCGACGGCGACAGCAGCGGAGGCGGAGGCGGCGCCTCGACCGTCGCCGCGCCCGCGCCCGCGCCGCCACCGCCGCCCACGCTGGCCCCCGGACCGGTGTCGGTGAGTTTCAAGGGTGACTTCTTCTCCTGGGCACTGATGGACCGGAAGACGGGCAAGATCTCCGGGTCGCCGAACATGACCGCGACCAGCTCCACCGAGTCGATGATCAAGGCGTGGATCGTCTCCGACTACCTACGGCAGCTCGGCGACAAGGAGCCGACGGCGGCGTTGAAGAAGGCTGCCAGCCTCGCCATCGTCGACAGCAACGACGGGGCGGCGAACGAGGTCTACAGCGCTGCGGGCGGCTCCTACCGGGTGTTGCCGAACGGGCAGATCGGTCCGGTCATGCAGCGGGCCATCAAGATCTGCGGGCTGACCGACACCAAACGGGGCAACGTCCCGAAGTACGAGGGCTGGTGGAGCTTCACCCGGATGTCTCCTCGTGACGCGGTCCGCGTCGGCAACTGCATCGCCGACGGCCGGGCTGCCGGCCCGAAGTGGACCAAGTGGGTGCTGGATCAGATGGCCAAGGTCAGAGGCACCACCGCGGCGAAGGACCAGCGGCCCAGCTCGGGCGGCGGGCGCTGGGGCATCATCGACGGCCTTCCCAAGTCGATCACCGCCCAGGGCCCGGTCAGCATCAAGAACGGCTGGACCCCGATCAACTACGACGGCAACTGGCACGTCAACTGCCTCGCCGTCAACGACAAGTGGAGCCTCGCGGTGATGCTGCGTTACCCGATCAAGAGCGGTCTGGACTACGGCGCGAAGGTCTGCGCGAGCGTGGCCACCCAGTTGGTGACCCCGCAGCCCGGTGCCGCGCTCAAGGTGCCGCAGCAGCCGGTCGGGAAGCTCTGATGGCCGGGAACCGTCGGACCAGCCGGCGCGACGGCGCCGAGGCGTCCCCGCTTCGGCTGGTCGCGATCGCGGTCATCCTGATCGGGTTGGTGCTGGTCTCGCTGCGGCTGCTGCCCGGGTCACCGTTCGAGTCGGCCGCCGCCGCCAAGTGGGGCGACGCCGGTGCCACGACCAACGATCGGTCCACGGGTTCGGCCACCGACCGCAGTGCTCGCCAGCCGGCCCCGCCGTCGCCCAGCCCCAGCCCGTCGTTGGAGCCGCTGCCGTTCGTGGCGAAGAACCTCGACCTGGACATCGAGGGTTGGTATTCCTGGAGCGTGCTGGACCGCCGGACCGGGCAGATCATCGGTTCCAAGAACATGGGCGAGACCAGCACGACCGCCTCGTTGATCAAGTCTTGGATCGTCGCCGACTACCTGCGTCGCTCGGCCGACGCCGGCCAGACGCCGAGCGACGCGAAACTCGCCGACGCGACGCGGATCATCCGGGACAGCGACAACACCCGGGCCGAACAGTTCTACAACCAGGTCGGCCGGGACGCCTCGATCAAGCGGCTGATCTCCATGTGCAAGCTGACCGACAGCAGCGTCGCCCCCGACAAGGGCTGGTCCCGGACGGCGCTGTCCCCACGCGACACGGCCCGCCTCGGCAACTGCATCGCCACCGGCACCGCCGCCGGGCCGAAGTGGACCAAGTGGCTGCTCAACGAGATGAAGCTGGTGCGCGGCGCTGGTGACTTCGGCATCCGGAAGGCCTTCCCGGCCGCCGAGCAGAAGCAGATCGCCATCAAGAACGGGTGGATCGACCGGACGAAGGAGCAGGAGATGCACATCAACTGCCTGGCGATCGGGGACACCTGGACGATGGGCGTGATGGTCAGGTACCCGATCAACATGGGCTACGACTACGGCATGAAGAACTGCGAGAAGATCACCGAAGCGTTGCTGCGCCCCGGCGTCTGAGCCGCGCTCCCGGCTCGTCGCTCAGCCGGCGAAGAACTCCGGGCCGCCGTCCGGCAGCGCCGGGGCCTCGCCGATCGCGGTGGCCCGCCGGGCCCACTCGCGTAGCCCCTTGATCTGGCGGTCGCCGAGGGAGAAGTCCAAAGTCCGGAAGTACGTGGCGAGCGTCGCCGCGTCGAACGTCTCCCAGCGCGCCGCCGCCTCGGCGACCTGGTCCAACTCGGCCAGGCAGAGGTCCCGCGAGCGCAGGAACGCCTCGTGCACCTCCTTGACCATGCCCGGGTGCGCGGCGGCGAAGTCGCGGCGGACCGCCCAGACCGCGAAGACCATCGGCAGCCCGGTCCACTCTCGCCACGCCTGCCCGAGGTCGGTGACGGTGAGACCCCGCTGCGGCGCCTCGTAGTACGCCCGGAGAGCCACGTCCCCGATCAGCACCGCGGCGTCGGCCTCCAGCAGCATCTGAGTCAGGTCCGGCGGGCAGCGGAAGTAGTCGGGTCGGACACCGTACTGCTCGGCGAGCAGCAGCTGGGCGGTCATCACCCCGGTCCGTGAGGTCGAGCCGAGCGCCACCCGAGCCCCGTCCAACTCGCCGAGCGGTCGAGTGGAGACCATGTTGACCGAGAGCACCGGTCCGTCACTGCCCACCGCCAGGTCCGGCAGGAGCAGCAACTCGTCGGCGTGCTTCAGGTACTCCAGCAGCGTGATCGGGCCGATGTCGAGGTCACCGGCGACCAGTGCCGCGCTCAGCCGGTCCGGCGAGTCCTTGTGCAGGTCGACGTCGAGCAGGGCTCCGGAGCGCATCAGACCCCAGTAGATCGGCAGGCAGTTCAGGAACTGGATGTGCCCGACCCGCGGGCGTGCGATGCGCTCAGCCATGACCCGACCGTATCCCCGGCCTCGGGTTCCGGCTCGGCGGGTCGGGCCGGAGTGGCCAACCCCGCACCGCGGTGTCGTCCGTCGCCTCGCCCGACGACGGCCGCCGTACCGCCCGGGCGACCACCGGCACGAACGCCAGCACCACCAGGAGACCGGCCAGGCCCGCTCCGGCGATCAGTGGGCGGGGCGAAACAGCGGCGAGCAGCGCGCCGCCGATCAGGTAACCGGTCATCGAGCCGCCCTGCACCGCCGCGCCGTAGCCGGCGTACGCCCGGCCACGCATCCCCTCCGGCACCCGGCGGCTGATGAGCAGGTTGGCGAAGACGTTCTCGCCGCCGTTCGCCGCACCGGCCACCAGCCAGAGCGGCACCAGCAGACCGGCCGTCGGCACCCCAGCGGCGAGCAGCACCAGCAGACTGCACACGGCCAGGCTCACCAGCACCCCACGGATGAGAGCCGCGTCGTCGTCGAACCGGCGGGCGAGTCGTGCGGCGAGCCAGCTACCGGGCAGCATTCCGGCCATCCAGGCCGCCCCCACCAGGCCGTAGGTGGTCGCCGAACCGTGCAGCGTCTCCCGGATGAAGAAGACCTCGATCACGTTGATGCCGCCGATCGCCGCGATCACCACCGCGGTGCTCGCCACCATGACCAGCATCAGCGGGTCACGACGCAGTCGCCAGCCCAGCTCCGTACCCCGGTGGCTTGTTCCGCCCGCGGGCCCCGGCGCGGCGGTGGCGGGTCGGCGGCCGCCGCGCCGGGTCCGCAGCAGCAGCCCCGCGACGACCAGCGCAAGGTAGGTCGCGGCATCGAGAAGCAGGGGTACGCGAGTGCCGAACTGCCCGACCAGCAGACCAGCCAGCGCCGGTCCGCCGAGCGCGCCGAGGGAGACGGCGTTCTGACTGATCGCGCTGGCGCGTGGCAGGTCGGCCGGGCGGACCATCGCCGGCAACAGCGCCGCCAGGCAGGGCTGGGTCACCGCGAGCCCGCAGGCGAGCAGCGCGACGAGGCCCACGACCACGATCGGGTGCTCGGCGACGGCGAGCAACGTGCAGATCACCGCCTGAGCCAGCCCGACGGTCACCAGCAGGGCGCGGCTGTCCACCCGGTCGACGAGCCGACCGGTGAGCGGGGCGAGCGCGACCAGCGGCACAGTGGCCGCGAGCAGGAGCCCCGACACGGCGAGCCCTCCCGCACCGGCACCCTGCAACGCCAGCGCGAGCGCGGTGGCGGCGAGGAAGTCGCCGCAGATCGTGGTGCCGCGTGCGATGGCGGCGAGCCAGACGTCCGGCCAGCGCGACGTACCAGTTGTGAAGGACATACTTCGAAAATAATCCTTCACAACCGGTACGCGCAAGCGGACTACGCCAGCGGCACCGTCCGGTACTGCACGGCGACCGAACGCGCCCCCGACGGGGGATCCGCCTGCCGCCGTCGCGCCTGGTACGGCCGAAGCAGCGCCATGACCTGCTCGTTCAGCCCGCTCAACTCCTCGGCGGTCAGCAACAGCAACGTGTCGGTGAAGAGCGCCGTGTCGTACCACTCCTGAGGCTCGTCCCCGGCGCGCCGCAACCAGTCCCGAGTGCGCTCCATGCCTCGGACCGCATGGGCCTCCACCAGCGCCTGCTCGGCCGCACGCGCCTCAGGCCCGGCGTCCCGGCCGGCCTCGACCAACACACTCGCACTCGACACGCGCCACAGCCGCTCGCGCGCGTCCCCACGGCTCGGCGCCTGCTCGACCAGACCGAACTTCGCCAACGCCCGCAGGTGATAGCTGGTCGCGCTCGGCGACAGCCCGACGATCTCGGCGCACTCGGTGGCGGTCCCGCCGCTCTCGCGGCTGTTCAGGTACTCCATGATCGCGATCCGGGCCGGATGGGCCATCGCCCGCATCACCTGCGGGTCACTGATCGTCATCCGACGCGAATCGGGGCGGGCCTCGGTCATGACCCCATGATCCCGGCCGACCTACCGACCCGCCACCACCCCGGCATCCCTTCAGCGAACGGCCCCGGTGCGCCTGGGCGTCCAGCACAGTGGGCCGCCCCCCCCAGCCGGCGCCCAGGCGACGAGGCATGCCAGGGGTCACGAGGTGCGGCAGGCATGACCCGGGGCAGCGCGGGCCCGGCCGGGCGACGCGGGCAGCGCGGTCCCGGCCGGGCGACGCGGGCGACGCGGGCAGCGCGGGCTCGGCCGGGCGACGCGGGCAGCGCGGACAGCGCGACGCGGGGCAGCGCGAGCAGCGCGACGCGGGGCAGCGCGAGCAGCGCGAGCAGCGCGAGCAGCGCGATGCGGGCAGCGCGACGCGGGGCAGCGCGGGCAGCGCGGGCAGCGCGAGCAGCGCGAGCAGCGCGAGCAGCGCGAGCAGCGCGAGCAGCGCGATGCGGGCAGCGCGACGCGGGGCAGCGCGACGCAGAGCCCCGGCCACGGTGCCGCCTGTCGCTTTCGGCCGCGGCGCCCGTTCCGCCCGGAGCCTCGCCCGCCGCGTGGCACGCACGAACAGCGACGAGCAGGCGGCGACTCGGGGCGATACGACTCGACTCGAAAACATGGGGAGAACATTGATCAACAAGGATCAGAATTGTCGTACGTACGTTCTATTCTTTCCCCATGTTGAGTGCGTTGGCGCAGGCGGGTGAGGCAGTCGACGACTGCGCCCAAGCCTCGCTGTGGGCGCTCTCCGACAGTGAGTTGCTCGGGTCCCTCGACGCGGCGCACGTGTTGGCGCAGCGGTTGGCCACCGTTCAGCTCGGTCTGGTGCGCGAGTTGGACAGCCGCGGCCTGGCGACCGCCCAGGGCGCCTCGTCCACAGCCGGGTGGCTGCGGGAACGGCTTCGGCTCACCGGCCGTTCCGCCCGCCAACTGGTTCAGCTCGCCACCACCATCGACGCCGCCCCACCGGCGGTGCGTGACGCGCTGCTCAGCGGTGCGATGTCCGTCGACCAGGGTCGGGTGGTGGCAGAAACGATCGCCGCCCTTCCGCAGGAGGCAGGCCCGGAGGTGGCGGATAAAGCCACCCGACTCCTGGTCGACTGGGCCGACCGATTCGATCCGACCACCCTGGGCCGTCTCGGGGACCGCGTCCTCACGCACGTCGCACCGGACTTGGCCGACCAGGCCGAGTTGGCCGCTCTCAAGCGGGCCACCGAGCGTGCCGAGGCCCGCCGGCACGTCACGCTCTCCGAACAGCACAACGGGCAGGTACGCCTCAGCGGCAACCTCGACACCGAAACCGCGTGTCTGCTGCGAGAGGCGATCGATCCGCTCTGCGCCCCGGCCGGTGAGCACGACGACCGCAGCCCCGGTCAGCGTCGAGCGGACGCGCTGGGCGAAGTCTGTCGGCTCGCGCTGCGCACCGGTGAGCTGCCCGACAACGGTGGCGACCGGCCGCAACTCGTTGTGACCGTCTCGTTGGACGAGTTGGTCAACGGCGTACGCGCCGGCACCCTGGAGACCGGCGAACCCCTCACGCCCGGCGCGATCCGGCGTCTCGCCTGCGACGCAAGCGTGCTGCCTGCGGTGCTGGGCGGCAACAGCCAGGTCCTGGACGTCGGCCGCCAGCGCCGGCTCTTCAACGGCCCGTTGCGCCGCGCGCTGGTGCTTCGCGACGGCGGTTGCGCCTTCCCTGGCTGCGATCGGCCGTCCCGGTGGTGCGATGGTCACCACGTCCGGCATTGGGCCGACGGTGGTGTGACGGCACTGGGCAATGCTGTGCTGCTCTGCGGCTACCACCACCGGCTGGTCCACCGCAGTGACTGGAAGATCCGCATCGCAGCCGACGGCCGACCCGACTTCCTCCCGCCCCACTGGCTCGATCCGCTGCGCACGCCACGACGCAACCTCTACCACCGGCGCTGCTGATACCGGCAGACATGCCTCCGCCATCGAAGCGGAGCCGACCACGCCAGCGATCCCCGACGCCACCCGCATACCGGCGCACCCACACGCCGCCCACGCACGCCTGGGCAGGCTGTCCGCGCAGTCCGCCCGCGCACGTCGGCTGCGTGACGGTCGCGGAGGCAAGCGCCTGTCCAAGCGGGCCACCCGGCGCAAAACCGGCCGCATGGTGATCGCGAAGGCCAGCACGGCCGTCCGCGCAAGCACGCCCGATGGTGATCGCGGAGCCAGGCGCCCCCGTCCGCGCAGGCTCACCCGGCGCAAAACCGGCCGCATGGTGATCGCGAAGGCCAGCACGGCCGTCCGCGCAAGCACGCCCGATGGTGATCGCGGAGCCAGGCGCCCCCGTCCGCGCAGGCTCACCCGGCGCAAAACCGGCCGCATGGTGATCGCGAAGGCCAGCACTGCCGTCCCCGCAGGCACGCCCGATGGTGATCGCGGAGCCAGGCGCGGCCGTCCGCGCGAGGTCATCCCGCCATGGCCTGTTCGCGTAGCCCCGGATCGGAGCTGAACCACGACGGCAGGCTCCCCCGTGTGAGCCGGGCCGCAAACACACCTCGCCCGCCGCGATGACCCTCGCGAACCCACTCGGCGACCACGCACACCACCGCACCATGCACACCACCGCACCACCGCACCACCTGGCGACACGCCATCTCGCATGGGTGGTGGTGTGGGTAATTCGGTGGAAGGAACCGGCCTGGGAGCGTAAGGTTGCAGGCCGCTTGACGGCCGAGGTGAGCTGCACCGGAACGGACGTCTTCGCGCCGGGCGGGCGGCCATCCGTCCCCGGACACGCGAGCGCGCAGCTAGATGTGAACGATGGGACGTCAGCATGCCCGCACTTGACCTCGAACCTGACCTCGACTCGGATCTGTCGGCCGAACGCGAACACCTCGCGACCTCGCGGGCAGCGCTACGCCGGATGCGGGAGCGGGCCGAGGCTCTCTTCGCCAGCGGTGACCAGGTTGCCGGTGACGCCTACGCGGCTGAGACGCTCGGGCGCACCCTGGCCCGCCGGGTGGCCGAACTGGCGGACGACCCCACCACGCCACTCTTCTTCGGTCGCCTCGATTTCGCGGGAACGGTGAACCCCGGAACCACAGCCGACGAGGCCACCGGCGACGCGCCCACCGGCACCACGACCACCGACGCCCGCACAGCCGGCACCAGCACCAACACCAGCACCAGCACCAGCACCAGCACCAGCACCAACACCAACACCAACACCAACACCAACACTGATCATGACGGTCGTCGGTATCACGTGGGGCGGCGGCACGTCACCGACGAGCGCGGTGAGCCGTTGGTGCTGGACTGGCGGGCGCCGGTCTCCCGGTCGTTCTACCGGGCCAGTGCGCGCGATCCGCAGGGCGTGGCG
Organism: Micromonospora sp. WMMD1155; assembly: GCF_029581275.1. Taxonomy (NCBI): domain Bacteria; kingdom Bacillati; phylum Actinomycetota; class Actinomycetes; order Micromonosporales; family Micromonosporaceae; genus Micromonospora; species Micromonospora sp. WMMD1155. The sequence goes on from NZ_CP120742.1 coordinate 2,328,192, forward strand.
GTCCGGCGGCGGTTCGGGTTCAGCAACGGGCTGCTGACCAGCTTCGAGGACGAGCGGTTGGATCGGGGCGAGGAACTGGGCACGACCAGTCGGATCCTCACCGCCGAGATCGAGCGGCCCCGCGTGGGGCCGATGCGGGACATCGTCGCGACCATCCAGCCGGAACAGGACGAGCTGGTCCGGGCCGACCTGGCCGACTCGATCTGTGTGCAGGGCGCGCCGGGCACCGGTAAGACGGCGGTGGGGCTGCACCGGGCCGCGTACCTGCTCTATCTGCACCGGGAGCGGCTGCGACGCGCGGGCGTGCTGATCGTCGGGCCGAACCGGGCGTTCCTGTCGTACATCGCGGCGGTGCTGCCGGCGCTCGGCGAGGTCGAGGTCGAGCAGGCCACAGTGGAGGAGCTGATCTCCCGGGTGCCGGTGCGGGCGGTCGAGGCCCCGGCGGTCGCCGCGCTGAAACACGACGTACGCATGGCGAGCGTGCTGCGACGAGCGGTGCAGACACAGATCGGTACGCCGACCGAGTCGATCACGGTGTCGGACGGTTCGTTCCGGTGGCGGATCGGGTTGGAGCCGTTGCACCGGATCGTCGAGGAGACCCGCGAGGAAGGGCTGCCGTACAACATCGGGCGGGAGCGGGTCCGGGCCCGGGTGGTGAGTCTGCTGCAACGGCAGGCGGAAGCCCGCCGGGCCGAGTCGCCGGGTGATGCCTGGTTGCGCCGGATGGGCCGCTGCCGACCGGTCACCGACTTCCTGGACGCGGTGTGGCCGGCCCTCACCCCGGAAGGGCTGGTGCACGGCCTGCTCTCCGACCCGGGCCGACTGGCCGCAGCGGCGGACGGAGTGCTCGACGAAGCGGAGCAGGCCCTACTCGGGTGGGAGAGACCGGCTCGGACCCCGAAGGCGACCCGCTGGACCGCCGCCGACACGGTGCTGATCGACGAGGCGGCCGGGCTGCTCGAACGGCCCTCCGGGTTCGGGCACGTGGTGGTGGACGAGGCACAGGACCTTTCCCCGATGCAGTGTCGGGCCATTGCCCGCCGCAGCGAACACGGCTCGATCACCCTCCTCGGTGACCTCGCCCAGGGCACCGCACCGTGGTCGGCGGTGGACTGGAAGGTCTCCCTTGCCCACCTGGGCAAGCCGGACGCCGTGGTGGTTCCGCTGACCATCGGTTTCCGGGTGCCCGCCGCGGTGGTCGCGTTCGCGAACCTGCTCCTTCCGGCGCTCGCGGTGGACGTACCGCCGGCTGAGTCGCTGCGGCACGACGGCGGCCTGGACGTGCGTACCGTGACCGACCTGACCTCGGCGACGGTGGCGGAGGTGCGCGCGGCGCTGGCCCACGACGGTTCGGTGGGTGTGATCGCCGCGGACGACGCTGTCGACGGGCTGCGCGCGGCGTTGGCCGACGCCGGGGTCGCGACCGCGACCGCCGACGACGTGGCGGCCGCGGAGCGGGTCACCGTGGTGCCCGCGACGCTGGTCAAGGGCCTGGAGTACGACCACGTGGTGGTGGTCGAGCCGGCCGCGATCGTCGCGGCCGAACCGCGCGGGCTGCACCGGTTGTACGTGGTGCTCACCCGGGCGGTGTCCCGCCTGGCGGTGCTGCACCACGAGCCGCTGCCGGCGCCGCTGTCCGTGCAGAACTGACCAGGCCGCGCACCGACGAGCGCCGCCCACCGGCAGCGCTGGTGCACCTGCGAGGGTCAGCGCACCATGCGGGTCAGCGGCCGGTGAGGGCTGTGGCGATGTCGCGCAACGGTTTGCCGGGCTCGGCGATCGGCACGACGAACGCCAACCAGGAGCCGTCGGTGAACTCGATGCGGAGCCGTTTCGGGTTGAGCCGGTGCCAGCCCACCCGTGCGCCGGCCACGGCGGCTCGGGGCGCCGACCAGACCACCCGGGTCTGCGCTGCCGCCTTCTCGTCGTCGGCCTGGCTGGACCAGAGCTTCATCGGCCCGGAGGCGCACACCAGCAACCGCCGGTCGGTGACGGCCAGGATGGTGTCCTCGGTCGTGGTCGCCGGGGACACCGGGCGTCGGGAGTGTTGCAGGGCGGACGCGGCCGAACCCGGCGCCCCCCGCCCGGCGATGCCGTAGGCGACGCGGTCGACGAGCCGGTCTCCGGCCGAGAAGGAGATCAGCGGCGAGATCAGGTTGAGCAGTACACCGGAGGCGGCACCACCGCGACCGCCGCCGGACGACTCCGGGCTGTCGGTGGCTGGCATCTCTGCCGGTCGGGCACCCTGGGCGATCTCGGTCTTCGCGATGGCGAGCACCCGCTCGCCCGGCTCGACGAGCTGGCTGAGTCGTTCCTGGTACCTGTCGTCCGCCACCGGCTCAGTACCAATCCGGACGGTCGTCGGGCGCCTGACTGCTCGCGGCCGACCGACCGCCGCCGGGCGCGTCGGCAATCACCCCACCGCCGCCGGGGGCGTCGACCGGCCGACTGCCGCCGGGCGCCTCGGCCATCACCTCACCGACCAGTTCGCGGACCCGGGCGGCGGCCGCCTCCTGGGCGCGCTTGGCGGCGGCGGTGAACTCCTCGGCCAGGGTGTACGAGTCGAGGCGCATCGCCCGGGCGTTGACCTCGGTCGAGACGATCGTGCCGTCCGCGGCGGCGGTGACCCGGACCAGGCCGGAGTCGCTCATGCCGTCGGCACTGCTGTCTTCCAACTCGGTCATCTTGCCGGCCAGCTCGCGCTGCCAGCTGTCCAGGTTGCGGGCCAGTGCCTCGATGCGGTCCAGACCGGGAAAGGTCATGGCGGTCCCCTCAGGTCAGGATGGAGTCGAAGACATTCTGCACGCCCTTGGTGTAGGGGCCCAGATCCTCGCGGTACGTGCCGTCCACCAGGTAGTTGCGGTCCTTCGTGCCGTCGGAGATGTCGTGCATGCCGACGCCGGTGTCCAGCAGGGCGCCACCGAGGCCGGGGATGTTGACGGGAGACGCCTGGTTGATCAGGAACTTGCCCGGGAAGAGCGTCTTGAACTTCTCGATCTGGAACGCCCTGGCCTCGGCCGTCCAGCCGGACTTGTTCCAGGCCCGGTACGCCTTCTTCGCCTTGCGGATCTCCAGGACCGCGCGACGGTACTTCATCAGCAGCTCGGCGACCTTCTGCATCTTCGTGGCCAGCTTCGTCAGGATCTCGGCGAACCGAGCGACGATCTTGACCATCCGCCCGACGGTGGTGGCGAGCCGCGCCAGCACCCGCACGACGGTCGCCGCGAGCGAGATGCCCGCGCTCAGCGCCGCCGCCACCGCCGCGATGATCACCTCGGTGAGGAACCAGAGCAGGAACTCGAGGATCAGCTCGACCAGCAGGTTGAACGCGTCGACAGCGGCGTTGGCGGCGTCGACCAGCACCTCCTTGGTGCCGTCCAACCCCTTCGCCAGTTCCTCGATGGCCTCCTCCACCGACTCCATCGAGGCGTGGAAGCTCTCGGCGGCGTCACCCGACCAGGCCCCCCGGAGGCGGGCCCGGTGCTGGATCTGCTCACCGGCGATCTCGCGGACCGCCGCGCCGGTGTCGAGGCAGAGCTGGGCGGCGCGCATCAGGTCGTCGGGCTCGCCCGCGACGAGTTCGAGGAGCTGCTCGAAGGGCCAGAGCACCGCGTTGGACAGCGGCTTGAACGGGTCGGGGGTGCCGGACACGATCTGCTCGAAGTAGGTCTTGTTGCGCGTCAACGCCTCGGTGCTCACGCGGGCACCGGCCCGGTCGTGTCGCCGGTGGACGAGGTGCCCGGTGACCAGGGGCCGGGTGCAATCACGTCGGGAGCGGCCGGGCGGCCGGGCACGAACATGTCGGTGTTGGCGACGTCGGTGCCGGTATAGGCGCCCGCGGTGTCGTCGAGCCCTTCGGCGATGTCCGCCATCACCTCGGCGCCGTCGGCCAGCCCCTGCAGGCAGGCCTCGAACTGTTCGGCGTACGCCGCCGCGAGGCCGAACGACGCCGGCATCACACCGAACGCGTGCCGGGGGACGTGCCCTTCACCGAACGAGCGGTGCAACTCGCGAAAACGCGCCGCACGGTCGGTGGACGCCTTGGCGAACGCCGTCAGCGCCTCCGGCTGGACCTCCAGCTCTCTGCTCGGGCTCGACACGGACCCTCCCCTGTGTCCTGTGCGACGGATCAGCCGCTACGACTCTCCACCATAGGCACTGCTCGCCGCGATCGGTGACCCGGCCGCGACGACGGGGTGACGCGGCCTTGACTTTGTTTCGTAAAGTAGTTTGCGTGGACCCAGACGATGACCTCCCACCCGCCGACGCCGCGACAGCGCTCCGGCTGATCGAGGCCCAGCGATCCGCGACGGTACGCCGGATCGATCCCGATGCCCGCCTGCTCTACTGGCCGTGGGGAGTCGCCTGGCTGGTCGGCTTCGGTCTCTTCTTCCTGCGGTTCCCCCCAGGCGAGGAGCAACTGCTCCGACTCCCGGGCTGGCTGCCGCTGACCGTCCTCTTCGCGCTGCTCCTTGCCGCGGCGGCGGTCCAGGCGGTGGCCAGCGCTCGGGCGTACGGTCAGTTGAGCGGCGACTCCGCGCGGCGTGGCCGCTGGTACGGGTGTGCCTGGGGCCTCGGTTCGGTGAGCGTCTACGCGGGGCTCGGCCGGATCACCGAACACCTGCCGCACGACCTGGCGGCACTGCTCTGGTCGGCGACGGCCGTCGGGCTGACCGCCGCGTTGCACATGGCCGGCGGGGCGATCTGGCTGGACCGGGACCTGTTCCGACTGGGCGTCTGGATCGGCGTGATCAACCTGGCCGGCGCGTTCGCCGGGCCGGGCTGGCACGCACTGGTCGTCTCGGTGGCCGGCGGCGGCGGGATCCTGGTCGCCGGCGCGCTCGCCCGGCGGCGACAGCGACAGCAGCCGTGACCGAACTGGATCCGGTCATCCACGCCCAGGCCCGGCTGCGGGTGGTCGCCAGCCTCTCCGCACTCAACGTCGGCGACCGGATCACCTTTCCGCGCCTGCAGGAACTGCTCGGGATGACCGCCGGCAACCTCTCCGTGCACCTGCGCAAACTCGAGGACGCCGGCTACGTGGAGATCACCAAGACCCACCGTGGACGCACCCCGGCGACCCTGGTCGGGCTCAGCCGGCGGGGCCGGCTGGCGTTCGAGGAGTACACCGAAGCCATCCGCGCCCTGCTCGACCCCATTCCGTCGAAGGAGCAGTCATGACTCTCGCCCGCGCCGACCAGGCCAGCCGCCGGTACGGCGACGTCCTCGCCCTCGACCGCGTCGACCTCGAAGTCCGGGCCGGTGAGCTGGTCGGCCTCCTCGGGCCGAACGGCGCCGGCAAGAGCACCCTGATGAACCTGCTCGTCGGTCTGCGCCGCCCCAGCTCGGGGCGGGTCGAGCTGAACGGTCGCGACCCCCGCGACCCGGCGAGCCGACGACAGATCGGGGTGACCCCGCAGGAGACCGGCCTGCCGGGCACGTTGCGGGTCGGGGAGGTCGTCGACTTCGTCTCCGCGCACTACCCGGACCCGGTTCCCCGCGCCGAACTGCTCGACCGATTCGGCCTGGGCGACCTCGCCCGACGGCAGACCGGTGGGCTCTCCGGAGGGCAGCGCCGTCGGCTGGCGGTGGCGTTGGCGTTCGTCGGCCGACCCCGGTTGGTGCTCCTCGACGAGCCGACCACCGGCCTGGACGTGGCCGCCCGGCACACCCTGTGGGAGGCGATCCGCGCGTTCCACTCCGACGGCGGCACCGTGCTGCTCAGCAGCCACTATCTGGAGGAGGTGGAGGCGCTGGCCCACCGGGTGGTGGTGATCGGGCAGGGCCGGGTGCTCGCCGACGACACGGTGGCCGCGGTGCGCGGCATCGTCGGCGTACGCCGGGTCAGCCTCGTCGCCGACCACCTGCCCGACCTGCCCGGGGTCGTCCGCACCGAACGGATCGACGGCCGGGTGCACCTGCTCACCACCGACGCCGACGAACTGGTCCGTGCGCTGGTCACGGCCGGAGCCGACTTCACCGACCTGGAGGTACGACCGACCTCGCTGGAGGAGGCGTTCCTCGCCATCACCAGCGGGGACGGGTCCACCCCGGGCCAGACCACCGCGGCGGGACGACCCGCCACGGCAGAGGACCGCGCCGCCACCGGCGGCCCAGCCAGCACCGCCGCCACCGGCGGCCCAGCCAGCACCGCCGCCACCGGCGACCCCGCCAGCACCGCCGCCACCGGCGACCCCGCCAGCACCGCCGCCACCGGCGGCCGACCCACCACCGTCTGAGGAGGCCGCCGTGCAGCTCGCCCTGGTCCACGCCCGATACCAACTCCTGGAGATCATCCGGATTCCGGTGGCGGTCTTCGGGAGCGCCTTCTTCCCGGCCGCCGCCATGATCTTCTTCGTGGTGCCGTTCGCCGGTGACGACTCGGTCGGCGCCACCCTCGCCACCGCGTCGATGGTCACCTTCTCGGTGATGAGCGCCAACATCTTCCAGTACGGCGTCGGCGTCGCCGAGGACCGCGACCAGCCGTGGAACCCGTACACCCGGACCCTGCCGGCCGGACCGGCGCCCCGGTTCGCGGGCCGTGTGCTGGCCGGCCTGGCACTGACGTACCTCTCGCTGATCCCGGTCGTCGTGATCGGCGCGACGCTGACCGCGGCCGAGATCACCCCGGCGGCGTTCCTGCTGACCATCGGCACGGTGGCCGTCATCTCGGTGCCGTTCACGCTGATGGGCCTGGCCATCGGCTACTCGCTGCCGAGCAAGGCGGCGATCGTCGTCGCGCAGGTCGTCTTCCTGCCGCTCGCGTTCGGCGGCGGGCTGCTCTCCGCGCCGGGCGACGCGCCCGGGTTCATCGAGACGATCGCCCCGTTCCTGCCCACCCGGGGTGCGGCCGAGCTGATGTGGGCGGCGGTCAGCGACTACCACGTCCAACCGCTGGCGCTGATCATGCTCGGTGTCTGGGTGGTGCTGCTCGCCACGCTCGCCGGCTGGGCGTACCGACGGGACGAGGGTCGCCGGTTCAGCTGACGATTCGTCCGTTTCCGCCCCGAGCCGCGGCGGGACGGTGCCAGGATTCCCGCAGGGGGCCGCCGTGGTCGCCCCGGGGTGAGAGGGGTCCTGACGTGAGCACCGTCCCGCCGGGTACGCCCTGCTGGGCCGACCTGGCCACCCCGGACCTGGGCGACGCGCGGCGCTTCTACCCGGAGCTGTTCGGTTGGACCGGCCGGGTGACACCGGAACCCGAGGCGGGTGGCTACACGGTCTTCCTGCTGGACGGGAAGCCGGTCGCCGGGGCCGGGCCACCGGCGATCCCGGACCAGGTGCCGATCTGGTCGACGTACGTCGCCACCGACGACGCGGAGCTGGTCGCCGGCCGGGTCGAACGGGCCGGTGGGCAGGTCGTCGTACCGCCGTTCGAGGTGTTCGACCGGGGCTGGATGGCCGTCTTCGCCGACCCGGCCGGCGCCACCTTCAGCGTCTGGCAACCCCTGGCGATGACCGGTGCCGAAGTGTTCAACGTGCCGGGCGCGATGAGCTGGAACGAACTGGTCACCCCCGACCCGGAGGGTGCGAAGGTCTTCTACGAGCTGGTGTTCGGCTGGCAGCCGGACGACCAGGCGGTGGGGCCCGTGACGTACACCGGTTGGCGGCTCGGGACGCAGATCGTCGCCGGGATGATGCCGCCGCTGGCCGACGACTTCCCGGCCGACCTGCCCGCGTACTGGACGGTGTACTTCGCGGTCACCGACGCGGACGCCGCCGCGGCCCGCGCCGCCGAGCTGGGCGGAACGATCCTGGTCCCACCCCGGGACATCCCGTCGGGCCGGTTCGCCGCCCTACGCGACCCCCAGGGCGCCCTCTTCTCCGTCATCGACCTGGGGGCCTGACCCACGAGCCCCGAGGGGGTCGGGGCGGGTGGGGCGGACGGGGACCACCAGGGGGCCGTGGGTGCCCGGGACCACCCGGACGCTGGCCCGGTAGTGGGTGGCGAGTAGGTGCTCGGTCAACACCTCGGACGGGGACCCGGCGGCCACCACCCGACCGCCGGCGAGCATCACCATCCGGTCGGCGTACTCGCCGGCCAGGGAGAGGTCGTGCATCGTGGCGAGGACGGTCAGGCCGTGCTCACGGCGCAACTGGTCGACGAGTTCCAGCACCTCCTGCTGGTGACCGATGTCCAGGGCGCTGGTCGGCTCGTCGAGCAGCAGCAGTGTCGCCCCCTGGGCGAGCGCGCGGGCGAGGAACACCCGCTGCCGTTCGCCTCCGGAGAGGGTGGCCAGCTCGCGACGGTGGAAGCCGGTGAGGTCCAGTCGCCCGAGCACCTCGTGCACGGCGTCGAGGTCGGCGGTCGACTCCCGGCCCAGCGTCGGGATGTACGGGGTCCGACCGAGCAGCACGTAGTCCAGCACCGACATGCCGGCCGGCACCACCGGGGACTGTGCCACGGTGGCCACCACCCGGGCGCGGTCCCGGCGGCGCAGCGCCGTGCTCGGCGTACCGAAGAGGGTGATGGCCTCGGGCGCGGCCAGCAGGCCGCCGACGGCGCGCAACAGGGTCGACTTGCCGGCGCCGTTCGGGCCGATCACGGTGACCCACTCGCCGGGGGCGACGGTGAGGTCGACGCCGGTCAGGATCGGCGTGCCGCCGAGGTCGACGTGCAGGCCGCGCACCTCGACGGCGGGTACGCCGCCGGAAGAGGCGGCGGCGGACGGGTCGGCGACGGGTTCGCGGCTCACGTGAGCACCCGCCGGGCGGTGCGCAGCACGATCACGAAGAACGGGCCGCCCAGCAGGGCGGTCACCACTCCGATCGGCACCTCGGCCGGGGCGGCGGCGGTGCGGGCCACCACGTCGGTCAGGGCCAGGAACGCACCGCCGAACAGCAGGGACAACGGCAGGATCATCCGGTAGCTCGACCCGGCGAGCAGCCGGACGGTGTGCGGCACGATGATGCCGACGAAGCCGATCAGGCCGGTGGCGGACACCGCCGCCGCGGTGCCCAGGGAAGCTGCCGCGATCAACAGGTAGCGGGTGCGCTGCGGGTGCAGGCCCAGACTCTTCGCCTCGTCGTCGCCCACGGCCAGGACGTCCAGCTCGCGGCGGTGCAGCAGCACCACCACAGTGGTCAGCACGGCGTACGGGAGCACCAGCAGCACGTCGTGCCAACCGGCGGTGGCGAGCCGACCCAGCAGCCAGGAGTAGACCGGTTGGATGCTGTCGGCGTGCTTCTGCAGCAGGTAGGTCTGCCCGGCGGAGAGGAACGCGGAGACCGCCACCCCGGCCAGGATCAGCATCGCCGGTGAGTGGCTGCGCCCGCCGGCCGCGCCGAGCACGTAGGTCATCGTCACAGCGAGCAGCGACCCGGCGAACGCGGCCAACGGGATGGTCATCGGCAGCCCGGAGATCGCCCCCTCCCGGCCGGCGCCGCCGAGGGCGATCGCCGCGGTGACCGCGAGGCCGGCACCGGCGGCCACCCCCAGGAGGTACGGGTCGGCGAGCGGGTTGCGGAAGACGCCCTGGTAGCAGCCCCCGGCGAGGGCGAGCAGGCCGCCGACGAGCAGGGCCAGCACCACCCGGGGCAGCCGCAACTCGGTGACGATCGCGATCTCCCGCTCGGACAGGCCGCTGTCGAGGTGGACACCCGGGATCAGGTTGAGCAGTTCGGCGGCGACGCTGCCGGCGGGCAGGCTGACCGGCCCGAGGGACACCCCGGCGACGAGCGCGACGAGCACCGCGAACACTCCGGCGACCAGCCAACGCTTGCGCAGCCCGGCGGGCCGGGCCACCGGTGGTGGCCCAGCCGACCGGGCCGCCGACAGCGGCCCGGTCACCGACGGGTCGGGGTCACGCGGGCACCTTGGCGACCGCGTCGATGATGACCCGGAGGAGGTCGACGACGCGCGGGCCCCAGCGGGAGGCGATGTCGTCGTCCAGCGCGATCACCTGGTTGTTCTTGACCGCGGTGAGCCCGGCCCAGCCGCTGCGCGCCTTGACCGAGTCGGCGTTCTGCTGGCAGCACTTGGAGTCGGCCAGGAAGACGAAGTCCGGGTCGGCCTTGACGACGAACTCCTGGGACAGCTGCGGGTAGCCGCCGTTCTTGCCGTCCGCGTCGGCCGGGTCGGCGATGTTGGTCAGCCCGACCTGGCTGTAGAGCGAGCCGATGAAGGTCTTGCTGGTGGCGCTGTACAGCTCCGGGCCCAGCTCGTGGAAGTAGGTGAGCTTCGTGGTGCGCTGCGGCAGGTCCTTGACCAGCTTGGCGATGTCGTCCTTCATCCGGGTGGCGACGTCGTCGGCCTGGTCGGCGTGCCCGGTGAGCGTGCCCAGCTCGGTGATCTGCCGGTACGAGTCGTCGAGCGTGGTCGCCGCCGGGGTGAGGTAGACCGGGATCTTCAGCTTGGTGAGCTGGTCGACGATCTTGTTGGTGTCGTTGGCGAGGACCACCAGGTCGGGGCTCTTGCCGGCGATGGCCTCGGCGTTGGGCTGGAAGCCGGAGAGGTCGGTCTTGGGCGCGTCGGCCGGGTAGTTGGACTGGTCGTCGACGGCGGTCACCTGCTGACCGGCACCGATGGCGAAGAGCATCTCGGTGGCGGTGGGCGACAGCGAGACGATCTTCTCGGGACGCTTGTCGAGGGTGAGCGCGCCGACCGTGACCGGGTAGGCGGCGGCCGCGGTGCCGGCGCTCGGCTTGTCGTCGGCCTTCTCGGCGCAGGCGCCGAGGGCCAGCGCGGCGACCGCGAGGGTCGCGGCGAAGAGCCGAGGGGTACGTCTGTTCATGGGGGCCTCCTGTCGGTCGAGGAGTGTGGTGCTTCGCCGACAGGGACTTTCGTACGCCCGCCCACGAGGCGCCCTTCCTCGAGAGCGCGTATCGCGACCGATCCGTAGGCGACCTGGCTCGTCCCCACCGGGGGTGAGGCATCACAGTTGCGGGACAGCGCCGGGTTAGCACCGGCTTCGCTGCGGACTGGTCGCTAAGACGGTAGCGCACCGCCACGACGTGCCGGATCGACCAAGGATCGATCGGCACTGGACGATCAACCGGGCCGTCGCGCAGTGCGGGATATGTCCCGGATACGGCACCTCGGAGGCGGGTGGTGGGGCCCCGCCGGGCGGAGCGGGGCCCCACCCGATCAGGAGGACGTGATGGTGACGTTGTCCACAGCCGCCTCTACCAGACTGGCGCCGGAGGCGTCCGCCGCCTCCACCAGGATGCGTACCGACTGGCCGGCGTACGGGCTGAGGTTGAGGCTGGCGACCGCCCAGCTCCCGTTACGGTTGGTGGCCGCGCCGGCCTGGGTGAGCAGCGCGGTGGTACCGCCGTTGTGCACCACGCTCACCCGCAGGTAGTCCGCCGACGAGGCGTTCGAGCCGTGCGCCAGGTACCAGGCCAGCGAGAGCGTCAGCGTGCCGGACGACGGCAGGGTCACCGCCGGGGACCGGGCACTCGTCACACCGCCGTCGACGTCGTAGTCACCGGCTGCCGATCCGGCGAGCCGACCGGTGACCAGGTCGTTGGAACCGGCGTACGGGGTGAGCTGCTTGGCGCCGGAGGAGGTGGTCGCCTGGGCGGTACCCCGTTCGAACGCGCCGACCGTGGCGGTGTCGGTGCCGGACGGGTTGACGGTCCAGCCGGTGGCCGTCTCGAAGGTGTCCGACCAGACCGTGGTGCCACCACCACCGCCGCAGTACTGCGCCTGCTTGCCGATCGCCCGGTACGGGCAGTCGGCGTACTCGCTGAGCATCAGCACCGCCTCCCGGTTGCGCGAGGTCTGCGCGGGGATCACCTCGTCGGGCGGGTAGAAGCCGCCGCCGCCGGACGAGCCGGGATACATCTCGAAGGTGTACGCCCAGATGTTGTGGGTGGCCCACATCCAGTCGATGCTGTCCCCGTCGGTGATGTAGAGGTCGCTGGACTGCTGCGGTGTGTAGTTGTTGGTGGCCGCCATCTGCTGCCCGATGGTGGCGAAGGTGTTGTACTGGTCCGCGCTCATGCCCGCCGCGGTGTTCGCCGTGGTGTAGCCGTACGGCCAGAGCACCAGCTGCGAGTACGTGTGGAAGTCGATGTTCGCCTTGATCTGCTGCACGCCGCCGACCACCCGGCCGTTGACGAAGTTGCGTAGCGCCTGCGTCTCGGGCGCGGAGAACGCCGACGGCCCCCGGTAGGTCTCCGACGAGGTGCTGCCGGACGAGCCGCCGCAGCAACCCCAGTTGTAGGACCAGTTGCGGTTCAGGTCGGTGCCCACGTTGGACGAACCGCTGTTGGGCTGCCGGTTCTTGCGCCAGGACCGGTACGACCCGGTGGCGATGTCGTACTCGCTGCCGTCCGGGTTGACCGTCGGCACGATCCAGATCTCCCGACTGTTGACGATGTTGGTGATCCGGGAGTCGCCGCCGTAGCTGTCGGTGAAGAGGTTGAGCAGGTAGATCGCCATCTCGACGGTCAGGTGCTCACGGGCGTGCTGTTGGGCGTTGAACAGGATCTCCGGTTCACTCTCGTCGGTGCCGACGTTGTCGGAGATCTTCACCGCCATCAGGTCGCGGCCCTCGTACGACGATCCGATGCTGATCTTGCGGGCGATCGCCGGATGGTCGGCGACGACCTGGTTCACGACGGCGGTCAGTTCGGCGTAGTCGTGGTAGTTGGAGTCGGCGGGCGGGAAGGCCAGCGTGCCGATCTCACCGGCGCCGCGCTCGGCGTTGGGCGGCGGGGCCAGGGGTTCCAGCCGGAAGCCGAGCTTGCCGATCGCGGCGGCCTCGGCGGCGGTCGCCGAGATGTGCAGCACACCGTGCTCGGAGTAGTCGATGGCGGCTCCGGTGCGGGCCACCGCGTTGCGGTCGGCGAGGGTCCGGGGCCCGAGCACCCGGTAGCCGGCGGCGGCCGACTCGGCGGTCCGGTCCGGCGCCGGCTGGGCGGCGACGGGGCCGGTGGCGACGGTGACGATTCCCAGCCCGGCGACGACGGCGAGCACCAGGACGCGGCGGAGGGGGTTGGACGTGCGGAGGGCCATGGACTACCTCCTCGATGGGCGGGAGATCCCGCTCGGTGAAGGACACTTCACCACCTGTCACATGGTCATATCAATATCGATCGCTGGCTTGTCCATCCCGAGCCGATCATCTCGGCGGCAATGATTTTCCACCCACCAACATCTGGCGAAACTTCTCTCCAGGCGGAAAACTGACCAGCGACGATGCCCCTCTCGACACCGCGGAGCACCAATGGCCAGATCCCGCCTGCACGCGGCCGCCCTCGCCGGCGTCACCGCGTTCACCCTGCTCGCCACCGCCGCGCCCGCGACAGCGGCCCGCCCACCCGCCGTCAGCCACGACGAGCAGATCACCTTCCAGGACTGGTCCGGGCCCGCCGACTGGCACCGGGGCGACCGGTCCGGCACCCGCGTGGCGCCCGGCCCCCGGTCGGGCCTCACCCTGGCCCGCCCGGCCGGCACCACCGAGTACGCCGACCCGCACACCGGCGTCGCCCGCACCTGGGAGTACGGCACCTGGACCTCACCGGTGACCCGGGTCGGGTTCGACGCCACCGAGCTGATCGCCTCGTGGAACGCGGAGACCCCCGCCGGCACCTGGATCCAGGTGGAGATGCAGGGCAGCTACACCAGCGGTGACCACACCCCGTGGTACGTCATGGGTCGCTGGGCGTCCGGCGACACCGACATCAAGCGGACCAGCGTCGAGCGGCAGGGCGATCCCTGGTCGACGATCTGGACCGACACCTTCAGCATCGACGACGCCGCCGCCGGGGTGCTGCTGCGCTCGTACCAGCTGCGGCTGACCCTCTACCGGGCACCCGGGCAGATCGCCGCGCCGGTGGTCCGGATGCTCGGCGCGATGAGCTCCACGGTGCCGGACCGGTTCACCGTCACGCCGAGCGCCGGGCACATCGCCTGGGGCGTCGAACTGCCGGTGCCGCGCTACTCGCAGAACGTGCACGCCGGGCACTACCCCGAGTACGACGGCGGCGGCGAGGCGTGGTGCTCACCGACCTCCACGGAGATGGTGGTCGAGTACTGGGGTCGTAGGCCGTCGGCGGCCGACACCTCCTGGGTGGACCCGACCTACCCCGACCCGACCGTCAACCACGCGGCCCGGATGACCTACGACTACGCGTACGACGGGGCGGGCAACTGGCCGTTCAACACCGCGTACGCGGCCGGCTTCCCCGGGCTGGAGGGGCGGGTCACCCGACTGCACTCGCTGGACGAGCTGGAGCGGTTCATCGCCGCCGGCATCCCCGTCGTGACCAGCCAGTCCTTCCTCGCCAGCGAGCTGGACGGGGCGAACTACGGCACCTCCGGACACCTTTTCGTGGTGGTCGGCTTCACCGCCGACGGCGACGTGATCGTCAACGACCCCGCCTCGTCCAGCAACGACGTGGTGCGCAACGTCTACAAGCGCGCGCAGTTCGAACAGATCTGGCTGCGGACCAAGCGCACCAACGCCAGCGGCGGCACCTCCGGCGGCAGCGGCGGCATCGCGTACCTGATCAAGCCGGTGTCCAAGCCCTGGCCCAAGGTCAAAGGCTCCACCAACTGGTAAACCCACCCCCACCCCTCGCGCCGCCCGCCCCATCAGGGTCGATCATGAGGTTAGCGGCCGCCACTCGGCGTGTCGTTGCCGCTAACCTCATGATCAACGCGGGGAGTCGGCGGGCGGGTCGGCGGGGTTCTCGTCTTCGCCGGCCAGGGCGGAACGGAGGCGTTCCTTCTCCGCGCGGCGGCGCTCGGTCGCGTCGGCCATCTCCCCGGCCATCTCGTCCCGCCACCCGCGCAGCAGGAAGAAGGAGAGCGCGGCGGAGAAGACCAACGCCAACATCAGCTTCAGGAACACGTTCATGTCGATCAGCCAGAGACCCGCCAGCACGGCGACGAACAGCCCGATCCGGCCCAGCGTGTACTTGAGCGCGGCGCTCACCCGCACCACTCCGTTCTCTCCGTCGCCCGCCGAGGCCGGCGGAACTGTCGATCCGCCCGGTGGGCGGTAGCGGTCAGCCGGTCCGGCGGGCCAGCCAGCGGACGCCCGGGAACCAGACCACCGCGTACGCCACGGTGAACGCCGCCGCCGCCAACGCGCCGGAGAGCAGCGGCGGCAGCCCCGCGCCCAACCCGGCGATCAGCAGACCGACGAACACGCCCACGGCCGCGGCGACCACCGCCGCCAGCACCCGCGCCGCACCGAAATCCCAGGCCCGGAAGTCGTCCCAGAACAGCCACGCCGGCAGGATCACCGCCAGCCAGCCGTTGGTGTGCCCGAAGTCGCCGGCGCCGATCGAGGCGAACGCCCAGTCGAACAACACCAACGCCAACGCGCCGATGACGACCCCGGCCAGGCACACCCCGAGCAGGTCACCCAGGGTGGCGACCCGCCCCTCGGCGTCCCGGCGGGGAAACCCGCCCTGCTGCTCGGAACCGCCGCGCTGCTCGGACCTGCTCTGCTCGGTCATCGACTGCGAGGGTACGTGGTGACTCAGGCCCAGACCTGCTGCGGCTCGGCGCGCCGCTGCGCCAGCGACGGGGCCTTGTCGTACTCCCGGACCACGTTGTAGCGGGTGTCCCGCTCGACCGGCTGGAAACCGGCGTCCCAGATCAGGTGCAGCAGGTCCTCGCGGTGCATGGTGTTCGGGGTGCCGTACGAGTCGGCATCGTGCGTGATCTTGTATTCGACCACCGAGCCGTCCAGGTCGTCCACGCCGAAGTTCAACGAGAGCTGGGCCACCGACAGCCCGTGCATCACCCAGAAGTTCTTCACGTGCGGCACGTTGTCGAAGAGCAGCCGGGAGACGGCGAACGTCTTCAGCGACTCGGCCGGCGACGCCATGGTGGTGCGCGCCTGGATCCGGTTACGGATCTTGCCGTCCGCCGAGTCCACGAAGTCGTGCTGGTAGCGCAACGGAATGAAGACCGCGAACCCGCCGGTCTCGTCCTGGAGCTCGCGCAGCCGCAGCACGTGGTCGACCCGGTGCCGGGGCTCCTCGATGTGGCCGTAGAGCATCGTCGCCGGGGTCTTCATGCCCTTGCTGTGCGCCAGGGCGTGGATGCGCGACCAGTCCTCCCAGTGGCAGGCGTGGTCGACGATGTGCTGCCGGACCTCCCAGTCGAAGATCTCCGCGCCACCGCCGGTGAGCGACTCCAGACCGGCGTCCATCAGCTCGTCGAGGATCTCGTCGGCGCTCAGACCGCTGATCTTCTCGAACCACTGCACCTCGGTCGCGGTGAAGCACTTGAGCTTGACGTTCGGCAGCGCCGCCTTCAGCTCCCGCAACACCTTCGGGTAGTAACGCCAGGGCAGCGTCGGGTGCAGACCGTTGACGATGTGCAGCTCGGTGAGCTGCTCACCCTCCATCTCCTTGGCCTTGCGGACCGCCTCGTCGATGCGCATCGTGTACGCGTCCTTCTCGCCCGGCTTGCGCTGGAACGAGCAGTACGCACAGGACGCCGAGCAGACGTTCGTCAGGTTGAGGTGCCGGTTGACGTTGAACATCACCCGCTCACCGTTCAACTCGGTGCGCTTGTGGTGCGCCAGCCGCCCCAACCAGGTCAGGTCGTCACTCTCGTAGAGGGCGACCCCGTCCTCCCGGGTCAGCCGCTCACCGGCGTACACCTTCGCTTCGAGCTCACGCTTGAGTCCGGCGTCCATGGCACGTCCCTTCCACCTGCGGTCCCGGTCGAGCGTACGTCGGGACGCCGACAGCCCCGGCGGCACGGTCGCCGTGAGCGACCCACTTCACCGGACTCTCAGCCTCCCGTAACCCGGCCACGCATCGACAAGGTTGGCGAGGTGCGGTAGTAACAAGGTGGGGCGGAACACACACACTGGTACCGTCCCGGCGGTCGCGCCCACCGTGCGCGGCGAGGAGCAGCGGGACGGGGAGCGGCATGATCTACAGCGGGCGCGGGCGACGGCAGCGACGACGGAGCCCGGTGATCTCGCCGGTGCTGCGTCCGAAGCTCTGGGCCGCCCTGCTCGGTGCGATCGCCGCCGCCGTGATGGCCACCCCCGCGTACGCCGAGCCCGGTATTCCCACGACGGTGCCGGACGCCGGCGCCCGACCGCCGGCCATCGGCACCGTCCAACTGCCCGGCGGCCCACCCGTCGCCGGCGTCCCGGCGCCGCCGGTGGGCACCATCGGCACCGGCCCGCTGGCCGCGCAGATCTACGCCGGCGAAGCTCAGGTCGGCACACTCGGCGACGCGCTTCTGAAGATCAAACAGAAGCAGTCCGACGCGAAAGCCCAGGTGGAGTCCGCCGGCAAGGTGCTTGCCAGCGCTCAGGACGCCCTGCTTCGAGCACAACAGGTGGCTGACGCGGCAGCCGCCGAGGCCGTCAAGGCAGCCGCCGCGCTGCCGCCCGGTGACCTCGCCGAGGACATCCGAGAGCTGAGCCGCCTCCAGCAGATCACCCGCGGCGAGAAGGTCGACGGCGGCACCACCGGCGTGGCCGGAGGGCTGTCCCGGGCCCGCGCCGCCGAGCAGGAGGCGTACCAGAAGCACGCCGAGGCCAAGAACCTGCTCGCCGCCGCCGACGCGGAGTTCACCGCGAGCGAGACGGCGCTGCGCACTGCCGAGGCGAGCCTGCTCAAGTTGCGCCGCGACAACGCCGCCCAACTGATCGAGATCGAACGTCAGCAGGAGGCCGCCGAGCAGCAGTACGGTGCCGGCTACGTCGCCAACCAGAGCATCAGCGGCATGGCCGCGCACCCCCGGGCACTGGCCGCGGTCCGGTACGCGCTGGCGCAGCTCGGCGACCCGTACAAGTGGTCCGAGGAGGGGCCGGACGAGTTCGACTGCTCCGGTCTGATGTGGGCGGCGTACCGGTCTCCCGGCGCCGACTACTTCGACCTGCCCCGGGTCTCCCGGGACCAGTACGCCGCCACCCGGGCCCGGACCGTGCCGCAGGGCGCGCTGCTCCCCGGCGATCTGCTCTTCTTCGCCTCCGGCAGCAGTTGGACGACGATCCACCACGTCGGCATGTACATCGGCAACGGCAAGATGGTGCAGGCACCCACCACCGGCGACGTCGTCAAGATCTCGGTCGTCCGCTGGTCCCGGCTGTACGCCGCGACCCGGGTGATCGGCGCGGTACCGGCGCCGATCGTGACGGTTCCGACTCCGCCGGTCTCGACGCCCAGCACGACGCCCACCCCCAAGCCGACGCCCACCAAGTCCGCCACCCCGACGCCGACGCCGACCAAGTCCGCGACCGCGACGCCGACGCCCACCAAGACCACCACCCCGACGCCGACGCCGACCGGCAGCGCGACTCTGACGCCGACGCCGACGCCGACCAAGACCACCAACCCGACCAACACGCCGACCACGCTGCCCTCGGCGCCCACCAGCGCGCCGAACACGACGACGCCGCCGACCACGCCGAAGGCCACCACGAGCGCTACCGGCGGCAGCAACCCGACGGGCAGCGCCAGCGCCACCGGTTGATCCGCCACGACCCGCTCCGGCTGTCCGCTCGGGACGATCTGTGGCACGGTGACAACCAGGCACATCCGACTCGACGTCACGGGTCCGGGTGCGAGCATGGCGCGGAGGGCGGAGATGGCCGAGCAGAGAGATCCGGCGGAGACTGTCGACCCCGTGGTCGACCGAGCCGACCCGCCAGGGCTCGGCGGCGCCGACCCGGTGTCCGACCCGCCGTCGTCCACCGACCCCGTGACCTCGCGGGCTGACCCGGTCCTCAGCGACGCGGCCCAGGCCGCGCGAACCGACACCGCGTCCCCCGCCGACACCGCGTCTCCCGACAGCTCCGCCGACACCGGAGACGCCGCCGAAGCCCCGGCCGCTCCCGCCGAGGCCACGGCCCAGGCGACGCGGACCGAAACCGCTGACCAGGCGACCCCCACCGAGACCGCCGGCCAGGCGACCCCCACCGAAACCGGCGGCCAGGCGATCTCCGCCCGAGCCACGGGCCAGGCGATCCCCACCGAAACCGGCGGCCAGGCGACGCCCACCGAGGCCACGGGCCACGCGATCCCCACCGAAACCGGCGGCCAGGCGATCTCCGCCCGGGCCACGGGCCAGGCGATGCCCGCCGAGGTCCGCCCGGAGCAGGCCGCCGCGCCGGTACGGGCCCGCGCCAGCGTCGCGACCGCCGGGGCGTCCCGCAGCGACCTCCCGGCCAGCGCCCCGGCCAGCGCGACCACCTACCGCGCGACCGGCTCGGCCGACGTCGCGGTCCCCGGGCAGCGCAACGAGTCGCCCGCACCGGCCCGGGCCAGCGCCACCGTTCCCAGCAGCAGCCGCGTCGCGGCCGGTGCGATCGGCACCCCGGACCCGCGGGCCAGCACACCGACCGTCTACGGAGCCGGGCCGGTGAATCCCGAGCCGCCCGAGCCCGCGCAACCGCCGGAGCCCGCCCAACCGCCGCAGCCGTCGACTCCCGAGCCGGAGCCGACGCCTCCGCCGCCCGGCCCCGGGCCGACCCAGCCGGCACCACCCGAGCCGGAACCCGCACCGACGCCGGGTCCGTACCCGCCCGGGCCGATGCCGACGCCGCAGCCCCGACCCACGCCGCCGCCCGGTCCGGTCCCGCCGGTCCCCGGCCCGCCCGTACCCCCGCCCTCACCGGTGCCGCCCATTCCGGGTCCGCCGTCTCCGCCCG